>JAPYSK010000020.1 GCA_029936515.1 Candidatus Thioglobus sp.
CGACCCCAGCATTATGAATGCTGTGCTCTAACCAGCTGAGCTACATAACCAAAAAGAGGGCCTATTATCGAAATTTTTCAGTAAAAAGTCAAGCTAATAAAGCAAATAAGCTGCAGATTAACGTCATTCATACATAGTTGCCTAAATTTCAATATAAAATTTAGTTAATTCTATTATCTTATTTTTATTTTAATGGCGAATAAAACCCTTAAAGTTGCACTAACAGGAGGCATAGCTTCAGGAAAAACGCTGGTAAGTGACTTACTAGAAATTCATGGTTGCCATATCGTTGACCTAGATGTTATAGCACGAGAAGTAGTACTTCCTGGGACAGAGGGACTCAAGGAACTAATAGAAATTTTTGGCGAATCCATTTTATTAACCGATGGAACTCTTAATCGAAAACACCTTCGAGATGAACTCTATAAAAAAGGTCGCAATAGAGCAATCATTGAACAAATATTGCATCCAAAGATATTACAAAAAATGAAAGCCTCGATGGATGAATGCCAAGAAGGAGTTATAGTTATTGTAATTCCGCTTCTAGTAGAAAAAAATCTATGGGAGCCATTCGATAGAGCTATAGTAGTTGACTGTGAAATCGAAAGCCAGTTATCTCGTTTAATGTCTAGAGAAAATATTGATAAAGAAAAAGCAGAAGTAATGCTTATGGCTCAAGCTAGTCGCGAACAGCGCCTACAACTTAATGACTATCTTCCAACTGATGTTATCGAAAACAACTCAAAGATTAGCGACTTAAAGGAAAAAGTAGCTAGTCTAAACCAAAAGCTCCTATCACTTCAATAAGTTACTTTAGACCCTCAACAAGTCTCAATATCTAAAATTACTCATTACGAATAAGGGGATAAACTTTTGGACTAAAGATGCTTCGATTAGCCATCAAGATGAGAATAAAGGAGACTATTGCAGTTGATAATAGAATCCAAAGTGTCAGATCAAAATCGAATTGCCACGTCAATTGAAGCGTATTTTCTACTATAAGATATGAGCCTATAACTGCAACTGAGAGTGCAAAAAAGATCAACGTAAAGTAGATAATAGCAAACTCCATTGTCATTGCCTTTAATATCGTTGGAAAGTCCACCCCAAGTATTTTATAAATTAAATTATTGTATCTTCTGAATGTTGTTTGTACCATGACGGCGCTGACAATTACAATCAGTCCAATAATAATAACAATTAAAGATATACCAGTTACTGCTATAAATATCTTATTCAGTACACCACTAACCTGAGACAAAATTCTGTCAACTTTTATAGCAGAAACATTAGGAAATCTTTCAACAACACTAGAAAGAATGTCATCAGCGGATAGTTCGGATTTAAGTGTTCCTATGTATTCATAAGGAAGCTTATTAGCAAAAGCTTTATTGATAATAATTGCAAAATTAACAGAAATATCGCGATAATCAACCTCTCTAAAGTTCTTGACGATGCCTGTAACATCCCTTCCCAGTATATTAAGGGTAATTTTGTCATTAATCTTCATCCCCAAGTCAAATGCTGCTCTGCTATCCATTGAAATAAACATCTCGTCTTCATTACCAGACTCCCACCATTCGCCCTCTACGATTGGGTTATCCTCTTTAGGTTTTTCAGACCATGAGATTCTCCTGTCACCTCTGACAACCCATGCAGATCTGTTATTCTGTGAAACAATTTCCTCTATAGGTGTCCCATTAAGAGAAACAAAAGATGCGCTTGCCATTGGACTAAATTCGAGCTCGACATTGGGATCCATACTTGTAATAAAAGACTCTAAGTCGCCCTTAATATCCTTGTCAATACTTACAAAAAACAGATCAGGGGCCATTGATGGAATACTATCGGATATTTCTTTTTTTAAGTTATTTGAAACAAAGCTCAAAGTAAGAAGCAGCGTAAGGCCTATCCCTAAAGATATTGTCATAATAGGTGCAAGTGATTTTTTTGCGACAATATTTCTATAAGCGATCCTATAGCCGTTGTTTGAAAATCGATAAGACCTTCGCAGGATTGCAATCAATAGCTTAGAAACCCCATAGAATATAAGTATGGTAATAAAAAAAGCAACAAAATACAAAACGGTATAGAACTTTTGCTCAGTTTGAAGTACAAAATAGGTTGACAAAATAACAATTAAAAAAGTTAGCAAAGCAATATTCTTCAAAGAAAAATTTAGACTGGCTGGTTGGAAAGTATTTCGAAATAAAGCAACTGCTTTTATGTCCTTAATTGAGTATAAGGAAGGTATTGAAAAAATCAAAACGACTAGAAGACCTATAAAAAAAATATTCAAATACCCAATTAAACTGAGAGTAGGCTGAAGATCGATATCTAATGACTTTGGAAGCAAGTCGTTTGCAAGCAAAGGACTAAAAACCCCGATAAGGTAGGCAATAATTGAAGTAACAATTAGTATCAGAATGATTTCATAAAAATACATAAGCTGAATAAATTGTGAAGAAAATCCAATAGATTTTTTTACCGCAATGCTAGTATTACTTTGATTTACAAATGAAAGCAGGGTGTTACTTATACCTATACCAGCAATTATCATAGCGCTCACTGATACCAAATTCAAAAAATTAGAAAAATTGTCTATAACTCTGCTCAGACTTTGGCTACTATCATTTGGAAGCAAAGTTTCAATGGTATTGTCATAAGCAACAATCGACTCAACCAGTTTAGCTTGCTCACCACCCTCGTTAGGATTGTTAAACTTTAAGCGATATTCATAATCAAGAAAACTGCCGCCAGAGCTAAGTTCAAATTGATCATAACTCGTCTTACTGATGATAGCAAATTCACCAAAAACAGCGCTATTTTGAAGATCAGGAACAGATGTCACTATGCCAGCGACTTCAAAACTTTTGCCCATAATTACAACATCTTCACCAGTTTTAACCTGGAGTAATTTTTGAATACTCTCATTAATTAAGACAGTTGGTTTTTGTGCACTTAAAAATAATTTTTCACCAACACCTTCAGGAATAGTCTCTATCTCACCATAGAGCGGATAATTACCATCAACCGCTCTAATTTCAGTAAAGACTGGTGATTGTCCTTTTTTTGAAACCATTGTTGCAAGCTCAACGGCTGAGCTAATTTCACCCAGACTGGAAAGTTCCTCAAGTATATTAACTGGTAATGGTTCAATACCACTATTTACTTGTATATCACCACCCAACAACTCTTTTGAGTTTGCTTGAATTTCATCATTGAGGGCTTGCTTAACAGAAAAGGTTAGCGAAAGAAGCAGTAAGCTAATAAATAGAGTGGTAGTTATCACCCAAAGTTTTTTGTAACTTCGTAAGAAATCTCTTAACGCATATTTATTGATTAAGAGTAATTGCTGAAGATTAAACAATTTGACCATCCTTAATTTCGATAATACGATCACATCGTCTAGCCACCGAGTCGTCATGTGTCACCATCACAAGAGAAGTTTTACTTTTCTTTGTGTACTCAAAAAGTAAATCCATCATGCTCTCAGAATTAGCACTATCCAAGTTTCCTGTTGGTTCATCAGCCAAGATAATTTTTGGTTTGTTAATTAAAGCTCGAGCAATAGCAACCCTTTGCTGCTCTCCACCAGAAAGCTCACTAGGCAAATGGTTAATTCTATGTGACAGGCCAAATTCGCCTAACAATGATTTAGCCTCTTCGTCACGATTATATTTTTGATTGGCCTCTAAAGATAGTAAGACATTTTCTACAGCAGTAAGGTTAGGTATTAGATAGAAAGATTGAAAAACAATGCCAATATTCTTTTTCCTAACATCTGATAAATCATTTTCTCTTAAGCCAACAATTTCTTGGGAGTTAATTTTAATTGAGCCTTCAGATGCCATTTCAAGTCCTGCAGCAAGCATAATAATTGAAGTTTTGCCAGAGCCACTTGGCCCAACAATAGAAACAATCTCATCACTATTAACTGAAAAATTTACACTTTTTAAGACTCTTACAAGGCCATCTTCTGAACCATAATTTAATGAAACGTTGTTGAACTGTATAGCTGTACTCATTAGTTAATCTAATATAAAATTCGAGCAATGATTATCTCATCAAAAAAAACCTTAAAAGCATTACTTATAGCCATAATAGTTGTATTTGTTTCCACTAAATCTTTTGCCGAAACCCCCATAAGAATTATGCTCTATGGTGACAGCTTAATGGCTGGTTATGGCTTACCCCCAAGTGAAAATTTAGCAGCTGAGCTCAACCGAAATTTTGAAACTAGTGGCTCCTCAATAATCATTATCAATGCTAGTATTTCCGGGAATACATCAAAAAATGGACTATCAAGACTAGACTGGTCTCTCGAAGATAACCCAAGTATTGTGGTTTTATCTTTAGGTGCTAACGATATGCTAAGGGGTCTTAACCCTGAACTCACTATTCAGAATCTAGACTCCATAATAAATAAATTTAAAAAAAATGGATCTATAGTTATTCTTGCAGGGATGCTTGCATCAGAAAGCATGGGACCAAAATATCAAAGTCAGTTTGATGGAATCTACCCAGAGCTTGCTAAAAAATATGACTTAATTTTTATGCCTTTTTTGCTCGATGGTGTAGCTTTAGACAAGAAATATTTACAGGCTGACTATAAACACCCTAATGTCCTAGGCATAAAGATAATTGCCAGTAACTTATACCCATATATTATTGAAGCTATCGCTGGAGTTGAATTTTAATAAGTACTATTTGATCAGAAGACGCTCTACTACCTTACATCCCTCTAGGTGTGACTCAATGATCTCATCAATATCTTCTTCATCCACATATTGATACCAAACATTATCAGGATAAACAACAGCAACTGGTCCATTTTCACAGCGACCCAGACATCGAGATTCACTGACTCCAAATTTCCCTTCACCTAGTGATGAGTTTCCACGGCATTTATCTTTAGCATATCGATAAAGCTCTTTTGCACCATTTTGTGAACAACATTGTTTGCCATTTGTGCGAACATTGTTACAGAAAAAAATATGGTGCTTGTAAAAGTTAGTCATACTTCAATAGCCTTCTTATAGCAATGCCTCTTATCAATACCAGTAATTTTAGCTGCCAATTTAGCCGCTTTTGATGCTCCCATTTCAGCACAAAGGATCGGCAGTAGTTTATCCAATTTATTTTCAGCATCCATCAAATCTATTTTATCATCCGATGAAATCAATATCACAAATTCACCTTTTTGATGGGCTGGATCAGTAGTGAGATATTCGATTAGACTCGGTATTTTGTCAGTATAAATTGTCTCAAAGGATTTAGTCAATTCTTTGGCAAGACAAACCTCACGTACACTTCCAAAAATGCTAAGCATATCAGTTAGTGTTGCTAATATACGCTTTGGAGACTCGTAGAAAATACTTGTTTCACTGCTACTAATTAGCTTTTGAAGGAATTTCACTCTTGCTGTTTGCTTGCTAGGTAAAAAGCCAAAAAAAGTAAAACTGTCACTTGCCAACCCTGAAGCAGACAAAGCTGTAATTAAAGCACTAGGGCCAGGAATAGGAGTGACATCAATTCCTTCTTTTTTTGCATACGCGACTAAATAATATCCCGGATCACTTATAAGAGGAGTACCTGCATCACTTATAAGAGCGATTGATTTTCCAGAATGTATTTCGTCAATAATAGCTTTAGTTTTCTCTCTCTCATTGTGTTCGTGAAACGCTCTTATTGGCGTTGTAATTTCAAAATGCGTAAAAAGTTTTTTGCTGTGTCTAGTGTCCTCAGCCAAAACTATGTCAACATTTTTTAGAACATCGACAGCCCTAAAGGTAATGTCATTCAAGTTACCAATTGGAGTTGCAACAATAAAAAGCTTCCCGGTCATATACTTCTCTTATACCCAATAAGTCAATGTTAGTTAAAGATATGTGACATTATGCTTTATATCATAATCTATTAAATAAATTTATATTTCGCTTTAGTGCAATAAAAACTCAATCTGATTTAAAATATAGACCTATCTTTTTTTTAAATTTCGTCCAACTGGATACAAGGAGTGATATTGAAAAAAGTAATCCTTTTATGTGCTTTATTAGTTTGTTCAACTATTCTGAGCTCTTGCTCGCCAATAGTTCAAGGCGCTGCAGCGGTTACTACAGTTGCAACAATGTCTAACGATCGTCGAAGCATGGGTGAAATTATTGATGATAAAAACCTATATACAAATTTAGTTAATATTGTAAAAAAAGACCCAAAGCTTGAAGATTCACATATTAGCTTTAAGGTATACGATGATTCTGTACTAATGACTGGAGAGACTCCAAGTGCAGATCTAAAGAACTATCTCGAAAATACAATTAAAACAAAAGCCAAAAAAATAAAGCAACTCATTAATGAGGTTTCAGTGATGAAGAATAGCAGCTATTTAGCGCGCGCTAAAGATGGAGTTATTACTGTTCAGATAGAAACATTATTTCTTAATCAAGAGGTTTTTCATCCCACTCATGTTCGTATCCATACCACAAGAGGTACAGTTTATTTGATGGGGGCAGTAACTAAACGAGAAGCCGAACATGCAACCAATGTTGCAAGTAAAGCGAAGAATGTCAAAAAAGTTGTCAAACTATTTAACTACCTTTTAGTTAGGCCCGCTGAAGAAATTGAAAGAGACAATAAGAACAAGGTAGAGTCAGAAAAAAGGGCGGTTCTTGAAGCTAAAAAGGCAGAACTTGAGGCAGCGCAATCCGAACTACAAAGTCAGATTGACGAGATTAACTCTAAGTAAAATTTTTAATTGGTGCAAAAGTATGTCGATGCATACCTTTGATTGGACCATATTTTGATAATGCAGTTAAGTGCTCTTTAGTGCCGTACCCTTTATGTCGAGCAAACCCGTAATCAGGATACTTTAAATCTAACTTTTTCATTTGTCTATCTCGTGTTACCTTTGCGATAATTGATGCAGCTGAAATCACAGGCTCAATCAAGTCTCCTTTTATTATTGAAAGGCAGTTAGGAACATCTGGACATCGATTACCGTCCACTAAAACTCTGAAAATAATTTCATGACTAGAGCTGGGAAATTCATTTTGTAAGTTATTTATTGCCCTTTTCATTGACAGCAGAGTGGCTTGTAGAATGTTAATTTCATCAATCTCAATACTACTAGCCTCTGCTACAGACCAACGACATTGTTCTGTAATCTGAGTGTATAAGTCTTCACGCTTTTTTTCCGTTAATTTTTTTGAATCTGTTAGACCTTCTAAATAACAGTTAGCAGGAAAAACAACTGCGGCGGCAACTACGCTTCCAACTAATGGCCCCCTACCTGCCTCATCAACACCAATGATAGTCATATTAAAACCACTCTATAGACCTTTAAGTCCGATGTCAGTTCGATAATAGGCGCCTTCCCATTTAACCTTTTCAATAAGTTCATATGCCTTTGTTTGCGCATCTTTAATATCAGCCCCCAAGGCGGTAGCACAAAGAACACGTCCGCCATTGCTATAAATATTTCCTTTCTCTAGTTTTGTCCCTGCATGAAAAATTTTGGAATCTAATGATTCATCTGGAATTTCAATCTTCTCCCCCTTAATATAGGCTTCTGGATATCCATTAGCTGCCATTACAACACCCAAACAAGTCCTTTCATCCCACTCAGCTTTAGCTAAATCCAAGGCTCCTTGAGTCGCACAAATGCATAGCTTAGCTAGATTTGACTTCAATCGCATCATTATAGGCTGGGTTTCAGGATCACCAAATCTGCAGTTATATTCTAGAACTTTTACTTTACCTTTATCGTCAATCATTAATCCTGCATATAAAAAACCAGTATAAGGCATCCCCTCAGATTGCATTGCATCTACAGTAGCCTTTATGACGGTATCCATAACTTCATCAAAAATAGCTGGACTTACAATGGGTGCGGGCGAGTAGGCCCCCATACCTCCAGTATTGGGACCTTTGTCACAATTATCTCGAGCCTTGTGGTCTTGTGATGTTGCCATAGGAAGTATATTGCTACCATCAACCATCACTATAAAACTTGCCTCTTCGCCAGCGAGAAACTCTTCAATCACAACTCGTGAACCAGCATCACCAAATCGGTTTCCCTGAAGCATATCGTGAATTGCGTCACAGGCTTCTAGTTCTGTTTGTGCAATGATTACCCCTTTACCGGCGGCTAGTCCATCAGCCTTAATGACAATCGGTGTGCCCTTTTCTTTAACATAAAGTTTTGCTTTTTCAACTTCTGTAAAAGTCTTATAAAAGGCAGTAGGTATGTTATTTCTATACAAAAAATCCTTACAAAAAGCTTTCGAGCCTTCTAATTGAGCAGCCAATTTAGTGGGCCCAAAAATAGCTAATCCCTGATCTCGAAAGTCATCGACAATTCCCATCACTAAAGGTGCTTCAGGACCTACAATGGTAATATCGATTGACTTCTTCTTGGCAAAATCTATAAGCGCTGGAATGTCCTCTGAGCCTATCTCAACATTTGATACTTTATTTTCTAATGCACTGCCTGCATTTCCTGGCGCTACAAAGACATGTTGAACCTCACTAAACCTTGCACATTGCCAGGCAATAGCGTGTTCGCGCCCACCCGAGCCAATTACTAAAACCTTCATAAAAATTCCTTTGTATTATTTCTAGCCGAATAATTTGAGGCGAATATTCGTTCAAATTATAATGTAACGATATATCGCTACCAATAAAACAACTGTTCTGATTAGATAAAAAGCCTCTTTGGCAAGACCTCAGATATCAAGTTACTCTCTCCAATACCGATAAATTGCTTGTTATCATCATATAGCTTAAGTTTTTGAATCGAACTGAAGCCTGTAAACTCAATTTTCTTTCCTTGCCTAATATCTCTTGATTGTTCTGTATCTAAATAAATAGCTTCGATGTTTGGCAACATTTCATCAGCGCCTAAAATAACTGAGTCTAGAGACTCGAGATCTATTTTTTTAAGCTCTAAAAGTTGCTCATAAGTTCTACTTTGAGTGATATCAAAATGAGAAAAGCCTATTCTTCTTAATTCAATGACGTATCCCCCAGACCCTAGAGATTTTCCTATATCTTCAACCAAGGTTCTTATATATGTACCTTTTGAGCACGAGACCTCCAAGCTTAAGATCTCTTCCTCATAACCTAAAAATTTAATTTCATGGATACTGACTGGTCTTGGAGATCTTTCAACCTCAATCCCTTTTCGAGCAAGCTTATAAAGAGGAGTTCCATTGCGCTTAAGAGCAGAATACATTGGTGGAATTTGATTAATGTTACCAATAAAATTTAATAAAATATTTTCTATAGAATTTGAATTAATTTCTTGAGTTGAGCCAAAATTTACTATCTCACCTTCTGAGTCACCAGTGTTACTTATCTGCCCTAACTTACCACGAACAAAATAACGCTTATCGCCATCTAGAAGAAATTGAGCTACCTTTGTAGCCTGACCTAAACAGATTGGAAGAAGGCCGCTTGCTAAAGGATCTAAACTCCCTGTATGGCCTGCCTTATTAGCATCAAACAAACGCTTAACCTGCTGCAAGACATGGTTTGAGCTTCCACCACTAGCTTTATCTAGTAACACTACTCCATTAATGTCTCTGCCTTTTGGATTGCGTTTAGACATTAATCTTAAGAGCTAAAGCTTACTAAGGAGATCTTCCATTTTGGCTCCTGCGTTTGGAGCCGTATCATAAATAAAACTCAGAGATGGAGTGTGTCGCAAATCTAGCGATTTAGACAAATTGGATCTAAAAAAACCTCCAGCTTTATTAAGTAAAGATGTTACAGTTTTTTGAGAATCCTCATCAACCGAAAAAAATACTTTTGCACTAGTTAGGTCTCGAGTAACTTTGACGTCGGTTATAACTACTGTCTGCAGACGAGGATCTTTAGTTTCATTTTTTATCAACAAAACTAGCTCACGCCTTATAAGCTCATTCACTCTTTCAGCTCTAAAACTTAGTTGCTGCACCATAAAGGAAACTACTCCTATAGTGTACGAGCTCGCTCAATGCGTTCGAACACTTCAATTTGATCACCAGACTGAACGTCAGTATAGTTCAACACGCCAATACCACATTCGGTACCTGACTTAACCTCTTTAACGTCATCTTTAAAACGCTTTAAGGATTCTAATTCACCCTCATAAATAACGACACTTTCACGTAAAACTCTTATTGGGCTGTTCTTTCTAACGACCCCTTCTTCGACCATACACCCTGCAATATCACCAAATTTAGGTGACCTAAATACATCTTTTACATTAGCTATACCAATAATATTTTCACTTAATTCAGGACTCAATAAGCCGCCCATGATGGCTTTAATGTCATCAATCAAGTTATAAATAATACTGTAATACTCAATTTTAACGCCTTCTGTATCAGCAGCTTTCTTAGCAACTGCATCAGCCCTAACATTAAAACCAAGAACGATTGCATCTGAAGCACTGGCTAAAGAGATATCGGTGTTATTGATTGCGCCTACACCAGAAGAAACGACTTTGACTTTGACTTCATCTGTTGAAAGCTCTTCTAAGGCCTCAACTAGTGCCTGCGCTGAACCTCTAACATCAGACTTAAGTAAAACATTTACAGTAGAGATTTCACCCTCTTCCATTTTTGAAAAGAAATTGTCCATCTTTTCAGCTTGTTGCTTTTGCAGTTTTGTCTCTCGATCTTTTGATTTTCTAAAGTCTGCTACTTCTCTTGCTTTACGTTCACTTTCAACTACCAATACTTCAGCACCAGAATCTGGCACTCCAGACAAACCCAAAATCTCTACTGGAGTTGATGGGCCAGCAACATTTATGGGCTTACCATTATCATTAATAATTTGCTTAATCTTGCCATACTCTAATCCCGCAATCACAATATCACCTTTCTTGAGCGTTCCCGATTGAACAAGTATCGTAGTAACTTTACCTCGACCCTTATCTAATCTCGCTTCAAGAACAACGCCACTTGCTGGCTTATCAACAACAGCACTAACTTCATACATTTCTGCAGTTAATAATATACCTTCCAATAGCTCATCAATACCCTCACCAGTGTGTGCTGATACGCCAACCATCATAACATCCCCGCCCCACTCTTCAGAAATAACATCATGGGTTGAAAGTACCTGCTTAACTTTGTCAATTGCCACTCCCTCTTTGTCTATCTTGTTAATAGCAACAATAATAGGAACTCCAGAGGCCTTGGCATGTTTAATAGATTCAATAGTTTGTGGCATCACCCCATCATCTGCTGCCACAACTAGAATTACAATGTCAGTAGCTGATGCACCTCTAAGTCTCATCTTAGAAAATGCTGCATGTCCAGGTGTGTCAATAAATGTAATAAGGTTGTCTTTATGACTGACTTGATAAGCACCGATATGCTGAGTAATTCCGCCCACCTCAGCAGATGCAACTTTAGATTTTCTTATGAAGTCAAGTAGTGATGTTTTGCCGTGATCAACATGACCCATAATAGTAACAACAGGTGGCCTCGGAGAAGACTCAGCATTGTCACTAGCTTCTTGAACTAGGGTATCTTCAACGGTTTCTTCGTTACTCTCAAGAGGAATATGTCCCATCTCTTCAACCACAAGCATCGCAGTATCCTGATCAATTACATCATTAAGCGTAGCCATTACACCCATGCCCATCATAACTTTTAGAACTTCACCAGCCTTAGTAGTCATTTTTAAAGCGAGTTCGGATATTTTTATTGTCTCAGGAATATATACTTCACGAGTTATTGGCTCAACTGGTTTATGAAAACCATGTTGAGCCTGTTCATCTTGAACTTTTTGTGAAATCTTAGTTCTCTCTTTTTTCTTAAGCTTTCGATTTGGATTATGCTTAGCGACATGAAGCTGTTTTTGCCTGAATGCAGGTTTCGGAGAGGCATTAAGTCTTTTCGGTTGTTTTTTATCTTCTTTAGCTTTTTTAACTTCTACTTTTTCTTTATCTTTATTTGCGAGCTCATCTTTCTCAGAGGCTTTATTTTGAATATTCAGAGCTTTGAGCTCTTCAGTTTTAATTTTTTGCTGGCGAACCATATCATGACGCTTAGCATCATGTTCTTGATCCTTTTGCTCTGCAAGCCTTCCAGCCTCCAAAGCCTCTCTAGCCTTTGATACTGCCTCATCGTTAACAACATCAGGAGCGGAAACTATAGGGTCTTCACGCTTCTTTTTAACCTTTATCTTTACACCGCCTGTAGAGCTTGAGGTTGTGCTCATCTTTAGCGTTTTACGTGGTACAGAAATGTTTAATTTAGTACTAGATCGCTTACTCAAGCTTGACATTAAAATCTGTCTTTCGTCTGCTGAGATATTCGAATCCGCATTTTTCCCCTGAATACCAGCAGCAGTCAAGATTGATATAACCTGGTCAGGTGTTCTCTTGAGTAATTTTGATAAACTTTCTACAGTATGCGCCATATTTATTGCCTATATATTCTATTTAATTAATAGTTAAACACCTATAAAGTTAGTCAAACCAGCCTTCTTTTTCTCTGGCTGCCATGATAACAGTAGAAGCACTATCCTTTCCAATATCTTGAATTTCTAAAAGCTCAACAATTGCAAGCTCTGCCAAAGAATCTACTGTATGAATATCAGCATCAACAAGTGCCATTGCGAGTGCATCATCAACTCCCTCAACGGCAAGCAGAATCTCCGCTGCTTCAGAATCATTAAGTGCCTTGACTAATTGTGCGTCTTGCGCTCTCTCTTGAAGATCGTCTACCAGTTTGGAATCGAACTCCTCAATTTCTGACAAGGCTTCAGCTTCAGCTTCAGCAATCTCGTCTAGACTGGTATATCCCTCGTCTATCAAAACACCTGCAACTTCAGCATCAATCCCTAGGGTTTCTGCTAATTTTTCACCTGTTTTCTGAAGTTCTTTTGCATTTAAATCATCTGCATCTGCAAGAGACATAACATTCAATTTCCAGCCAGTAAGCCTACTAGCCAATTTGATATTCTGCCCACCCCTACCAATTGCCAGTGCCAACTGGTCTTCTTCAACTGCAATATCCATTGACCCTTTTTCTTCATCCACCACAATGGAGCTAACTTCTGCTGGCGCCATTGCATTAATTACAAACTGCGCTGGATCTTCATCCCAAAGAATAATGTCAACTCTTTCGCCATTAAGTTCGTTGGAGACTGCCTGAACACGTGCACCACGCATGCCAATACATGATCCTATTGGGTCAATACGCTTATCTTTTGCTTTAACGGCTAACTTTGCGCGAAGCCCTGGGTCTCTGGCGCCCGCCTTGATTTCAATTACGCCTTCACTAATTTCAGGAACCTCCATCCCAAAAAGTTCGAGCAGCATCTCATTCACTGTTCGACTTAAAAAGATTTGAGCACCTCGTGGAGTTGACTTAACTTCTTTAATAAATGCCCTTAATCGATCGTTTTTTCTGATTGATTCATTTGGTATTAAGTCGTATTTCGAGAGCATTCCATCGATACCGCCCATGTCGACATAAACATTTCCTCTGTCTACTCTTTTTACTGTAACCATAACGACTTCACCAACGCGATTGGAGTAATTCTCAACTACAACAGTCCTCTCAGCTTCGCGTACTTTTTGAATAATGACTTGCTTAGCAACTTGAGCTGCAATTCTGCCAAACTCAATAGACTCCATTGGCTCTTCAAGATATGAATCAACAGGCAAGCCATTGGCATCGGCTTGGTAGATGTGAAGTTCTGGATCAAACTTTTCTCCTTCATCATCAACGAAATCTTCTCCATCTTCAATTACTTGCCAACGCCTCAACGTTTTAAATTCACCACTATGCCTATCGACCTCAACGCGAACATCAATAGTGTTGCGTTTTTTTGTAGCTACAGCGAGAGCCTCTTCTAACGATTCAATAACATCCTCTTGGGTTATATTTTTCTCATTTGAGATTGCCTCAATCATTAAAAATAGTTCTTTGCCGTCCATACGCTTCTCCTAAAAATGAGCAACTAAATTTGCTTTTTCAATTAAATCTATATCTAAAGTAACAGGTCCAAGCTCTGTTACCAATTCGAATGAATTGCTAGTTTCACTTACACTCCCAATAGCGCCAGTAAAATTTCTCCTGCCTTCTATTGGCCTATACGTTCTTAAACGAATATCATGCCCTAGAAAGCGCTGGTAGTGTGCAACTATAAAAAGAGGTCGCTCAATACCTGGAGACGACACCTCAAGATTATACTGGCTACTTATTGGATCTTCAACATCCATTATAGCGCTGACCTGCCGTGAAACAGCCTCACAATCATTCACTCCAATTCCTTCATCTGCGTCAATATACAGCCTTAATACTGAATGTTTTCCATTCGAAACGTATTCAATACCTAGTAATTCATAACCCAACTCATTGATGCTTGAGTTAATTATTGAAAACACTTTATCAGCTATCTTTGCCATAAAAAATTCCTAATAAAAACCCCCAAAAGAGGGGGTCTAAATTGGTAGCGGGGACAGGATTTGAACCTATGACCTTCGGGTTATGAGCCCGACGAGCTACCAGACTGCTCCACCCCGCACTAAAGAGGCGAAATTATACGCTCAAAACTCCGATACTTCAATAACTTTTGCCCTGTATGCTTATTTATACACAAACTGATTACTTTATAATAACCGCATGAAGCCAATTACTCTTGCTGTGCTGATGGATGATATTGCCAGCATTAATCCAAAAAAAGACTCTTCCCTTGCAATGATGCTTGAAGCAAAGAGGAGAGACTGGGATATCTACACTTTTGATAGTGCTGATATGTTTCACCTTGAAGGTGAAGTATTTGCTAAAGCACGAAAAACTCTTGTTGCAGACTCTCAGAGTCACTGGCATGAGTGTGAAGAAGCGGAAATACTCCAACTAAAAGAAATAGATGTCGTTTTCATGCGCAAAGATCCTCCCTTTGATATGGACTACATCTACTCAACATACCTTTTAGAGCAATTAGAAGCTAGCGGTGTTATGGTTGTTAATAAGCCCAGCTCATTAAGGGATGCCAATGAAAAACTTTTTGCTCTAAATTTTCCAGACCTTATACCTAAAACGCTTGTCAGCTCGAACAACGAAAAACTTGCTGATTTTATCAATGACAATGACTGTATTGTTGTCAAACCTCTCGATGGAATGGGTGGTATAAATATATTCAAACTTAAAAAGGGTGACCATAACATCAAAGAGGTACTATTAAAACTAACAAACAATGGTCAACGCTACATCATGGCTCAAGAATTCTTGCCAGAGATAGAGCACGGTGATAAGCGCATTTTATTGATTAATGGCAAGCCTGTTGATTATGCCCTTGCTCGAATGCCTGCAGAAGGGAACTTCAAAGGGAACCTTGCTGCTGGTGCTATAGGGGTTGGTCAACCACTTTCAGAAAGAGATCGATTTCTATGTAAAAAAATTGCTCCAATACTGATTGAAAAAGAGCTGATATTTGTTGGTCTTGATGTTATCGGTGATTATATTACTGAGATCAATGTAACGAGTCCGACCTGTATTCGCGAGCTTGACAGTCAATTTGGCCTTAATATCTCAGCCGAGCTGTTAGATGTAGTAGAAGAGAAGTTAGCTCTGCGCTAAATTAAATCCATACTTTGCTAACATTACCCCAAGACTCGCAGCCAATAGAGAGAGGGCAATATTTAATAAGATATTTAATAGTGCTTGACTATAGCTTCCACCACTGAGCATTTCAACCGACTCTATTGAAAGAGCAGACATTGTCGTCAATGAACCAGTTAATCCAACTAATAACATTAATCGATATGTCTCGCTGAGCAAGAGCTTTTCCAAGACAAAGACCACTAATATTCCTGCGATGAAAGAGCCGATAACATTCGATATCAAGGTGCCATAGGGCAGTGCTTTTCCAAGATAATGCATTGACAAAATGCCTATATAATAACGACAACTTGCGCCAACAGTAGCGCCTATTCCTATACTTGCAATTGATGAAATTGTATTCATAAATGTGCCCTCAGTTGCTTCAACTTTTCCTTAATTTTAATCTCAAGTCCTCGGTCGGTGGGCTCATAATAAATTTGTTCTCCCATTTCATCAGGGAAATATGTTTGACCCTGACTGAAGCCACCAGGCTCGTTATGTGCATATCGATATCCCTTGCCATGTCCGAGTTCTTCCAATAGCTTTGTAGTTGCATTTCTAAGATGCACAGGAACATCAAGATTACTGGTATCTTTTGCGGCTTGTATTGCCTGGTTAAAGGCGCTATGAACTGCGTTGGATTTAGGTGCACAAGCACAAAAGACAGCGGCATGTGCAATAGCGCGATTCCCCTCCTTATCTCCCAGACGCTCATAGACATCCCACGCATTAAGGGTAATTTGTAACGCCCTAGGGTCGGCGTTACCTATATCCTCTGATGCGATTGCCAAAAGACGTCGCGCAATAACTTTTGGGTCACATCCAGAGACAATCATTCTGGCCATCCAGTAAAGAGCACCATCTGGAGAAGAGCCACGTACAGACTTATGAAATGCGGATAACTGCTGGTAATAGATATCCCCACCCTTATCAAAATTGCCGACCTTGCCTTGGAGTGTTTTAGCGATATCTTTCTTATTCAGAGTTGCTTTTGATTTTTCAGTTAACTGTTCAATGATGTTAATAAGTCGGCGCGCATCACCATCACTATTGTCAATAATTAATGACAATGAGCCATCCTCTTTGAGCGTAGTTTTTTGTCTATCAAGCGCTCTTTTAGCAATAACCTTTAGATCATTATCACTCAACTTATCGAGCACATAAACCCTAACTCTGGACAACAATGAAGAGTTAATTTCAAATGATGGGTTTTCAGTGGTTGCTCCAATTAATGTAATAAGTCCAGATTCAATATGAGGCAAAAAAGCGTCCTGCTGTGCTTTGTTAAATCGATGGATTTCATCCACAAATAGTATCGTGTTTTTATTATGCTGCTTATAAAGATCAGCGTGTTCAATTACATTTCTGAACTCTTTGATGCCACCAAGAACTGCAGACATCTGTTCAAAGTGTGCACCCATCTGGCTACATATAATTCTTGCTAGAGTTGTTTTCCCAACCCCTGAAGGGCCCCACAAAATCATTGAATGTAACTGTTTATCAGCCAACGCCTTACCTATAGGCTTATCAGACTCCAGCAAATGATTCTGACCTACAAAATCAACCAAATCACTGGGTCTTAATTTTTCAGCTAGTGGCTCATAGGTTGGCATATTATGGAAAATTAATTTTTATAACTTGATTATTATCTTCTTTATTTGTTATAAGTAATACAGATAATTTTAATTTATCTGCAAGGATTTTTGCCTTTCTACTTCCCATAGCCATCATTGCTGTAGCGTAGGCATCACTCAGTGCACTTTGTGGATGGATGACACTTACTGATGCTAGGTCATTATTAGCAGGAAAGCCTGACTCGGGATTAAAGATGTGCATATATTTTTTACCTTCCCAAATAAAAAAATTACGATAGTTACCCGAAGTTGCAATCGATGTATTCTTTAACTCGACAGGAATGGGTGACTTGTTGTCTGGGCGCTCCACCCCTATAACCCAATCATCTTCTTTGTTTGTTCCTGAGGCAATGACCTCTCCACCGATCTCAACTAAAAAATTCTCAACGCCAGCTGCTTTGATAAGTCGAGCGACCTCATCTACTGCATAACCTTTAGCGATAGCGGAAAGATTAATCTTAATATCTCTTAATTTTTTTACTCGACCATCTTCAATCACAAGATACTTAATCGAAGAGTCCTTGAATGCCCTCTCAATCTCTTCTATTTTAGGTAGTTCAGTTCTACCTCCACTCGAACCAAATCCCCACAAATCAATCAACCTACCAATCCCAGGGTCAAAGTAACCATCAGTCTGCTTATAAATCTCATCTGAGCTCTTTAACAACAAATAAAGCTCCTGAGAAACAGTAATCCACTCTCCTAAAGGGCTTTGATTAAGTTGTGATAATTCTGAATCCTCTTGCCAGGTCGAAAAAATAGCGTTGATTTCAATAAGGCGCTGATCAATTAAAGCTTGATCAACGCGTTTATCCCCCAACACATTGATAGAATAACTGGTACCCATAATGTCACCCTTAATTAACTCAGAGCTTTCATTTTCAAGGCAACCGCCAAGTAAAAAAAGGATTAAAATGAGACTGTATTTACGCATTATAATTTACTCATGTTTTTAAGATTTCTTTGCCTTGTTTTTCTTACAACAAGCATTTTTGCTAATTCACAATCTTTTGAAGACTTTCTAAATCAAGTCCGCAAAACTGCAACTGAACAGGGCGTCTCTAAAGCGACAATTGACAAGGCATTTTTTGGGCTTACCCCCAACCTTGACATTCTCAAGTCTGACAGCGATCAGGCTGAATTTAATCAAAATTTTTGGCACTATGTCAACAAAAGAGTTAGTCAAGTTCGCCTTAATAATGGCAATGATACATTAAAACAAAACGCCTCATTACTCAACAAAACCTCTCAAAAGTATGGTGTTCCTGCCTATGTTTTGGTTGCATTTCTAGGACTTGAGAGTAATTATGGTAACTACATGGGAAATGAAAACTTGGTGCGATCTTTGGCAACTCTAGCTTATGATCCTCGACGTTCAGGTTTTTTTACTAAAGAATTTATAGCACTCTTAAAGCTTATTGATAAAAACACCATACCGCTCGATGCAAAAGGTTCATGGGCTGGCGCTATGGGGGCAGTACAATTTATGCCAACTAATGTTATTGCCTATGGTGTTGATGCTAACAATGATGGCAAAGTAAACTTATGGAATGACAAGGAAGATATATATGCTAGTGCTGCAAATTTTCTTAAGAAGCTTGGCTGGAAGAAGGGAGAAAAATGGGGAAGAGAAGCCTCTATTCCGAAAAACTTTGATTACCGTTTAACTGGCCTAGAAACAAAGAGAACCGTTAATGAGTGGGCGGCGCTTGGTGTTCTTAGAGGGAATGGTTCACGACTACCAAACTCGAACTTTAAAGCCTCCTTGATTGTACCAATGGGTCATCGCGGACCTGCATTTTTAGTCTACCGAAACTTCGATACTATCCTCGGCTGGAATCGCTCAATCTTGTATGCACTCTCTGTTGCCTACCTATCAGACCGATTAAATGGCAATGGAAAATTAACTGCTAAATCTATTGATGAGCCGCTTCTTAGTAAAGTGGATGTCTTGCAGATTCAAAACACTTTGAATATACTCGGCTATAACACCGGCACTCCAGATGGAATGGTCGGACCTAAGACAAGACAAGCGACTAGAATGTTTCAGTCTGATATTGGTCTCGTTGCAGATGGCTATGTCGGCTATGAACTCTTTCAGCAGCTTCAATGACAGTTAAAACCTATCTAAGTTTTGATGTCGGAACTAAACGAACCGGTATAGCAATTGCTAATAGCCTCACCGCTCATGCAAGTGGCATTGAAACCATCCTTCATAACAAAGATGGCTCAACCAATTGGACTCAAATTGAGCAATCCGTCAGTAAGCATCAGCCACATAAATTTATCGTTGGCTTACCCCTAGACAATGATAACAAAGAGCAAGAGATGACATTTATAGCTCGCTCATTTGGCAGAAAGTTAGAGCAGCGATTCAATATTGAAGTAATCTTTATTGACGAATATTTATCCTCTTCAGAGGCCAAAAACCAATTAAAATGGCACTACGCCCACAAGAACGCTAATAGGGGTGATGTAGATAAGCGCTCTGCCGAACTAATTTTGCAAACTTGGCTCAATGAAACCACACACGATTAGTAACGAATCACAACTAAACTCAGCCGGAAGATTAATCCACCTTTTAGGTTTAAAAGACCTCCCAAAGAAACAACTCGAAAAAATATTAGATGTAGCTGATGGCCTTATAGATAAAAAAGGCAACCTTCAGAAATCTAAAATTTTAAGAGATATGTCGGTAGCCAACCTTTTCTTCGAGCCCTCTACTAGAACTAGAAATACTTTTGAAATTGCCGCCAAACGCACTAGCGCGAAAACAATAAATGTAGACCTTGCAAACTCAGCGACCAAAAAAAATGAAACTCTGATGGATACAATGCATACCTTAAAGGCAATGCAGATTGACATGTTCGTTATTCGCCACAAACAAAACGGTCTACCTCATCATGTTGCAGAAAACATAGAAGGAGTATCTATTTTAAATGCGGGTGATGGTATTAATGCCCATCCAACTCAAGCCCTTCTAGATATGCTCACCATTCGACAGCATAAGAAAACGTTCGATAATTTGTCAGTTGCAATTGTAGGTGATATTAGGCATTCTCGTGTTGCACGCTCAGGAATACAGGCTATGAAAACATTAGGCACAACCGATATTCGCCTAATCGCCCCCGAGACTCTTCATTACAAAGAAGAGACCCCAGGATTAGAGCGCTTTGATAACCTTAAAAAAGGTATCGAAGGTGCTGATGTTATTATTTCACTTAGAATGCAAAAAGAAAGAATGATCGCAGCGGACATTCCAAATGAACAAACATATTTTGAAAATTTTGGTCTTACCCCTGAAGTGCTAAAGTGTGCAAAACCAGATGTAATTTTGATGCACCCAGGCCCAGTCAATCGCGGAATCGAACTTGAATCGAGCGTTGCAGATGGCCCTCATTCAGTTATTCTTCAGCAGGTAACCAACGGCATTGCAGTTAGGATGGCTGTGATGGTAATTTTGGCTGGGGCATTTTGAAGTAATGAGTCAGCCCATCAATTACGAACTTGCAAAGGATGCCCTTCAAAAACTAAACACCGATGACACGATCTCTTCAGCTCACGGATTGTTGTGCGGCTTTTATTGCGTAAAACAAGATATATCTATAGACGATTGGCTCAATGAAGTATTAGTCAGTATCGATTTAAATAACTTACTCGAAAAAGAATCTCACCAGGTTCTTGCAGAAATATTTAACAATACTAGCGAGCAACTGTCTGATCCAACATTGAATTTTTGGCCCGTTATTGCCGACGACGAATCGCCCCTAAGAGAGCAGGCAAATACTCTTATTGAGTGGTGTCAAGGTTTGTTAGTTGGCCTTGGGCTTAGCTCAGTTGAGACTTCAGATGAAGAAGTGTTGGAGATGATTAAAGACATTAGTGAGATTTCACAGCTCGATGCTGACCTATTAGATAGTGAAGAAAACGCTCAAGACTTTTATGAAATTATTGAGTTTGTTCGAATAGGTGTGCTTTTTATTCAAGAAACCCTACAACCTTCAAAGCAGGATTTTATTAGTCCAGACTTACTTCATTAAGTTAATCAATGGATTGGATAACTATTGATATTTAAGTTTATAATTGAAATCAGCTCATTTTTGCCAACATGGAAACAAGGGCTTTTGAAGGTATTTATTTAATAATAAAAGGAGTAAGAAGATGACATTAACTCATTTATTTAAAGCCCAAGCAATTTTTGCTTGGATGTGGGTGGTTCTACTTTGGGTTGCACCAGGCATGGTTGTTGAGCCATCTGGCTGGACTTTGACTCCCAACTTGGAGTCCTTAATGCAAATTTTAAGTATCCCTATGTTGGGCATTGGAGTACTTGCATGGAACGCTCCATCTTGGGTTGGAGACAACCTCAAAAAAGTTGGCATGATGTATGGTGTTGGTATAAATGTATTGTTTCTTGCTGTGGGGTTGTTTCATGTCTCAAGCGAGGCGGCTAAATTGGATCTGATGTCTATGATTCCAACCGCTATTTTTGCGGCTCTATTCTTTTGGAAGTGTCGCGCTTCTGACTAGAAAGTAAACAATAAAAAAGCCGAATTAAACTTTCATTTAATTCGGCTTTAAATTAATGGTGGCCACACCTAGAATTGAACTAGGGACACAGGGATTTTCAGTCCCTTGCTCTACCAACTGAGCTATATGGCCAAATCGCGTAATTATACACAAGGCAAATCAAAGTAGACTTTGAATTTCTCGCCTGATTCGCTTGAATTCTACAAATTATCTAGAAAGCGCTCAGCATCGAGTGCGGCCATACAACCTGAACCTGCAGATGTGACGGCTTGACGATATACGTGATCTGCCACATCGCCAGCAGCAAAGACGCCCTCAACGCTAGTTTGAGTTGCGTTACCTTGGAGTCCAGCTTGGACCTGAATGTAGCCATTATTAATATCTATCTGGCCCTCGAAAATACCTGTATTTGGAGTGTGTCCAATAGCAATAAATACACCGTGTACATCGATCTCCTTAGTCTTGCCATCGTTGCCCTTTAATCGAAGCCCGGTAACTCCCATATCATCACCTAAAACCTCTTCTAAGTTATGGTTCCATTCAATAGTGACGTTTCCATTTTTGGCTTTTTCCATAAGCTTGTCAGAAAGAATTTTTTCAGAGCGAAACTTATCACGTCGATGAACAATGGTCACATGTTCGGCTATATTTGACAAGTAAAGCGCCTCTTCAACAGCAGTATTGCCTCCTCCAATGACCGCAACTTTTTGGCCACGGTAGAAAAATCCATCGCAAGTTGCGCAGGCTGAAACGCCCTTACCTTTATAAGCTTCCTCGGATTCTAATCCTAGATATTGTGCTGTAGCTCCGGTTGAAATAATGACAGCATCTGCAGTATAGGTAGTATCACCCCCTTGAAGAGTAAACGGACGCTTAGATAAATCAACACTAGTAATATGGTCATTAACTATTTCAGTATTGAACCTAAGAGCGTGGTCTTTCAGGCGCTCCATTAGGTCTGGACCTTGAAGACCGTCATGGTCACCTGGCCAGTTATCCACATCAGTGGTAGTCATTAATTGACCGCCCTGTTCAAATCCACTAACCATCACTGGATTCAGGTTTGCCCTTGCTGCATAAACGGCCGCCGAGTAGCCAGCAGGGCCTGACCCAACAATCAAAACTCGACAATGTTTGGTATCACTCATTATGAAATACTTTATACTAATTAACCAAATGAGTATTATAGGCTATCTTGAAAAAAAATAATAAACGAACAACCCAACATACTCCAATAAATCCTCGATCAAAAATTGTTAACGAGTCAATCTTTATACTACTCTTAACGCTTGGCGTTGTTTTCCTTATCTCGCTTGTTACGTATTCCCCATTGGAGGACCCGTGGACTGGTGGAGCGGTTCTTGTTAAGCCAATTGAAAACAGTGCAGGTATATTTGGTGCCTATTTAAGCGATGTAACTATTGGTATATTAGGCTATATAGCTTACATTTTGCCAATATCACTTATATGGCTAGGTTACAACTTTCATCGTGATGCAAACAAAGAAAAACAGAGTCAGCTTACCTTTTTGGTTCGCATAGTTGCATACTTTGTTATGTTGTTGTTTACTGCTGCACTTGCTCATCAATATGCCCCAGAGATAAAAATAATGGACGACCTCAAAGAAACATTTTTAGCTGGAGGAATGATCGGTAAATCAATGCATGAGTTATTATTTTATGAACTTTTTGCTGGTGCATCTACAATAGTATATGTTGGCATAATTTTAGTTAGCTTTAGTATCGCTTCGAGCTCATCATGGAAAAATATAACTACATCGATATTTAGAAAAAGTAACAATGATAACTCTGCCAGTAAGTCTAGCATCCTAAAGCCAAGACCTGAAATCCTCAACTCCCAACCCCTTCGACCTGAGGCTCTAGCAAAACAAGCTGCGAAACCAAAAAAAGCTGAGAAAGTTGAGAAAGCTGTTAAACCGAAAAAAGCTGACAAGCCTCAAAAAGTAGTGGGCAGTAACCTTTATAAATCAGGCGCATCTGGCGGACTTCCAGGCCTTGCTCTTCTAGATGATGTTAATAATTCTGGACTAGGGTATAGCGAAGAATTCCTAGTGGAGATGGGACAGCAAGTTGAAATTAAGCTAAAAGATTTTGGCTTTGACGCAACTATTACGGCTGTAACTCCTGGCCCTGTAGTCACTCAATTTGAAATATCTCTTGCAGCAGGAATCAAGGTTAGTCAAATTATGAACCTTAACAAGGACTTGGCAAGAGCTTTACTTGTTGAAAGTGTTCGAATTGTTGATGTGATTCCTGGAAAACCAGTTATAGGACTAGAGATACCAAACAACAACAGAGAAATGATTGGTCTTAAAGAAATCCTCTCTAGCGAAACGTTTACTAAATCTAAGTCTACGCTCTCAATGGGGCTTGGCAAAGATATCAACGGCGTACCTATAGTTGTAGACCTTGAAAAGATGCCTCACCTGTTACTAGCTGGGGCTACCGGAATGGGTAAATCAGTAGGGCTCAATGCCATTATTTTAAGTATTCTATACAAAGCCACACCAGAACAGGTTAGGTTCATAATGATCGACCCAAAAATTGTTGAGCTTGCCTCTTATGCTGATATTCCTCATCTCTTAACTCCTGTTGTAACAAACATGAATGAAGCTGCAAGCGCGTTATGGTGGAGCGTTAGTGAAATGGAAAGACGCTACACCCTTTTGGCAAAGTTTGGCGTAAGAAATATTGAGGCATTCAATGAAAAACAACTCCGTGCGAAAAAAACCGCAAAGCCACTATTGGACCCTTCTTTTAATCCAAATACTGCAAAGGAGGGTGAACAACATCCTGAACTTGAAGCATTGCCCCTTATCGTTATTGTTATAGATGAATATGCAGATATGCTAGGCGCTCTTGCCCAAGAAGATCGTGCTAAATCGAAACGTGTTGAAGGCCTTATTGTACGTATTGCCCAAAAAGCCCGTGCTGCTGGAATACATCTAATCGTGGCAACACAAAGGCCAAGTGTCGATGTCATAACTGGGCTAATAAAATCAAACATCCCTACCAGAGTTTCATTTAAAGTCTCCTCAAAAACAGACTCAAGAACTATTTTAGATCAGTCAGGTGCAGAGCAATTACTGGGTATGGGTGATATGCTTTATATGGCCCCTGGTATAACTCATCTCACTCGAATACATGGTGCTTTTGTTGAAGATAGCGAAATACTTCGAGTTGTCAAACACCTTAAAAAGAATTCTAACCCTAACTATTTAGAGGGAATTCTTACACCTCAAAACGAAGTGACTGGTTCACAAGAACTAGGGCAAACTTCAGGGGAGCTAGACCCACTTTTTGATGAAGCCGTACAAATCATTACCTCAACCAGAAGGGCGTCAATCTCTAGCCTTCAAAGAAGAATGCGTATTGGCTATAATCGCGCAGCAAGAATTATCGAAGATATGGAGTCTAGTGGTATTGTAAGCTCTATGAATAGCGCTGGTAGTAGGGATGTTTTAGCGCCAGAACCTATTGACCCTAACGACATTTAACCGCAAAACTACTACTCAAAAAACCCATAATACTATTGGGTGTAATCAGTGTTGCATTAGCTTATTATTTAGAGCCGGCAAATATAACTTATAAGTGTAATGAAAAAATTACTCTCTATAGCGTTTCTGATAGCATTTACTACTCAAGCATACACTCACAAACCTATTTTGAATGGCAATTCAACCACTTAGTTCTTTTTATTATCTAAATTATCTTCTTGATTGACCTATAAATTAAAGAAGAAACATGAATATGTTGAAGGTAGTTCAAGAAATTATCCTTGACAGGCTCATTTCAATACTATAAAGTTATCTCAA
>JAPYSK010000021.1 GCA_029936515.1 Candidatus Thioglobus sp.
AAACTACTGGTATTGCATATGAGTCTTGTTGCTGGGCTTTTCGCCTAGCACACTTTAAAGAAGATAACTCCTCTGGTGGTTACAATTACAGTACAGGAATGGAGTTAGTACTTACGGGACTTGGCTCAACTTCATCGCCATTAAAGGGTCGAATAGAAAATAAGATTCCAGGATATACAGCTAGTCTCAGGTAATGAGGAGCCTTTTAGCTCTAATTCTTTTCTTGAATTTTGGCACTTGTTTTGCAGAAAATACTATTTTAGCTGTAGTTGATAATGAAGTTATTACGCTAAATTCTGTTGAACAAAAATTAAATCTCGCTAACTCTCATGAAGAGAAAATAGCCATAATTAAAAACAGGATTGACACAATTCTTCAGTTAACAAAAGCGAAGGAATTTGACATCTCTCCAGCACAATCAGATATTAATCAGGCTCTAATTCAATTAGCAAATATCAATGAAATTACTATAGAGCAACTTAACTCTTACCCTGAAATTTCTTTGTTAACTCGAGAAGTTACAGAAAAATTATCGATACTCAATTTGCAACGATTTATAACAAAAGATTTGATATTTAATTTGTCGACTAATGAATTGATAGATAATTGTCCAGCCATTGATAATGATATAAAAATCAAGCAAATTAAAATAGCTCAAATCATTGTTTCTGAAATTGATGATTCTGATATTTCATCCAATAGTAAGGACGAAACTATCAAAGAATTTCTAAAAAAACTCTCAAAACACATTACTAAAGGCGCATCTTTCGAATCTTTTGCTAAGCTGCACTCTCAGCATCCAAGCTATGCAAATGGAGGTATTTCAGATTGGATAACAGTTAATAGCCCAACTACTGAAATGTTAGATTTACTTAAAGATAGTGAGGTTTCAAAGGTTTACTCTAACAACGTAGGTTTTGCAATAGCAATAAAAGTTGATGAACGCTACATAAGCAATAATCTAGAAAAATGCAAAGAAAAATTAACTTACCTCAATGCTGAAAAATTTTATTTGAATTGGCTTAAAGAACTCAGAGATAATGCTGATATTGAAATTTACATTAATAATCTTTGATAATTATTTAATTTATGTCTAAATCAATTCATATATTTGGCTTTCATAGTATTGAAAGTCTTTTAAATACCAATCCTGAATCTATACTTAAGGTATTTATCCAATCTGGAAGAGATGATATTAGAATGAGCAATATAATAACCGCTCTAACTAACCAGAAAATAAGTTTTTTACACAGCGATAAAAACAAACTTGATCGACTTGCTAAAGGAGAACTCCATCAAGGAATTATTGCTGAGGTTATATTACCTCCTTTGCCTGGTGAAGATTCTTTAATTGCAGTTATTAAAAAAATCCCAGGCAACCCTTTAGTATTAATCCTAGATTCCATACAGGATCCTAGAAACCTTGGTGCATGTCTAAGAAGTGCAAACGCTGCAGGGATAGATTGTGTTGTTATTAATAAAGATGGCTCATCTCCAGTTAACGCTGTTGTTCATAAAACCTCAGCTGGGGCAATCAATACTCTTAAAATTTTTCAAGTAACAAACCTAACTCGAACAATTAAAGCTTTGCAAAAGAATGGGTTATGGGTGATTGGTCTTGATGGAGGTGCCTCAACAACAATTTATGATGTCAATTTATCTGATGCAACAGCAATTGTGTTGGGTGCTGAAGGCAAAGGGATTAGGCAATTAATTAAAAAAACTTGTGACCAACTAGTAAGCATTCCGATGACTGGAAGTGTTGAGAGTCTTAATGTTTCTGTCGCTACCGGTATTACACTTTTTGAAAGTAAAAGACAGAGAGAAAGTAGTTAACAAATTAAATAGAATCAGGTAAAATATCCACGCTTTAGAATTTTGATTATGGAAACAACTAAACTCCTACCTAGCGAACTAAAAATATTTAACTTTGCTAAAAAAGAAGTTAGCTTGTTTGGTGAATACTTAATCTCTAGCTTACCTAGAATAAGCGAGATAGCTATAAACAAGGAAGACAGAGTAAAGGTTGATTTGTCGTTTTATCTAGAAAATGATAAAACCCCATGTGTTAAGGGGATAATTGAATTAAATATTGTTTTAGAGTGCCAACGCTGTTTAGAAGCGCTCCAAAAACACTTAAAAGTCAATTTTAACTTAGCATTTGTAAGGAATGAACAACAAGCCGAAGAACTCGACTCGCAATATGAGATATATGTAATTAAGGAAGACGAATTAGCAACAATTGATCTAATTACTGATGAGATTCTTTTGTCACTTCCAATGGCGCCGTCTCATAATTATGAATGCAATTTAAATAAAGATAAACAAGAAATAGTTGAAGAAAAGCGTGAAAATCCTTTTACTATTTTAAAAAATATTAAAATAGCCGATGTCGGCAAGGAGTAAAAAATGGCAGTACAAAAAAGCAGAAAAACACCTTCAAAAAGAGGTATGCGTCGCTCTCATAATGCACTAAAAAATCCTGCATTAGCTGAAGACCAAGAGACTGGTGAAATACACTTAAGGCATCACATTACAGCAGATGGTTACTATCGTGGTAAGCAAGTTATTAAGTCAGCTGTTGAAGACATCGAAGAAGTAGAAGCCAACTAACCTTTATGTCAATTAAGGTATCAATCGATGCCTCTGGTGGTGATTTTGGTTTTCCTGTCACTATTAGTGCCGGAATTAATGCATTAATGTCTTTTAGTGATCTTCATCTCAACTTTGTTGGTGATGAGAAAGGAATAAAAGAAGAACTAGAGAAAAAATCAATACATAAATCTTTATTAGACCGTATTGATATAACTCATGCGTCTGAAATCATCAATATGGATGATTCCCCTTCTATAGCATTAAGACATAAAAAAGACTCATCTATGAGGGTGGCGATAAATCTTGTTCAAAGTGGCATTTCTGATGCTTGCGTAAGCGCTGGAAATACGGGTGCTCTGATGTCAATTGCAAGATTTGTCCTTAAAACAATTGAAGGCGTAGACCGACCTGCGATTATGTCAGCCTTCCCAACAATCACAGGACCTACCCATGTTCTTGATCTTGGTGCTAATGTTGATTCAAAACCAGAAACCTTGTTGCAATTTGCAATCATGGGATCTATCGCAGTTCAAAATACTGAAAACATTAACAACCCTTCAGTTGGATTATTAAATGTTGGTTCAGAAGAATTTAAAGGCCATGGAAAAATTCAAGAAACAGCTGAGCTACTAAAAAATTCCTCTCTTAACTATATTGGTTTTGTCGAGGGTGATGATATCTATAAAGGCGAAGTTGATGTCATTGTATGTGATGGTTTTGAAGGAAACATTGCTTTAAAAGCTAGTGAAGGGGTTGCAGATATGTTTTCATACTTCATAAAAAAATCATTTTCTAAAAATTTATATACAAAAATTATTGCTCTTATCGTAAGACCAGTTATGAGAGACTTTAAGTCTCGAGTTGACCCAGGAAGATACAATGGAGCAAGCTTATTAGGATTAAAAGGTGTTGTTGTAAAAAGTCATGGTAATGCAGATATAGACGCCTTCTTTCAAGCAATTAAAGAGGCTTACCTAGAAGCTCATGCTAAAATTACTGAAAAGATTTCTGTGCAGCTCACTCGCGAATTAGAAGAGCATAAATAACTATCATCTCATGAAAAAATTTGCAAGAATTATTGGTACTGGTAGTTATTTACCAAAAAAAGTTATATCCAATTTTGATCTTGAAAAAACACTAGATACCACAAATGAATGGATTACCATCAGAACAGGTATTAAAGAAAGAAGAGTGGTAACCGATCAAAGTACTTGTGATCTTGCTATTGAGGCTAGTAAGAAAGCCCTTGAAATGGCAAGCCTTAAGGCTACTGATTTGGATCTAATCATTCTTGCTACAACAACACCAGATAAAATTTTTCCTGCAACAGCAACAATGCTTCAACATCGTATAGGTGCTTCATGCCCCGCATTTGATCTTCAGGCTGTTTGCGCTGGTTTTGTTTTTGCTCTCTCCACTGCTCAGCAATATATAGAAAATGGAAGCGCTAATAATATTTTAGTAGTTGGAAGTGAAACAATGTCAAAAATTGTAGATTGGAATGACCGTTCTACTGCAATCCTATTTGGTGATGGAGCTGGTGCAGTTGTAGTTAGCTCTGATAACACTACAGGAATAAAGCATTCAAAACTTTATAGTGATGGTAGTTACATGTCATCACTTCACGTCAATAATGATAGAATCAATGAATTAGGCACTATAGAGATGGCTGGAAATGAAGTTTATAAAATTGCAGTTAAAAGACTTTCGGAACTTGCAGAAGAAACCCTAAATGATTGTAATATGACCTCGGATGACCTAACATGGATGGTTCCCCATCAAGCCAATATTCGAATTATTAGCGCTGTTGCAAAAAGAATTAATTTACCAATGAGTAAAGTAATATTGACATTAGATAAACATGGAAATACATCTGCGGCATCAATTCCGCTAGCGCTTGACGTAGCAGTTCGTGATGGACGAATAAAAAAAGGAGATTCGCTTCTTTTCGAAGGTATTGGTGGCGGATTTAGCTGGGGAAGTGTTCTAGTTGAATATTAGACCTTAGAAAGAGCGTCCCATCAATTTCTCAGTCAACTCTCTTAAAGGTTGGTTTTTAATACTAAGACTGGTTATTTCTTCGAGAGCCTCTTTATAAAGATTTTTATACACTTTAATAGACTCATCAACCCCCAAAAGAGCAGGATAAGTTGGCTTTGCTTTATTAAGGTCGGAATTTTGACGTTTACCTAAAACTTCTTCAGTGCTCGTTAAATCTAAAACATCATCTTGAACCTGATAAGCTAAGCCTATATGATTTGAATATGAATCCAAAATATCTATATCTTTTAAACTAATATTAGGATTTAAAAGTGCTCCAAATTTAACAGCACAACTTATCAATGAGGCGGTTTTCTTTTGGTGCATTTGATTCAATAAGGCAATATCAACTTCTTTCGATACTACAGAAAGGTCAATAGATTGGCCATCTGCCATGTCATATGCCGAAATTGCTAATAATTTTAATAAATCAACTCTAATGCTATGACTAATTGATTCATCACTTGAAATAACTTTAAAAGCTAAGGTTTGTAACCCATCACCCGCCAGGATTGCTTGAGCCTCTCCAAATTTTTTATGACAAGAAGGTTGATTATGCCTCATATCATCATCGTCCATCGCAGGCAAATCATCATGAATCAAAGAATAAATATGAATTAATTCTATAGCGCATGCACTTGAATCAACTTTTGAAATATCAACGCCATACATATCAGCAACTGTGTATGTCAATATTGGCCTAAAACGCTTCCCACCTGCCAATACACTGTAACTCATAACACCTTTAAGTTCACTCTGATAAGATCCACCAGAGAAAATTGAGGCAAGATAATATTCTAGTCGAGAGTTAACGCGCTCTCGATAAACGTCAAGAATCTCCAAAGGGCTTTTCTTCATTGTAATTATCTTCTTCGCTTAGAATATTGATGCGCTGCTCTGCATCCTTTAAAGCAGTGTGACACTGCCTATGAATCTTTACGCCTTTCTCAAAATACTTAAGTGAATCTTCTAAGCTTATATCGCCCGACTCCATCTTATTGATAATTACTTCAAGCTCATCCAAACCCTTATTAAAATTAAACTTATCTGTCATAGGTTTTTACCTCAGCTACCTGCTTTACTTAAAATATTATCCATCCACGAGCTAGGTAATATTCTACCTAAAAATCTAAATAATTTTGTAGGAAAGGTTACTCGATAATAATTCTTAGGTTTTTTGGAGTCTAAAGCATGAATTGCACACTTTAATACAGCTTCAGGTTGCAATGTGAATTGAACATTTTCGTCAGAGTTTAATCGTTCAATCATTGCTTTATAATTCTCCTGATAAAGGCTATTAGAAATATCGACGTTTTCCTTAAAAGCCAAAAATGCATTTTGTCTAAATTTGGATTCGATTGGTCCTGGTTGAATAACTGAAAATTTTATGCTGGTATTTTTTAATTCAAGCCTCAAAGTATTAACTAACCCTTCAATGGCAAACTTTGAGGACACGTAAGGCCCTCTTAAAGGCATTGCAACGAAGCCTAATACTGAGCTTATATATATAATCCTACCTACGTTTAATTCCCTCATTCTAGGTAAAACTAAATTTGTAAGCTCATGCCAACCAAAGACATTTGCTTGAAATTGTTTTTCTAAGGCATTTCTTGAAATATCTTCGAGAGCACCAGCTTGCCCATAAGCGCCATTATTAATTAACGCATAAAGTGAATCAGTCTTCTTGTAAAGTTCATTAATAGCAGCATTTACAGAGTCTGAAGAGGATAAATCTAGCAATAAAGTCTCAAATCCTAATTCCTTAAGTTTTAATACGTCATCTGTCTTTCTTGCGCTAGCAAAAACCCTATATCCCTTTGAGCGGAGACCATTTGCAAGGCAAAGACCTATACCGCTGGAGCATCCAGTAATTAGAATTGATTTTATTTTTGAAGAGTCGTCCAAAACTCAGCCCTCCCCTTTAATTCTGGATCAATACTCTGTGAACGCAACACTAGAAAATCATAGGCCATTCGAAAACGAGGATTGTTAATTAGTTCTTTAGCTTTTTTAAGATTACAGTTCTCTAGCTGATACTGCATCATCCAGATATCTTTAACTCTGGATGAGAGCCATCTAGGCATCATAACCTGTTGAGTTTGTCTTTTGATTATCTCTTCTGATGCTTTTGTCATAAGATCAATATGGGATTTATTTTTTTTATTAAGCTCGTTATAGCGCTTATTTTGTGCAGCCCAAAGAAAAACAGCAAACAAGAATGCCGGAGTTACAGAATTACCACTCTGTATCCTCTTTGATGTATTAATTAGAGTTGCATCAATAAATGGACTTTCATGAGTTTGAGAGAATAAAAACTTCAGTAAACCAAATTTTAATAGCCCTTTATAAACTTCAATAGATTTTTCATTATGAAACAATTTAATGATTTCCTCATAAAGTCTAGCTGGAGGAATATTAGCTAATAGATGAGCTTGTTTAGAAATAGATTTAGAAATTTCTGGAGAAAAACTTGCGTTTAATTTAACTTTAAATCGTATTGCTCTTATCATTCTTACAGGATCTTCTTCAAAACGCTCTGTCGGATTACCAATCATTTTAATTTCAGAAGATTTAAGATCCTTAAGTCCCCCTACATAATCAATAACCTCAGATTTAGTAATATCATAATAAAGTCCATTAACACTAAAGTCACGACGGAAAACATCTTCATAAAGAGTGCCGTAATAGTTATCTCTAATAATAACACCGTTGCCAGAGGTTTGCACCTTGCCCGCACGAAAAGTAGCAACTTCAATATATTTTCGTGCTGAAAACATAATATGCACCAATCTAAAACGCCTTCCAATAATTCTTGAACGTTTAAATATTTTGTTAACTTGTTCTGGAGTGGCACTGGTAGCTATATCAAAGTCTTTAGGTTTATATCCTAACAATAGATCTCTAATACAACCACCTACTAAATACGCCTCAAAGCCAGCTTTAACTATTGTATTAACAACCTTAAGAGCATCTTTATCAATTAAATTCTTGTCAAAGTGAATAGTTTGACGAACAGGGCTCATAAACTCACAACTTCTCTTGGTAGCCAGCCGTCTTGCCTATGTTCGCACTCTATATTGGTATAAACTCCGCCCCTAACGTTAAAGATAGCTTTTAGTCTTATAAAGCGAGGGTCAAGAACATCTACTAAGTCATCCAAAATCTTATTGGTTACAGCTTCATGAAACGCCCCTTCATTACGATAAGACCAAAAATAGTTTTTAAGAGCTTTGAGCTCAACGCAACGCTTATCAGCAATATATTCAATATGGATATCTGCAAAATCTGGTTGGCCAGTTAATGGACACAAGCAAGTAAACTCTGACGAATCAATACGAATTACAAAATCCCTTTCGCTATTAGGATTATCAAAAACTTCTAAAATCTTACTTGGGGAACTAGACATGACTTTTCTTTTTATTATTAAAAATGGTTATTTTATCAATAAAATACATTATTTTTCCTTGTCTAAACTGATAAAGGAGCATTAAGAATAATATTGCTATAAGATGAATACCCCACAATCCAATTATTGGACTTAATAGACCATTTTCTATTGAACTTTTCGCTACCAATAATCCATTGTTATAAAGCATGAATACGAAAATACCGATTAAGATATTAATCCCCTTACCCCCTCTCGGCGAGGTTTTTCCAAGATAAACAGCAAACACTACAAGGATCAATATAGATAAGGGTAAAGAAAGCCTCCATTGTAGTTCTGCGATAGCTAATAAGCCACCTTGTTTTAACAAGTCTAGAGTAGTTTTTTCCTCAATTTCTGTAAAAGTAGCTATTGATTTTTGCACCTCACCAGAAACTATCTCTAAATCATAAGAATCAAAATTTAGGATATTTATATTTTCACTACTTGGTAAGCCCTGGTATCGAACTCCATCTCTTAGTCGAAGGTATATGCTTTTGCTTTTAGGATCAATATATTTTTTTGCGTCGGAAGCTAATACAATAACTGGATTACCATTTTCAGAAGCATATATAAATATCTCCTCCATATTTTGCACCCCACCAACATCAATTGAGGTTGATTCAGATGCATAAAATACAATATCGCCATTCTTGAAACTTTCAAACTTTCCCTCAGTAATAAAAGAAAACTCTGAGGCATTTTTGGTTTCTTCTTCAGCCGCACTTTTTTGCTGTTTTGCCCAAGGAACAGCATAAGCAGTAAGAAATAAAACAAACAAAAATAAAATTATTGCAAGAGGTTTTATAACAGATAGAAAGGCCTTATCCCCCAATCCGATTGAGTTCATTACGATTGCTTCAGAATTTTTATATAGCTGAGAAATTGTAATAATTACAGCTAAAAAAATTGATAAAACTAATATTACAGGAACATCTCTTATCATATTAAAACTTATAAGTGGCATAAGTTCTTGAAAAGGTATTCCTCGATCAATACTCTCTTGGACTGTCAAAACAAACTGATTACCAAAAACAACTAGCCCAATAATAAAAGTAATCACACAAAAGTAGGCAACTAAATTGCGCATTATATATTTGGCAATTTTGGTTGTTTTAAAGCTAAAGAATTCAAGAAGCATCGATTTTATTATAAATTCGCTTCAATCTTAAAAAAAGGTTTTTATTTTTTTTGTTTCATGGAGTCAAAAAACTCATCATTAGTTTTAGTAAAGCGAAGTCTTTCAATCAAAAATTCAGCCGCTTCAACTGTATCCATAGGATGCAGGATTTTTCTTAAAATCCACATTTTTTGAAGTTCTTGCTCATCCGTAATTAGCTCTTCTCGACGGGTTCCTGATGCATTTATATTGATGGCAGGGAAAATACGTTTTTCAGATAGTCTTCTCTCAAGATGTAGTTCCATATTACCAGTTCCTTTGAATTCTTGATAAATAACTTCATCCATCTTTGAACCAGTATCAACAAGCGCAGTAGCAATAATTGTAATGCTTCCACCATTCTCAATGTTTCTTGCTGCACCAAAAAAACGCTTTGGCCTTTGTAAAGCATTAGCATCAACACCACCAGTTAAAACTTTTCCTGATGAAGGGGCTACTGTATTGTAGGCTCTTGCTAGTCGAGTTATAGAATCTAACAAAATAATAACATCCTTGCCTTGTTCAGCTCGTCTTCTAGCTTTTTGAATGACAATCTCAGCAACCTGAACATGTCTCTTTGCGGGCTCATCAAATGTTGAAGAGATAACTTCTCCTCTTACTGAGCGCTCCATTTCTGTTACCTCTTCAGGTCGCTCATCTATTAGTAGAACAATTAGTTCACATTCTGGATGATTAACTGCTATTGATGATGCAATGTTTTGCATAATCATTGTCTTTCCAGCTTTAGGTGGTGCTACTAGTAAACCTCTTTGCCCTTTACCAAAAGGAGCAACTAAATCAATAACTCTCGCAGTAATATCTTCAGTACCTCCATTACCAAGCTCAAGCTTTAATCTTTCATTTGGATGTAGTGGAGTTAAAGAAGAAAATGGAATTCGGTTTCTTACATTTTCAGGCGAATCTTCGTTCACTTCAGAAACTTTGACTAGTGCAAAATACTTTTCACCTTTCTTTGGCGCTCTAATCTTGCCAGTAACCACGTCACCAGTATATAAGTTAAAGCGTTTTATTTGGTTAGGGGAGACATAAATATCGTCTGGTCCTGAAACATAAGAGTCATTCGCAGATCTTAGAAAGCCATAACCTTCCTGCAAAATATCCAATACTCCATCGCCAAGTACTTCTTCATCATTGTCAGCTTTATACTTAAGTATCGCAAAAATTAGCGTCTGTTTTTTTGCTCTTGAGATGTTTTCAATGCCTAAAGATTGAGCTAACTCTAGAAGTTCACCGGGTGTTTGAATTTTAAGTTCTGATAGTTTCATATAAGATTATTAAGTAAGTAATAGAGATTAGCAAGACGCCAAGTTGGAAATTTATGGTTTTTTAGTTGAGTGTTGTTTAGTTGAGGGGGTTTTTATTATTAGTAAGATTAGAATAAATAATGATTATATATTTGAGTCCAAAAAAGCATTTAAGTTTGCCTTAGAAAGAGCACCGACTTTGGTTGCATGAACTGCACCATCTAGAAATAGTAGCATAGTTGGGATACCTCTAATGCCATATTTTAGTGGTAACTGAACGTTTTCATCTACATTAACCTTTGCTATAGTTATTCGGCCATCATACTCATCAGCAATTTCATCAAGGATGGGAGCTAGAGTCTTGCATGGGCCACACCATTCGGCCCAAAAATCAACTAAAACAGGTAGTGAGGAACTTATTACGTCAGCTTCAAAAGAAGTATCACTGACTACTTTAATTTTGTCGTTCATGTATTAAAAAGTTGGAAACAGAAAAAGAATATAAATATTTCTTAGCTATCATTATAACACTTATCGTCTTTAAATCTATTTTTTTAAAAAAATTATTTAATAATTATTCTTAGTTACAATTAGCTAATAACAGCCAGAATAACAGGTATTGTAATAAATGACAATGCAACCTGTGTTGTAATAATACTTGTCATCAGCTCTGCATCACCACCAAATTGCTTTGCCAATGCATGGGACGATGCCGCAGTTGGAACAGAAGCAAATATAACCGCTACAACAACTTCTAACTGACTAAGATCCATGAATTTCGCAACAAAATAAGCGATTACAGGAAAAGCAATCAATTTGAGAGAATTAGAAATAAGGATTGGTGTGATTTTTAAAGCAAGATCTCTAACTTTTATTTTAGCTCCTATAGTTAAAAGCATTATTGGCAATGCTGCCGAACCTAATAGACTTGAAGTTTCATGGATAATTACTATTTTTTCTGAATCAATCAATGAAAAAATAAGGCCTGCAATCATTGCAAGAATAAATGGGTTTTTTATAAGCTCAACAAATATGTTAGCTATTCCTTTTTTAGAATCAGTTTGGCCAGGTTGATTAAAACTAGAGATCATAATAGATATCACAACGATATTAATACTAGGAACATATAAAAGCATAAACACTGCGCCAATCGCCAAGCCCTCATCTCCAAACAAACTTCCTGCTATTGCAAGTGCAATAAACGCATTATGTCTAGCAGCGCCCTGGAGGATTGATGACCATGATTCTGGCGAATATCCAAGAAGCCTACCAAAGATTATAGCTACTATTGTAACAATCAATAATCCACTTAATATAACTACACCGTAACTATAAAACATTGATGAAGATAAATTAATTTGAGATATATGATGAAATAACAGAGCCGGAATTAGAACCCAATATACAAGCTTATCATTTACTTCCCAAAAAGATAAATCGGGGACACCAATTCTCCTAAGAATGTTACCCAGAATTATAAGAATAAATACTGGTGAAATAAGTAAGAAAATTTCAAAAAAGTTTGATAGCACTTTAACTCTTTGTTATATATTAGTTATGAAAAAACTTAAGAATCTAAGTTATTGATCCATTCAATTGCCATTTTTAATCTTGATATAGTTCTTTTTTTACCCACAAAATATGCACTTATATCAATGCTTCCAGCTTTACCATCTCCACTAAGAGCAAGCCTAAATGGTTGGCCCACTTTACCAAATCCTACACCTCTAATTTCACAAATATTATTAATAACAGAATGAATATTTTCAGCATTCCAATCCTCTAAGATTTTAAGTTGTAGATATAAGTCATCAAGAATTAACTTTGATTCGAGATTAAAAACTTTGCTTGCTTGGCCTAATTCAAAATCTTCAAAATCATTATAAAACATAACACAACTTTGAGCCATATCGACCAGAGACTTGGATCGCTCTCTAAGAGATTCAACAACCTCATTAATGTCGGGGCCATTAGACAAATTAATTGAGAGTTGATTTAAGTGCCACTTTAGATTATCAACTAGCTCCTCAATACCGGTTGTTTTTATGTATGACTGATTGATCCATTCAAGTTTCTCTTGATTAAAGCTTGCAGGTGAATTATTAATGTTTTTAAGCTCAAACAATTTAATCATATCATCGATCGAAAAAATTTCTTGATCACCATGTGACCATCCTAATCTTACAATGTAATTAAGTAGTGCTTTAGGCAAAAAACCCTTATCTCTATATGACAACAGATTAAGCGCTCCATGCCTTTTTGAAAGACGTGAGCCATCTGAACCAAGAATCATTGGTACGTGTGCAAATTTAGGGGTAGACCAATCTAGGGCTTCATATAGATTAATTTGTTTTGGTGTATTATTGATATGATCATCACCTCTTATTACGCATTCAATTTTCATATCATGATCATCAACTACAACCGTTAGATTGTATGTAGGTGAGCCATCAGATCTCGCAATAATCAAATCATCTAATTCGGAGTTTGAAATTTCAATTTGCCCTTTAACATAATCATTGAAACTTACAGCGCCTAAATCTGGATTAAGAAATCTAATAACACCTTTTTTTAAATACTTTTTGCGACAACAACCGTCATATTTAGGCTTTTCACCAATTGCAATCAATGTTTCACGCATCTCCTCTAATCGCTCAATTGAACAATCGCAATAATATGCCTTTCCATGAGAAAGTAAATCACTAATTACTTCATTGTATCGATCAATTCTTTTGCTTTGAAAAATTGGCCCTTCATCGTAATTCAAGCCTAGCCAATCCATACCTTCTAAAATAGCATCGACGGAGTCTTGAGTTGAACGCTCTCTATCGGTGTCTTCAATTCGAAGAACAAATTTACTATTATTTTTTTTAGCCCATAACCAAGCAAAAAGTGCTGTTCTAGCACCACCAATATGCAAATACCCTGTCGGTGAGGGAGCGAATCTTGATTTCATTAGTTAAGTATTTTTTTTATAAAAAATAATAGTTTTCAATATAAAAAATAAAATATATTTATTGAGTCAAATTGATAGCTTTAAAGGATGATTTCTAGTTCAATAAATAAATCAAATCATAAGCTAATTTTACACTGTTATAATGATATTCCAACATCCAAATAAGCAAGTAAATTGATGGAGTTTACCCAGCAAAATGCTAATCAAAATTCAGTTCTTTCGTTAGATGATTTATCAGTTTCACTTTCTCATACTAAATTAAAGACACCATGTTTTATATCTGCCAATAGATCTGATGAACTTTCAATCTCTACTATATCTGAAATTGACAAAGAGTTTCTATTTGAACTCTCTACAAAAGACCCGTTAGATTTATTAATAATTGGTACTGGCAAAATACCCATCTTTCTCTCGCCAAAACAACAAGTTGAAATATCTGAATTTGGATTGGGGGTTGAATGCATGAATAACTCTTCGGCATGTAGCAGCTTTAACTTACTTCTTAGTGATCTTAGGAAGGTTGGTTTGTTAGTTCTATGATTAGCTTCCTTTTTAAAAGAATTTATACTTTTTATAAGTTGTTTAAAATTGATACTCCTTTATTAATTTTCATTATCCTTCTTTCCTCTCTGGGTTTAATGGTTTTATATAGTAGCTCTGGAGGCTCTTTAAGTTTAGTATATCGGCAGCTAATTCATCTTGGTTTAGCAACATCAGTGATGTTGGTTATTGCGCAAATACCACCATTTTTTTTACTGCGCTCAGCGCCAATATTAATGATTATAGGTACTATATTATTAATACTAGTATTGTTTTTTGGGAGTTCTGGAGGTGGAGCACAACGATGGTTAGACATAGGCTTTATTAGGTTTCAACCTTCAGAGCTGATGAAAATTATTGTTCCAATAACAATTGCTGCAATCTTAAGTGAAAAAACATTACCACCTAGAGCTCTTTCAGTAATAATTTCTTTGATTACTATAGCTCTCGTTGTTTTTTTGATAGCTAAACAACCAGACCTTGGAACCTCTTTATTAATAGGAGCCTCGGGTATATATGTTTTATTTTTTTCAGGATTTAGAATACGCCTTGTTAAAATAATCTGGTTAAACCTTTTGATTCTATCTAGTTTATTAATGGGATCTCTTTATATTGCTTGGAATTATTTGTTAATTTCCTATCAAAAAAATCGAATTCTCACCTTATTTAATCCTGAATCTGATCCCTTAGGCTCAGGCTACCATATTATTCAATCAAAAATTGCAATTGGATCAGGAGGCTTAACTGGTAAAGGACTAACTAATGGCTCTCAATCACAGCTTGATTTTGTGCCAGAACAGTCTACTGACTTTATTTTTTCAGTTTTAGCTGAAGAATTGGGATTTCTTGGATTTATATTATTAATAGCTATCTACTCACTGATTATTTATCGATGCTTTAGCTTGTCACTTAGATGTGAAGATAATTTTTCTAGATTATTGGGATCAAGCCTTACCTTTGTTTTCTTTACTTATGTTTTTGTAAACATAGGAATGGTCTCGGGACTAGTACCAGTAGTTGGAGTGCCTCTTCCTTTGATAAGTTATGGCGGCTCATCTCTTATGACATTAATGGCTAGCTTTGGTATTATTATGTCAATACACAAACACAAAAGTCCGCGTTATTTACAGTAACTCGTTATAATCAACTTAATAGCTATTATTCACATTTTTTTATACTACAAATCGAATAATTAATTAACTAATAAACACTATTCTATGAAATCAAATCCCCTTTTTAAACTTTTAAAAACTGTTTTAATAATCCCTTTTATTTTCAGTGCATACGCTGAAGAGCCACGCTTTTACATTCCTAAAGCCCCTTCCATTGCTGCAAAAGCCTATATCCTGATGGATCACAACTCTGGAATAATCCTTGCTGCAAATAATGAAAATGAAAAGAGATCTCCCGCTAGCTTAACAAAGCTGATGACTTCATATGTTGTCTTTAAGCGACTCAAAGAAGAATTTATTACTCTAGATGATGAAGTAAAAATCAGTGAAAAGGCTTGGAGAACTGGCGGCTCAAGAAGCTTTATTGAAGTTGGAAAAATGATAAAGCTAGAAGATCTATTAAAAGGAATGATAATTCAATCTGGAAATGATGCCTCTGTAGCTTTAGCTGAACATGTTGCTGGCTCTGAAGGCACATTTGTTCTGTTTATGAATGATTACGCCCAACAAATAGGTATGAAAAATTCTCGTTTTGAGAATGCTTCAGGTTTGCCTCATGATGATCAATATACTACTGCAAAAGATATAGCGCTGCTTTCATCTGCGATGATTAGAGAGTTTCCAGTTTATTACGAGTGGTACAGTCAGAAAGAGTTTACATATAACAACATAACTCAGACTAATAGAAACAAGCTTCTCTTTACCGATAGCACTGTAGATGGACTTAAAACTGGCTGGACTCAGAAAGCAGGCTATTGCCTAGTAACTAGTGCAAATCGAGTAGATATGAGACTTATTTCAGTTGTCCTTGGCTCAGATAGCCCTGCAATTCGTATCTCTGAAACAGAAAAATTATTGGATTATGGTTTTCGCTTTTTTGAAACGCAATCTGTAAACGATATATCTCACCAAGTACGTATCTATAAATCTGAAAAGGAAAATATTAAAGTTGGTGTAGCAGACTCAAGCTTTTTAACTTTGCCTCGAAATCAGTTTAGGTACACCACTCAAACTATTAATCTTAACCAAGACTTGATTGCCCCAATAAGCCAAGGTGAGCAAGTAGGAGAACTTGTTGTGAGTTTTAATAACCAAAATTTAGCAACTCTTCCACTTATTGCTCTTGAAGATGCTGCTGAAGCTGGCTTTATTTCTAAGATGATTGATACTATTAAACTCCTATTTAGATAAACTATGGTTTATCTAAACGGAAACTTTATTCAAAAAAATAAAGCATATATTTCCGTAATGGATCGAGGCTTCCTTTTTGGAGATGGAGTTTATGAGATTTTTCCAATCTACAATAAATATATATTAGGCTTAGATTCTCACCTAAATCGTCTTCAAGATGGCTTAGATTCAATTAACATTAAAAATCCACACACTAAAGGTGAATGGATAAGCTTAATTAACAAGATAATTTCGTTCAATAAAGGTAGTGATAATCAGGCAATCTACTTACAAGTTTCTCGTGGTTGTGATGAGGATAGAAATCATACCCATGGAGACCTTAAACCGACTGTTTATATCCAATCAACTGGGTTAAATTCTCGCTCTAAAGAAATTTTATTAAAGGGAGGATCCGCAATATCTCGTGTTGATATTAGATGGTCGCAATGTAACACCAAAGCTACGTCTCTTTTAGCAAACATAATGTATGCACAAGAAGCTAAAGAAAATGATGCCGAGGAAGCAATTCTTTGCCGTGATGGAGTAATCACTGAAGGATCAAATTCAAATGTATTTATTGTAAAAAATAATTGTATTTATACACACCCTAAAGGGCCACTTATATTGCCAGGCATTACGAGAGAAATTATTATTGATTGTGCCAATCATTGTGGCATTGACTTGAAAGAAGTTGCTTTTGATAAAGAAGCATTAATGAATGCTGATGAGGTATGGATTAGTAGTTCGACACGTGAAGTGTTTCCGATTACTAACATCGATGATCAGCAGATTAATAATGGCCAGGTGGGACCAATTTGGTCGTTAATATATAATCAATATCAAGCCTTAAAAGGAATAAAAGCCTGACCTTGTAATTTGAACTGACTATAAAAATAAGCCACTTTTAAACACCAATAATAAGTAACCAGAATAATCATTTCAAGTAAAATAATGGTGTAGTGTCGAGGGTACACCGACAATGAATGGTTATGAACCCCGCCAGGCCTGGAAGGGAGCAACGGTAATAATTTTTTTATGTGTTGGAACTTATTCTTGGCACTACACTTTTCACAATAACACAAACTTTAATGAGTGAACATTATCAAGTTTTAGCTAGAAAATATAGACCACATAATTTTCAAGAGTTGGTCGGTCAAGCGCATACAATTAGAACGCTTGTTAACGCACTAGACAACAATAATCTTCACCATGGTTTTTTGTTTACAGGCACTCGAGGTGTTGGCAAAACTACAATTGCGAGAATATTTGCAAAGTCAGTTAATTGTGAAAAAGGAATTAGCTCTAATCCTTGTGGTAAATGTGAGACTTGTCTAGAAATTGATAGAGGGCAATCTATTGATCTTATTGAACTTGATGCTGCTTCTCATACAGGTGTTGATCATATGCGAGAGATTCTAGAAAATGCACAGTATACTCCTACAAAAAATCTATATAAAATTTATCTTATTGATGAAGTTCATATGCTCTCTAAGAGTAGCTTTAATGCATTACTAAAGACACTTGAAGAGCCGCCAGGACATATTAAATTTTTGTTAGCGACTACAGATCCAAAAAAACTACCCATTACTATTCTCTCGCGTTGTCTTCAATTTAACTTAAACAAACTATCTCATGATGAAATTTTTAATCATCTTAAGTTTATTATGGACTCAGAAGGTTTGGAATTTGAAGATGATGCCTTATCAAAAATTGCAGAATTTGGTAACGGCTCTATGCGTGATGCTCTAAGTCTCCTAGACCAATCTATATCTTTTGGTAATGGAAGTGTAAAAGATAAAGATATAAAGGCAATGCTAGGGCTAGTTAACCATGATGATATTTTTAAGCTCGCATCTTTGGTTATTCAAAGAAAAGCCGATGAAGTTTTATTATTTGTAAGGGAGCTTGCTCATAAAGGCGAAAACCTGTCAAATGCACTTAAAGATTTAACGTCTCTTTTTCATGAGATATCTGTTGCTCAAATGATTAGTGATGACAAACAAATATCTGCTGAAATTAGATCTTTAGCAACACTTATTTCTACACAAGACTTGCAACTTTTTTACCAAATTGCGATTAACGGACAAAAAGACATCAATTATTCTCCAAGTGAGCAAATTGGCCTCGAAATGACCCTTCTCAGAATGATTGCTTTTCATCCAAATAACATTGATGATGAAAAAAAAAATCTAAAATCGCCAAAGAAAAAAACCATAACACCTAAAGCCGATAAAAAAATATCTGAAAGTGAATTATTAATTGACATAAAAGATAGTACTGTTGAAAAAAAGATAGAAAATATAAACCAACCTAGCATCAAAAATCAAGGGGATTGGGAAAAAATAATTTATGAACTTTCTTTCTCTGGTGCTGCAAAAACAGTTGTAAAAAATACACTCTTTTATTCTTTTAGTGCTGGAACAATAACACTCACTCTTAATAAAGAGTTCAATAATTTACTAACCAGCAATACTCAAAAATCAATCGAAAAGAAACTAGGCACTATTATTGATGGAATAAGTTTAGTTATTGAACTTGGAGAGACCAATGGAAGCACCCTCTCTAGTAAAGAAGCCAATAAATTAGAGCAAGAAAAAAAACAAACTGAAGATCAATTTCTTAGTGATGATGGCCTTAAAGAACTAGAAAATGCATTTAACTCAAAGGTAGACAAAAAATCAATTAAATCTTTAAAGGAGTCTAACAATGTTTAAAGGTGGTATGGTCGAAATGATGAAAAAAGCAAAACAAATGCAAGAAGATATGAAATCGGCGCAAGAGGAAATTAAATTAATCTCTTGTCGCGGCGAGTCAGCTTCAGGTGCTATTAAAATTGACTTAAATGGAGATTATAAGGTTACAAATATTGAGCTTGATAATTCTTTATTATCAGATAAAGAAATACTTGGAGACTTAATTATGATGGCAATCAATGATGCGTCCTCTCAAGTTAGCACAATATCCAAAGAAAAAATGAAAAATGTAACTGGTGGGTTAAACTTACCTTTTTAAAAACTTACTAGAGAATTACTATGATTGAAAAACTTAATAAAGCCTTTAGTAAGCTTCCAGGTGTCGGATCTAAGACTGCACAAAGGTTTATTTACCACCTCTTAGAAAGAGATAGGCTTGGAGGTCTAGAGCTTGCTGTAGCCTTAACCGAAGCCATGGAAAATGTTAAAAACTGTGAAAAATGCAGAACTCTAACTGAAAAAGCCGTGTGCGACATATGTTCAAATTATTCTCGTGATAACTCTCAACTATGTATTGTTGAAACGCCTTCAGACATTAACGTAATAGAGCAGAGTGGCGTCTATTCAGGGAAATACTTTGTTCTTAGTGGATACCTTTCACCCATCGATGGGATTGGCGCAGCAGAACTTGGTCTGGATGATCTTGAAGATCTACTCAGTATTAATAAAGTCAACGAAATAATTTTAGCAACTAACGCTACTATTGAGGGCGAAGTGACCGCTCACTACATTCATAACTTAGCCAAGAAATATCAAATCAAAACCACCAGAATAGCTCACGGTATCCCTCTTGGAGGGGAACTTGAGTATACAGATATAAACACTATTGCTCATGCACTTTCTAGCCGAAAAGACTATGATTAAATAACAAATAAAGTCTTCAAATCACTTGTGATTTTGATTAAATTATTTGTTATTATGTATTGATATTTTTTTAATATATTTAATATTTAGGCTTACTAAACTAAGCGTTAAATTATTGATAGTTATTGTATAATGCTAAAGTTTTATCCGCCATATCACCTTTATGGAAAAAACATACAACCCAGAACTAATCGAGGCAAAATATCGTGATGTTTGGGAGCAAGGTGGTCTCTTCTCTTCAAAATCAAATTCAAATAGTGAAAATGCGTATAGCATTGTCCTTCCTCCACCCAATGTAACAGGAAATCTACATATGGGGCATGCTTTCCAGCACACTATCATGGATGTTTATACTCGCTACCATCGCAGCAAGGGTGATCAAACTTTATGGCAGCCGGGTACAGACCACGCTGGTATTGCAACCCAAATGGTTGTTGAAAGGCAGCTTAGTCGTGAAAATATTTCCCGCCATGACCTTGGTCGTGAACAATTCGTGGAAAAAGTTTGGGACTGGAAGCAAAAATCTGGAGGCACTATTACTACCCAAATGAGACGACTTGGAGCTTCTGTTGACTGGGAAAGAGAACGTTTCACAATGGACAAGCAGCTTTCTAAAGCAGTTCAAAAGGTTTTTATAGATCTTTACAATGAAGATTTAATCTATCGAGGTAAAAGACTAGTTAACTGGGACCCTGTTCTTTTAACTGCAGTTTCTGACTTAGAAGTAATTAGCACTGAAGAGCAAGGATTATTATGGCATATTAAATATCATGTTGCTGACTCTAATGAGATTTTAGTTGTTGCCACAACCAGACCGGAGACAATGCTTGGAGATAGTGCTGTAGCAGTTCATCCAGATGATTCTCGTTATCATCATTTAATTGGAAAAGTGATAAACTTACCCCTCTCTAATAGGCAAATCCCAATTATTGCAGATGACTATGTCGACATGGAGTTTGGAACAGGGTGTGTAAAAATTACCCCAGCACATGATTTCAATGACTATGAAATTGGACAAAGACACAACCTTGAAATTATTAATATATTAACTGATGACGCCAGAATTAATGAGAATGCGCCGAAAGTTTATCAAGACCTAGATCGTTTTGAGGCACGCAAAATTATTGTTAATGACCTGGAAAATCAAAATTTAGTAGATAAAATTGATGCTCACACCCTTATGGTTCCTAGAGGAGACAGGACCAACAGTATTATTGAGCCCTACATGACCGATCAATGGTTTGTCAAAGTAAAGCCTTTAGCAAAACCTGCAATTGATGCAGTTAAAAATGGAGATATTCGTTTTGTTCCTGAGAACTGGAGCAAAACCTATTTTAATTGGATGGAAAACATTGAAGATTGGTGTATTTCTCGTCAAATTTGGTGGGGACATCGAATACCAGCCTGGTATGACAAAAATGGAAAAATCTATGTAGCAAATAATCTCAAAGAGGCTCAAATACAAGCTGGCAATGGGGTAGAGTTAATTCAAGATGAAGACGTTCTAGACACATGGTTCTCTTCAGCATTATGGCCTTTTTCAACCCTTGGTTGGCCAGAAAAGACACCTGAACTGTCTCGCTTTTATCCTACAAGTGTCTTAGTCACTGGATTTGATATTATATTTTTCTGGGTCGCTAGAATGATAATGTTTGGACTAAAGTTTGCTGGTGACGTTCCATTTAAGGACATCTATATTACTGGCTTAATAAAGGATGGGCATGGTGAAAAAATGAGTAAATCTAAGGGCAATGTTCTAGACCCAATTGATCTAATAGACGGTATTAGCTTAGACGACCTTCTTGAAAAAAGAACGCAAGGCATGATGCAACCAAAGCTTGCTGAAAAAATAAAAAAACAAACCAAAAAAGAATTTTCTAGTGGGATTCCAGCATTCGGAACAGACGCAGTAAGATTCACCTTTACAGCATTGTCCTCTTTTGGGCGCGACATTAAGTTCGATTTAAAAAGAGTTGAAGGGTACCGAAATTTCTGCAATAAACTTTGGAATGCCTCTCGATTTGTCTTAATGAATCTTGAATCTCAATCAATTGACTTTAATGCAAAGTTGTCAATTCCAGATAAGTGGATACTGTCCAGACTTCAGCGCACTAAAATGGAAGTTGAAAAACATTTATCTGATTATCGACTCGACTTAATGAGTCAAACTCTTTATGAGTTTGTATGGCATGATTATTGCGACTGGTATTTGGAGCTTTCAAAACCACTATTAGAAAATAAAAAAACTCAGCAAGGATGTGAAGCAACCCTATTTAAAGTTCTTTCCGAGACACTAATACTTCTTCATCCGATCATCCCATTCATCACTGAAGAGATTTTTGAACAGTGCCAAGGGTTAATTAATAACTCTACAGAAAGGCTTATTTCTCAGTCATTCCCAGAAACTGATTCATCATTGATTGATTCAAAAGTTGAATCAGAGATAGTCTGGCTAAAAGAATTTATATTAGGCATCAGACAGATCAGAGGTGAAATGAATATAGCACCTAGAAAGCCACTTCCCTGCTTTGTTCAAGACCTTAATCAGTTAGATAAAACTTACATTAAAAATAGTGAGTCAATAATTTTTACGCTCGCTAAACTAAAAAGTATTGAGTTGCTATCAAAAGGCGATAAAGAGCCTGAGTCTGCAATAGCACTAGTTGGTAAAATGAAAATATTGATCCCATTAGCAGGACTGATTGATAAAGATCAAGAAATATCGAGGCTTAATAAAGAAATTGAAAAATTAAATAGACTACAACAACAATTCTCAGGAAAGCTCAGTAACAAAAAATTTATTTCGGGTGCTCCTGATGCAGTTATTGAAAAAGAAAAAGCGAAGCTTTCTTTGGTTGAACAATCGCTAGAAGATCTTGAAGCCCAATTAAAAAAAATATCTTCACTATGAAATTGATCAATATTCATTATAAATTCATGAATAAAACATTTTTATTTTTATAAGCAATATACAATAATATTTATTAATACTATGAATCAATATAAATACTTAACTTTAATTCTCTTGATGATGGCTTTTAATGTCAGCGCAGAGTCGTTTGTTTATATTACAGATCAAGTTGAAATACCTATCCGCTCTGAAATGGCATTTGGTAATAATATTATTAGAACACTACCATCTGGAACAGAACTATCAATATTAAGTACAGAGGATGGCTGGGCTCAAATCAAATTCGATGACACGATTGGCTGGATTGGTGCATCTTATTTATCTATTGATCCACCGGCCAGAGAGCAGCTAAAAAAATTACAGAGAACCTATAATGCCAATAAGCTTTTAATTTCAAAATTACAGAGTGAAAAAGAAGTTATTGAAAATCAATACTTATTAGTTAAACAAGAAAATGAAAGTCTCGTGGTTCAAAGTTCGAAGTCACAAGCGGAGAAAGAACATATTGAACAAATTTATCAAGATGCACTCAAACTTGAACATGAAAATGAAAAGCTTATTCAGGAATCTTTACAACTTAAAGCTGAGTTGCAATTAGCTGAAAATAATACTCAGATTCAACAAGACTCAAGCTCTAGAAACTGGTTTTTCGTTGGCGCTATTGTGTTATTCTTTGGCATGATTATAGGCTTTATTCTGCCACGCTTTTTTAACAGACGACGTTACTAATACATTAGGAGAACTGTATGAAAGAATTAAAAAAGGCACTTACTTTCGATGACATTTTATTAGTGCCTGCTCACTCTTCTATTCTCCCAAAAGAAGTCAACTTAACGTCTAAACTTACTAAAAAAATTACTTTAAATACACCTATTATTTCAGCTGCAATGGATACAGTTACAGAGGGCAAGCTTGCTATTGCAATTGCTCAAGAAGGAGGAATGGGTATTATCCATAAAAACATGTCTATCACTGCCCAAGCCAAAGAGGTAAGGAAGGTAAAGCGATTTGAATCTGGAATTATTAGAGACCCTATAAGCATTAAGCCTAGTGCTACTATAAAAGATGTTTTTGATTTACAGTCTCAACATGGCATATCAGCACTTCCAGTTGTATCAAAAAATATTTTAGTTGGACTTATTACTAGTCGAGATGTTTTATTTGAAACTCGTCTTGAAGAGCTCGTTGAAAACGTTATGACACCTCAAAAAAGTTTAATAACTGTTAGTGAAGGTGCTTCAATGGATACAGTTCGAAAACTTCTTCAAAAGCATCGCATAGAAAGAGTTTTAGTTACTGATAAAAGCTTTAAGTTAGGTGGCATGATTACAGTAAGCGATATTAAGAAAACTAGCGACTTCCCTAAAGCAGCAAAAGATGATCAAGAAAGATTAATTGTTGGAGCAGCTGTAGGTGTTGGAAAAGGAACCACAGATAGAATAAGTGCACTAGTTAAGGCCGGTGTAGATGTAATAGTAATCGATACTGCTCATGGCCACTCACAAGGCGTTATTGATCGAGTCAAAAAAACCAAAAAAGACTTCCCTAATCTTGAAATTATTGCAGGAAATATTGCAACCGCTCAGGCTGCACTAGATCTTGCTAAGGTTGGCGCTGACTGCGTTAAAGTCGGAATTGGTCCAGGAAGTATTTGTACCACTCGAATTGTAGCTGGAGTTGGTGTTCCTCAGTTTAGTGCAATCTCTGACGTTGCAGATGCACTCAAAGACACAAACATTACTGTTATCGCAGATGGGGGTATCCGTTATTCTGGTGACGCTTCAAAAGCCTTTGCTGCCGGTGCTCATAGTGTAATGATTGGTTCAATGCTTGCTGGCACTGAAGAGTCACCTGGCGAAGTCGAACTCTTCCAAGGAAGATCCTATAAGGCCTATAGAGGTATGGGATCATTAGGCGCAATGGGTCAAGCCCATGGCTCATCCGATCGATACTTTCAGGCTGAATTAGCAGCAGAAAAACTTATCCCTGAAGGTATAGAAGGAAGGGTGCCTTTTAAAGGCTCTATTAGACCTATTATTCACCAAATTGTTGGCGGAATTCGCTCTTCAATGGGCTATACAGGGTGTAAAGATCTTAAGGCAATGCGTACTAAAGCAGAATTCGTTCAGGTTACAGCTGCAGGGATGACTGAATCTCATGTTCATGATGTTGCAATTACTAAGGAAGCGCCAAACTATCATCAATAGAAAGTTTTTAGGTGACGTCTGAAGCTGTTAGTACAGTAGGATTTTTTTTATAACCTGGTTTAGCAAGAATCTCTAAATAAAACGACTCTAGGTTTTCAGCTTCTGCTTCACTAATACACTTACTTATTTCTGCAGTCAAAATAATCTCTGCTTTAAGCTCTGTAG
>JAPYSK010000022.1 GCA_029936515.1 Candidatus Thioglobus sp.
CAGCTATCCATATTGAGGATCAGGTTGCTCAAAAGCGTTGCGGACATCGACCAAATAAGGCAATAGTTAGTACAAACGAAATGCTCGACCGTATCAAAGCTGCAGTTGATGCTAAGACTGATCCTAACTTTGTAATTATTGCTAGAACAGACGCATTAGCTATAGAAGGTATGCAATCTGCTATTGATAAATCGATGGCTTTTTCAGAAGCTGGCGCTGATATGATATTTCCTGAGGCACTCAATACCATTGAGCAATATAGAGATTTTTCTGATTCCCTTAATGTTCCTATTCTTGCCAATATAACCGAATTTGGTCAAACTCCATTGTATAGTAAAGGGGAACTTTTCGAGGCTGGTGTGGACATGGTTCTTTATCCACTAAGTGCTTTTAGGGCTATGAGCAACGCAGCTCTTAATGTATATCAACACATCTTAGAAGATGGTCATCAAAAAAATGTACTAGAAAGTATGCAAACAAGAGAAGAGTTGTATGATTTTCTAAACTATCATCAATATGAAGGGCAATTAGATGAGTTAATTAACAAGGAGAATAAATAGTGAGTGGAAAAAAAATGGGCGGTGGTCTTAGAGGTCAGAGTGCTGGAGAGACATCAATATGTACAGTTGGAGTAACTGGTTCTGGCCTTACTTATCGTGGTTATGATGTAGTAGATTTAGCTCAAAATACAACTTTCGAAGAGGTCGCCTACCTTTTATTGTATGGGAAACTGCCTAACTCTCAGGAATTAAAAGACTATATAGAAAAACTCAAATCATTAAGGGGTTTAAAACCTGAACTACGAAATGCTTTGGAGGGTATCCCTAAAACCGCTCATCCAATGGATGTTTTAAGAACAGGCTGCTCAGTTCTTGGCAATTTAGAGCAAGAGGAAGGCTTTTTAAACCAAACTGATCATGCTGATCGCATGCTTAGTGCATTTCCATCGATAATTAACTATTGGTATCAGTTTTCTCACCATGGAAAAAGAATTGATACGGAAACAGACGATGACACTATTGGGGGGCATTTTTTACACCTTTTGCACGGTAAAAAACCCAGCCAACTACACAAACAAGTAATGAGTGTTTCTTTAATTTTGTATGCTGAACATGAATTCAACGCCTCCACTTTTGCTGCAAGAGTTTGTGCATCGACACTTTCAGATATTCACTCCGCAGTGACAAGTGCAATTGGTACGTTGCGTGGACCATTGCATGGAGGCGCCAATGAGGCTGCTAGTGCTATGCTTTCTCAATGGAATGACCCTGATGTTGCAGAGGAAGAATTGCTTAAAATGCTAGAACAAAAGAAACTCGTAATGGGCTTTGGACACGCAGTTTATACAGAATCTGACCCACGCAATGAGGTTATAAAGCAGTGGTCAAAAAAATTATCCATAGAGGCAAACGACAAACATTTGTATGCTGTATCGGAGAGAGTTGAAGCTGTTATGAGTAGAGAAAAAAAGCTACTCGCAAATGCTGACTTTTATCACGCTTCGACATATGAATTTATGAAAATACCGACCAAACTATTTACCCCAATATTTGTTCTTTCAAGGGTGACTGGTTGGTGTGCTCATATTTTTGAGCAGAGACAAAACAACCGCATAATAAGACCAAATGCCGATTATATAGGTCCAAGTCTGCAAAAAGTCAGCCCCATAGAGATAAGGAGTTAGAAAAGTGAATGCAGATAGAATGACAGCAGATCAAGTTCTGCAAGATATCGCTGATTACGTGATTGATTACAAAGTAGTATCTGAGGAGGCCCTCAACATTGCTAGAAATTGTTTAATGGATACTATTGGTTGTGGTCTGTTGGCTTTGAAATATCCAAATTGTACTAGACATTTAGGTCCAATAGTTCCAGGAACAACGGTAGTAAACGGTGCTAGAGTTTTCGGCAGGTCTTTTGAACTTGATCCTGTAAAGGCAGCTTGGGATATTGGTGCAATAGTGCGTTGGTTAGATTTTAATGACACCTGGCTAGCTGAAGAGTGGGGCCATCCCTCAGATAATTTAGGTGCAATTATGGCTCTTAGTGATTATATTTCACGAGTTAATATTGCGAATCATAAATCACCTTTAAGTATAAAAGACGTACTTGAGTACATGATAAAAGCTCATGAAATTCAAGGCATTCTTGCACTTGAGAATAGTTTTAATAGGGTAGGTCTAGACCATGTTTTACTTGTCAGAGTAGCAAGCACAGCTGTTGCAACACACATGTTAGGTGGCACCAGGGATCAAATTATTGATGCGTTATCGCAAGCTTGGGTTGACGGTTCTTCACTTAGAACCTATAGGCATGCGCCTAACACCGGTTCAAGAAAATCATGGGCTGCTGGTGACGCAACATCTCGTGGAGTTCGCTTAGCAATGATGACAATGGCTGGTGAGATGGGTATGCCTTCCGTTTTGAGTACACCGGAGTGGGGCTTTTACGATGTAAGTTTTAAGGGTAGAGAGTTTAGTTTTTCCAGGAGCTACGGCTCTTATGTGATGGAGAACATTCTTTTTAAGATATCTTATCCCGCTGAATTCCATGCTCAAACTGCAATAGAGTGTGCATTATTACTTTATCCCCAGATTAAAGAAAAGTTAGATGAAATTGATAGGATTGAAATTACAACACATGAATCTGCACTCAGAATTATTGATAAAACAGGCGCTTTAGATAATCCCGCTGACCGAGATCATTGTATTCAATATATGCTTGCAGTGGCAATGACTCAAGGCGATTTAGTTGCTGAATTTTATGAGGATACTTTTCATCAAAACAATCCATTGATTGATGAGCTTCGCAATAAAATGGTGTTGAAGGAAGATAAAAGATACTCAAAAGACTACCTAGATGATGACAAGAGATCAATTGCCAATGCATTACAAGTCTTCTTTAAGGACGGGAGTAAAACTGACAAAGTAGAAGTTGAGTATCCTGTTGGACACCGTCATCGTCGCCAGGAAGGTATCCCATTACTTGAGAGAAAATTTCTTAATAGTCTTCAAAGCACTTATTCTAAAGAGCACAGTGACAAGATATATACATTATGTCTCGATCAAAAGAAAACTGAACAAACACCTGTCAACGAGTTTATGGACATGTTTGTGGTCAAGAATTAATGGAAACAGCTTATGTCTTATTTTGAGGAATACGAGAAATCAATCCAGCAGCCAGAAAGTTTTTGGGGTGAAAAGGCCAAAAGTATAGATTGGTTCAGCTTTCCAAAAAAAATACTCTCAGAAGATAAAGATGGTATTCATCATTGGTTTGCTGATGGCAAGATGAATACTTGCCATATGGCGCTTGATTACCATGTCAATAATGGTCTTAGTGAAAAAGCCGCTCTAATTTATGACTCGCCTGTTACTAATACTATCAAAACATACAGTTATCGTGAATTAAGAGACGAGACAGCAAAATGTGCTGGTATGTTGAAAGAGCATGGCATTGGTAAGGGTGACAGAGTTATTATATATATGCCGATGATTCCACAAGCTGCAATAGCAATGCTAGCTTGTGCTAGGTTGGGTGCCATTCATTCTGTAGTATTTGGTGGTTTCGCCGCTTCTGAGTTAGCGGTTAGAATTGATGATGCTAAGCCTAAACTAATTTTGAGTGCATCTTGCGGTATTGAAGTGAACAGCATAATTTCTTACAAACCTTTGTTAGATAGTGCAATTGAGATAGCTCAGTATAAACCTAAGAGCTGTATTATTTATCAAAGAGAACAGCATTTAGCAAAATTGACAGAGGGTCGTGATTTTGATTGGAAGAGTTGTTGTGATGCTGCAAGTCCTGCAAACTGCGTGGAGGTAAACGGCGACGATGTGCTGTATATTTTATATACCTCCGGAACTACCGGTAAACCCAAAGGCATTGTGCGCGAAAATGGAGGTCATGCTGTAGCCATGAAATATAGCATGAGTGCGATTTATGATATAAACCAAGAGGACGTATTTTGGTCTGCTTCCGATGTCGGTTGGGTAGTCGGTCATTCATATATTGTTTATGGACCGTTGATTCATGGCTGTACAACTGTATTATACGAAGGCAAGCCGATTATGACGCCTGATGCAGGCGCATTCTGGAGAGTGATATCCGATCATAAAGTCAAAGCTTTGTTTACTGCGCCTACCGCGTTTCGTGCCATTAAAAAAGAAGACCCTAGTGGTAAATTTATTGGTAACTATGACCTCTCATCATTGCAAACTTTTTTTGCAGCAGGTGAAAGGCTTGACCCACCTACTTATGAATGGTTGACGGAAAAATTTAATATACCTGTCATTGATAATTGGTGGCAAACTGAAACAGGTTGGGCTATTTCTTCTAACCTTAGAGGAATTGAAAAAATGCCTATTAAGCCAGGATCATCTACAGTGCCAGTGCCCGGCTTTGAGGTGCAAATATTAGACGATAAGGGAAACAGTCTAGATAGAAACCAGCAAGGTAACATTGCCATTAAATTACCCCTCCCACCTAGTTGTCTAAATACTATCTGGGGGAGCGTTGAAAGATTCAAAGAGACTTACTTAGAGACTTTTCCGGGCTATTACCTTAGCGGCGATGGTGGCTATATCGATGACGATGGATACTTGTTTGTAATGGGGCGTACTGATGATGTCATCAATGTCTCGGGACACAGACTCTCTACCGGTGAAATGGAGGAAATTATTGGCTCACATGATTCGGTAGCTGAGTGTGCAGTTATAGGTAGAAGTGACGACCTGAAAGGGCAGTTGCCATTTGGATTCATTATATTAAAGTCTGGGGTAGATATCTCTGAAGATGAAATTTTGAAAAACCTAGTAGCATTGGTTAGAGAAAAAATTGGAGCGGTCGCTTGCTATAAAGAGACTTTGATTGTTAATCGACTTCCTAAAACTCGTTCTGGAAAAATTTTGCGTAAGACAATGAAAAAAATTGTTGATGGTGAAGATTATGAAGTCCCTCCAACTATAGACGACCCTAGTGTTTTAGATGAAATAAAGCTAGCAATATCTAGCCACTGATGGATGAATTTTTACCTATAGAAAATATGAAACGATAGAGATTTAAACACTCAAAGATTAATACATTGGCAGCAAAAGCTTGCCTCAACTTAATAATAAAAACGGAGAAAAAAAATGGACGTAAAAAAAGCACTTGAAGAGCGGAAATCAACGCGGGCTTTTGTAGATAAAGAGGTACCGATTGAGGTTGTTAATGCAATTATAGAGCAGGCTAAAACCGCACCTTCTGGTGTCAATGCCCAACCTTGGCAGATAGCGGTAGTTACCGGTAATAGTAAGATAAAGCTTTGCGATAAGATGGAGGAGGCATTTCGTGCTGGTAAAAAAGCAGCTACGGATTATAACTATTACCCAACCGAGTGGGTTGATGTGTATAAAGAGAGAAGGAAAGCATGCGGCCTTTTGATGTACTCTACCTTAGAAATATCTAGAGAAGATAAGCAAAAACAATTAGACCAATGGGCGCTTAATTATCAAGCATTTGGCGCACCTGTCATGCTACTTTTTTTTATAGACAAGGTTATGGAAAAAGGCTCATATATGGATTACGGTATGTTTTTACAATCGATTATGCTTTCAGCAGTTGAACATGGACTTGCAACCTGCCCACAAGCTGCGCTTGGTGAATACCCAGACATTGTAAAGCAAGAATTTCCTTTTTACAAAGATAAGATCGTGCTATGCGGAATGGCGCTAGGCTACGAGGATAAAACAAAAGTAGTTAATAGTTATAGAACGCCTCGTGAAGAGTTAAGTAAGATAGTTAATTACTATTCCTGAAGGTGTTATTCAAGATAGTGTTGGAGGAGTTGACGTTCTTATTAATTGGCATAGTGCGAGTCGAAGTGTTACTGTAACTGGTGTATCGAGTAACAATATTCCGGGCATACAAGGCTTTTATTTTGCTTGGATTGCTTTCTATCCTGACACGTCAGTTTATTCTATTAAAGAAAGTATTAATGATAATTAAGGGGTTTTAAAATGGCAAAAGGATATGTTATTGGGCACATGCTGGTTCACGATAATGAAGGTTATGAGAAATTTATAAAACTTGCGGGCCCAGTAATTTCTGAATATGGTGGTAAAGTGCTTGTACGTAATCCTAACCCAGAAATTAAAGAAGGCAAAGATTCAGGTATTGCAATTGTTTTAGAATTTGAAAATATAGATAATGCAAGAAAATTTTATGAATCTGAAAAATATACCAAAGCAAGAGAAATTCGTAAACTGTCTGCTGAGACAGATTTAATTATAGTAGAAGGGATTTAGAGCACTCCTTAAAATTCCAAATCCTCTCTGATGTGTGAGGGAAGGTCTATTAATGGTTAGCCAATATTGTACCATGCTTGTACTACAGTAGATTTTACAGGTATAAAAAAAGGCCTACATCTCTGTAAGCCTTTTAGAATATGGTGGGTCGTGAGCGACTTGAACGCTCGACCAGCGGATTAAAAGTTATTGAGCTTGTAGATGCTTATTTGCAAGTTCAAGCTCAAGTAAAGTTAACTCTAGATCCATTTCAGAATTTGATAAAGTATCTTTAGTTATTTTTAAATCGCTCTCAAGTTCTAGAAGTTTAGAATTATTTTCCTTTAAGGCTGATTCGCTTAGATTATAGCTTTCCTGGCTTGATCTTAATTTGTCTTCAAGTACCTGTACTTTGCTAGATAAAAGAATAAGTTTTTGCTTTGTTGTATTTAGTTCACCTAGCGAAGTTATAAGTTGAGTATCAAGCTCATCAAGCTGCAACTGAAGATTTAAGAGGTTGGATTTATATTGTTTAACCTCAGCACTATTGTCGAAAGTAATAATTACAGGCTCTGTAGGTTTCGGGTTAAATTGTGAATAGGAGAAACCAATAAAAAATATTAGAATTGATGAGAGTAAATAAAAGGCTTTTTTTTGGTTCATTTATTCTTTCTTTCTACTTCATTTAGTTTGATTACAGAGTTATTTTAATTAAGATTTATTGTCAGTTATTTATCCATTTAGCAGCATCTTTAGCATAGTAGGTCAATATAGCGTCTGCACCTGCTCTTTTGAAGCAAAGTAGTGTTTCAAGAACAGTTGATTTTTCATCAATCCATTTATTTTGACTGGCAGCTTTTAGCATTGCATACTCTCCACTTACATGATAAGCGAAAGTTGGAACGCCAAAAGTTTGTTTTACATTGGATACAATATCAAGGTAGGGCAGTCCAGGTTTAATCATAACCATGTCAGCACCCTCTGCAATATCAAGTTCAACTTCACGTAGTGCCTCGTTCGAATTTCCAGGATCCATTTGATAAGTTTTTTTATCAGCCTTACCAAGGTTTCCTGAAGAGCCAACAGCATCTCGAAAGGGACCATAAAATGAAGAGGCGTACTTGGCAGAGTATGCAAGGATATTTGTGTGAATAAGACCGTGCTCCTCTAGTGCTTGTCGAATAGCGCCAATTCTTCCATCCATCATGTCAGATGGAGCAACAATGTCAGCGCCTGCTTGAGCGTGTGATATTGCTTGCTTGATAAGAATTTCAACCGTTTCATCGTTCATTACATAACCGTCATTATCTATAAGTCCGTCCTGACCATGGCTGGTGAACGGGTCAAGTGCAACATCGGTAATAACTGCTAACTCTGGAAAGCTTCTTTTGAGCTCTCTGACAGCTCTCTGAACAAGGCCATCTGAATTATAAGATTCTTCTGCTTCAAGTGATTTTTTTTCAGAAGAAATAACAGGAAATAAGGCGATTGCCGGAATTTTTAAATTGACAATTTCTTTGGCTTCGATAAGTAATTGATCGATACTTAACCTTTCAATTCCTGGCATTGAGTCAATCTTTTCCTTTTTGTTTTTACCTTCTACAATAAATAGAGGATAGATAAGATCGGTAGCACTTAGAGAGTTTTCACGAACGAGTGAACGATTAAATTCGTGTTTCCTCATTCTTCTTGGTCTATGAGTTAAAATGGACATTTCTACTTTTAAAGTAACATTAACTAAATTATACAATAATGAAGCAATCATCCGAAACACTTACCAGTCTATCAAGTATTGATGAGTCATTTGTCAAGCCTTTTCCTAATTCAACTAAAGTATTCACAAAGGGTTCCCGTGATGACATAATGGTTCCAATGAGGCAAATTAAACTTACCGATACGATCGGTAATTTAGCTGAAAAAAATGACCCAATTCACGTCTACGATACCTCAGGTCCGTACACAGATCCTACCAAATCAATTAGCTATAGAAAGGGTATTGACTCTCTTCGTTCTAACTGGATAGAAGAGCGCGGCGATACAGAAGTACTAGATGGTGTGAGTTCAAGTTTTTCTAATGAACGACGTCATAATAAGGAGCTTGACGAATTAAGATTTGAGCATCTTAGAGCTCCAAGAAGGGCTAAAAAAGGAAAAAATGTTACCCAAATGCATTATGCAAGAAAGGGCATTATTACCCCTGAAATGGAATTTATTGCTATTAGAGAGAACTGCCTTTGGCAAGAATATCAAGATCAAATTGGACAGCACGAAGGTGAAAATTTTGGTGCTTCAACACCAAAATTAATAACACCTGAATTTGTAAGAGATGAAGTTGCTCGGGGTCGTGCTATTATCCCTAATAATATCAACCATCCTGAGACAGAACCGATGATTGTTGGCCGAAACTTTTTAGTTAAGATTAATGGTAATATTGGTAATTCAGCACTTGGTTCATCGATTGATGAAGAGGTTGGAAAGATGGTTTGGGGTGTTCGCTGGGGGGCTGACACAATCATGGACCTCTCAACGGGGAAAAACATTCATGAAACGCGTGAATGGATTATTCGTAATTCGCCTGTACCAGTAGGAACTGTCCCTATCTATCAGGCACTTGAAAAGGTTAAGGGTGTCGCAGAAGATTTGACTTGGGAAGTGTTTAGAGATACGTTAATTGAGCAAGCTGAACAAGGAGTTGACTACTTTACAATACACGCTGGCGTTAGACTTAAGTATGTTCCTTTGACTATAGAAAGAGTTACAGGAATCGTTTCTCGTGGCGGCTCAATTATGGCTAAATGGTGCCTTGCTCATCACACTGAAAGCTTTATTTATACCCACTTTGAAGATATTTGTGAAATCATGAAGGCATATGACGTAACTTTTTCATTAGGAGATGGTCTAAGACCAGGTTGTATAGCGGATGCTAATGATGCCGCCCAGTTTGGTGAGTTAGAAACAATGGGTGAGCTAACAAAAATTGCGTGGAAACATGATGTTCAAACTTTCATTGAGGGTCCCGGGCATGTGCCAATGCATATGATTAAAGATAACATGGAAAAGCAATTAGAGGAGTGTGGAGAGGCACCTTTTTACACATTAGGTCCTCTAACAACTGATATAGCGCCAGGCTACGACCATATCACTTCAGCTATAGGAGCAGCTCAGATAGGCTGGTATGGCTGCGCGATGCTTTGTTATGTAACTCCTAAAGAGCACTTAGGCCTACCTAATCAAGATGATGTTAAGACAGGGATTATTACCTATAAAATTGCAGCGCATGCTGCCGATTTAGCAAAAGGACACCCTGGAGCTCAGGTACGCGACAACGCTCTTTCTAAGGCACGATTTGAGTTTAGGTGGGAGGATCAGTTTAATCTGGCATTAGACCCTGATACTGCTAGAAGTTTTCATGATGAAACGTTGCCAAAGCAGGCTGCTAAAACTGCACATTTTTGTTCTATGTGTGGACCCAAGTTCTGCTCAATGAAAATCTCTCAAGATATTAAAGGCTTGGGTAGTGCGGAAATTAAAAAAATTCAAGAGATTCAAATTGAGATGGATAAAAAATCTAAGGAGTTCTTAAATAACGATAGTGAAATCTATTTGAAGGAAGGCGCTTAAAGGTTTTATTTATTGTTTTTACGATTTAATATGGAGCTTTATTAATTTCATCGTTCTGTTTACTGCGCCGCGATGGCTTTCGAAGCATGCTTTTGCGTTGACTCCTAGTTTCTCTCTTTTTTCGTTATCTGAAAGTAGATCAGAAATGGCCTGCATTAGTTCATCTGCGTTATTAACCTGAAGCGCTGAGTTACTTTCAATAAGTATCTTAGAAACCTCTTCAAAGTTAAAAACACTTGGCCCATAAATGATTGGTTTTGATGAAGCTGCTGCTTCAAGCATATTTTGACCTCCAGTATTTGAAAGGCTTCCTCCAATAAATGCAATATCACAGATGCTGTAATAAGACATCATTTCACCCATACTGTCACCTATTAAGAACTCGGTCATATCATCGCACTTAAGTTCATCAGATCTTCTTTTTACATTGAGTTTATTTTCATTAACTAGATTAAAGACCTCGTCAAACCTTTCAGGGTGTCTTGGAATAATTAACATAATGGCTTGAAGCTTAAGTTTAAGCCTGAGGTAGCTTTGAATAATTTGCTTTTCTTCCCCATCTCGAGTGCTTGCAAAAACGACAACCTTCCTCTCTCCGACTATATTTTGTAAAGACTTTGTGATCTCAGGACTGGATGATTCATTGCTATCAAACTTTAGATTACCAGTTGTAATAACTTTGTCTTGTTGAGCTCCAAGTAATAAGAAGCGTTCACTTGATTGGTCATTTTGAGTTGCTATTAAGGTTAATTTATTGATTGTTTTACGAATAAGATTTGATGAAAATTTTTGATATTTTTTGAAAGAACGCTCAGAAAGACGGGCATTTACAAGTGCTACAGGTATCCTTTTTTTATTGAGCTTATGAGCGAGGTTAGGCCAAATCTCTGTTTCTAGCAAAATACAAGCAAGGGGATTAATTTTTTTGATAAAAGACTCCAAAATTAATGGCTCATCAAAAGGGAAGAAGTGGTGTGTTACTCTTTCCTGGTAATGCCTCTTTACTGCTTCTGCACCAGTAATAGTGGTTGTAGTAATTACCAATTTGTGATCAAGGAAATCTTTAAAAAGTTGATCAATTAAAGGCTTAGCTGCATTGAATTCACCTACCGAAACGCAATGAATCCAGATCACTTTACCTGTGGTTTTGGTAACAAAGCCTAGTTGATTTTTTAGTTTAGTTTTCCAGAGAGGTTTTTTTCGCTCTTTCGTTATTATTTTAAGAACTGCAATTTCGATGCTTACATAGAGTAGTAGTGTGTAAATAAATCGGTTCATCTAATGCCTTTAAGGACCCATCTTTTTGTTATTGATAGTTATTTTTAATTGTTTTAGTTTGCATTACTTGTGCAGGGTGCTGAGTAAGGAAAAAAGGTATAATAATTGCCTAGTATTATAGCTTTATCATTAAACTTTTATGACATCTATTTTGTTTTACATTAGAGAGTCATTTGGGTCTTAGGTGGTTACTTAATATTGTTATTAAATGATATGAATTATCGACTATTGAAATTATGAAATTTGTAGACTCGGCAAGTGTTGTGGTAGAAGCTGGAAAGGGCGGTGCAGGATGTTTAAGCTTTCGTCGTGAAAAATATATTCCAGACGGTGGACCAGACGGTGGTGACGGTGGTGATGGCGGTAGTGTTTTTTTTCGTGGTCAGGAAGGACTCAACACCTTAAGTGAATTTCGTTATAACCGTTTATATAGAGCTAAAAATGGACAGCCAGGAATGGGAAAAGATCGGAGGGGAAAGTCTTCTGATGACCTCTTTGTAGAGGTCCCACTTGGCACTAAGATCGTTGACCTAGCAACAGATGAGGTGATTGGTGAAATCACTGCTCACAAACAAAATATTTTGGTCGCAAAGGGTGGATTTCATGGTCTAGGTAACGCAAGATTTAAATCTTCTATCAACCGTGCCCCTAGGCAAACTTCTCCCGGAACCCCTGGTGAGGTTAGAGAGGTTGCCTTAGAGCTAAATGTAATGGCTGATGTAGGACTTTTGGGGATGCCTAATGCAGGAAAATCTAGCCTTATTAGGCAGATCTCTGGGGCAAGACCAAAGGTAGCCGACTACCCATTTACCACTCTTCATCCAAACTTAGGAGTTGTAAAGGCAGGAAATAACCACTTTGTTATGGCTGATATTCCTGGATTATTAGAAAAAGCCAGTGAAGGTGTTGGTCTAGGTTTTGAGTTTCTGAAGCACCTTTCAAGAGCAAGAGTGTTTCTTCATGTTGTTGATATTTTGCCTGCCGATGGATCAGACCCTGCAAGTAACTATTTAACCATTGAGACCGAGCTAAGAAAGTTTAATGATGAACTTTTTCAAAAACCTCGTATAGTTGCAATTAATAAGATTGATCTCATTGAAGAGAATAATAGAGATAAAGTAATAAAACAATTTCTCAAAAAAGTTAAATACAAAGGCAACTCGTTTAACATATCAGCATTAAATGGTATGGGGTGTAAACCCCTAGTTTTTGGTTTATATGAATTAATTGAGCAAGAAGACAATGAAGAATAAATGTTGGGTTGTAAAGATTGGTTCCGCGTTATTAACTAATAATGGCGAAGGAATTGATAAGGATTTGATCTCTAGATGGGTTCAGCAGATTGTTCATATTCAGTCTCAAAATGTTGATATTGTTATAGTCTCTAGTGGGTCTATTGTAGAGGGCATGAAACGTCTTGGCTGGAAGGATAAGCCAAGTGACATTCATAAACTACAGGCAGCCGCAGCAGTTGGACAAATGGGATTGATTCAGGCTTATGAATATCTATTTGCAAAGCATAACGTTCATACCGCTCAAATTCTTTTGACTCAAGACAATTTAACAAATACCCAACGCTTTGAAAATATTTCTGCAACCTTAAACAATTTATTAGAGTTAGGAACTATCCCAGTTATAAATGAGAATGATACAGTCGCAACAGAAGAGATTAAGTTTGGTGATAATGACACCCTGGCAGCGCTTGTTGCAAATCTCCTTGGGGCTGAAAAACTAATAATTTTGACAGATCAAAAGGGCGTTTTTGATGATGATCCGCGCAACAACGCCGCGGCAAAGTTGATTGATACAATTCACTTTGATGATGAAAAATTAGAGCGAGTTGCAGGCAAAACGGCTGGCTCTTTAGGTTCTGGTGGTATGTATTCCAAGGTCATGGCTGCGAAGCAAGCTGCAAAATCAAAAACCTCTACAAGTATTGCTTGGGGAAGAGAAGATAATGTTTTGTTGAGGATTTATCAGGGTGAACATATAGGAACTATAATTCATTGTTAGCTTATATTGGTTTAGGGTCTAACTTAGAGGATCCGAGGCGACAAATAGAAAGGGCGCTAGGTTCTATTCGTGAAGCTGATAAAACAAAACTGACTTCAGTGTCTAGTTTTTATGAGTCTAAACCACTTCTGGATATGCCTGGACCAAAATATCTCAATGCAGTGTGTAAAATTAAAACTGATTTAAGTGCACTTGATTTGCTAGATGTTTGCCAACAAATAGAAAGTGATCAGCATAGGGTTAGAGAAGTAAAATGGGGTTCAAGAACAATTGATTTGGATATATTACTTTATGGCGATCAGGTTTTGTCAACTCAAAGGTTGACTATACCTCACCCAGAAATGATCAATCGATCTTTTGTATTAGTACCCTTGTTTGAAATTGAGGCAGGATTAAAGGTACCTTTACTAGGTTCACTAAAGGGGCTTTTAGATAGAATTGATTTAAAAGATGTTAAGAAACTATGAAACATTCAGAACTAAGTTTATTTAAAGAGAGTGGCGAAAAGATTACCTGCCTGACTGCTTATGATGCATCAATTGCGGGATTAATTGATAGTGCTGGAGTTGATGTTGTATTAATAGGCGATTCGCTTGGAATGGTAATACAAGGTGGTTCAAATACTCGCTCAGTTACAATGAAAGACATGCTATATCACACCTCAATTGTCTCAAAGGCTTGTCAAAGCGCTTTAGTTATCGCTGATATGCCTTTTGAGAGTTATGAAAATACTGAGCTCGCTTTAACGAACGCTAAGCAATTGGTAAGTGTGGGTGCAGATATGGTTAAAATTGAAGGCGGACGAGAGCATGAGGAGATTTTTCGAGTTTTAGCTTCTAATGATATTAATGTTTGTGGTCATTTAGGTTTACAACCTCAATTGGTTATTGATTCTAGTGACTATAAAATTCAAGGTAGAGATAAAGATTCGGCTGAGTCAATTATGAGTGACGCAATATTGCTTGATTCTCTTGGAATAAGTGTTCTTGTATTAGAATGCGTTCCAAGTGATTTGGCTAGAAAAGTGAGCTCTAAGATTGGAATTCCTACAATTGGGATTGGAGCAGGAAATGGCTGTGACGGTCAGGTTCTGGTTAGCTATGATATGCTCGGAATTACCTCAGGAAGGCAACCACGATTTGTTCGAAATTTTATGAGTTCTGAGGGCTCGGTCGCTCTAGCAGTGAGTGCCTTTGTCAGGGAGGTCAAGGCGGGAACTTTTCCTTCAGAAAGTGAGAGTTATTAATGCAAATATTTGAACATATTACTTCCCTTCAGAAATTTCTAGATGGTTGCCGTAAAGATAGTCAAAAAATTACCCTTGTGCCTACAATGGGAGGCCTTCATGATGGACATATGTGCTTGATTAATAGAGCAAAAGAGTTGTCCGATGTGGTGGTTGTAAGTATCTATGTAAACCCTACTCAGTTTTCAGCAAATGAAGACTTTGAAACCTATCCTAAAACTCTTACTCAAGACAAGGCATTTATAAAGTCAATAAAAATAGATGCCCTCTTCATTCCTTTGAATTCTGAAATTTATCCTGAAGGAATGTTAAGCGATTATGACGTTGGTAAGTTGGGTCAAATACTGTGTGGTATTTCAAGGCCATCTCATTTTAATGGAGTTGCCCAAGTTGTAAATCGATTACTTGATATTGTTAAGCCAAATTACTCAGTTTTTGGGCAAAAAGATTACCAGCAGCTACTAATCATTAAATCTTTAGTAAAAAGCAAAGATTTGGACACAATTGTGGAATCAGTTCCCACTATTAGAGAAGATAATGGATTGGCGATGAGCACTAGAAACAAATATTTGAGTGAAGATGAACGGGCTTATGCATCACTTTTCTACCATCAACTCGTTAAAGCAAAAAAAGCAATAGAGGCAGGCGTAGCTATCGAATTAGCTAGGCAGAAAGCGCTCTCCTCGTTAAGTGATCTGTTTGAGGTTGAGTATGTTGAAGTTCTTGATGCAAATAACCTTACACAAATCAAGACTAACACTGAAGAAATTATTATAATATCTTCTGTTAGGTTAGGTGAGACTCGATTAATCGATAATATTTTATTTAGGAGTTCAAATGTTTAGTATTACAGAAGAAGCAGAGATTTATGTCGCTGATCTCTTTGAGCAGCAGGATGAGAAAGATCTAGGTTTAAAGGTCGACGTTGAAAAAGCTGGAACACCGGTTGCAACTGTGACATTTAATTTTTGTATCAAGAGTGATCTTCCTGAAAGCTATAATGAGTTTCCATTTGTTGGTTTTAGCTCCTTCATTGATGAAAGCAATAATGAATACTTAAGGGATTCTCATGTAGCACTAAAAATTGATGGTACTAATAAAAAATTAACCATCACTGCACCTAATGCTAAAGGTGAAGCTCCTAAAGATGATGCGCCACTTGAAGAGAAAATTTTATTTACTATCGTTACCGAGGTTAACCCTAGCTTGGCTTCTCATGGCGGCTTTGTTGATCTAGTAGAGATTACTCCAAAAAATGAAGTAGTTCTTAATTTTGGGGGTGGTTGTCAAGGTTGTAGCTCTGTAAATCTGACACTAAAAGATGGAGTAGAGAAGCAACTTAAAGACCTCTACCCTGAAATAGTTGCCGTACTAGACGCTACAGATCACTCTTATAAAGAGAACGCATACATGTAATTTTAAAGATTCCGTTCGGTTCTTTAAAATAAATTACAATGAAACTCTTGAGGGTTAGTATATAAAACAAGTGATTTGAATGGAAAAATTAACTGTTTATTCCCACAGCGATTGTCTTTCCAAAGATAATGGTCTTAATCACCCTGAAAGCAAAGAACGCTTAGAAACTATTCTTTCATCTATAAAAGAAATTGACGAACCTCTAATAGAAATCAAAGAGGCTCCTTTGGCTGATTTTGATGACATTAATCTTGTTCATCCACAGTACTTTCTAGATGATTTATTTTCAATGATTCCTGATTTAGGGCTTGTTGGTGTTGAAAAGGAGCCTTACGCTGATACTCTACTATGTGTCAACAGCAAAGATGCGATATTAAGGGCTTGTGGGGCTGGTATTGCGGCAGCAAATGACCTAATAAGTGGAAATAAAAAAAGGTTTTTTTGTGCAGTTCGTCCTCCAGGCCATCACGCTGAAACGACCAGAGCAAACGGCTTTTGTTTTGTTAATAATGTGGCGGTTACAGCTAGATATTTGCAAAATCGATTTAACCTTAAAAAAGTAGCTATTATTGATTTTGATGTTCATCACGGTAACGGCACTCAAGAAATTTTTTACTCCGATAATAGCGTCTTCTATGGCTCAATCCATGAGCACCCCTTATTTCCAGGAACGGGTCTAGAAAATGAAACAGGAGTTGGTAATATATTTAATGCACCGATTTCTGCTGGGACAAATTCTGAGGATTTCTTGGAAATATTCAGTAACAAGATATTAAAAAATGTTGATAAATTTAAACCCGAAATAATTCTTATTTCTGCTGGATTTGATGCCCATAAAAGGGATCCTTTGGCAAACATTAATTTAGAATCTGAGGACTACTATTCATTAACAAAAAGTATAGTAGAAATTGCAAACCGGCATTGTAATGGTAGAGTAATCTCTTTCCTTGAAGGTGGTTATGACTTGTTGGCCCTTTCTGAGTGCATCAAGGCACATCTCAAAGGGTTAAGTGAATAATACATATGAATGAATTTGAATTAATCCAAGGTCACTTTAATTGGCCAATAAAGGACCCAAGTATTGCAATTGGCATCGGCGATGATGCAGCCTTATTTAGCCTTAAGGATGGACAACAATTGGTAACTACCACGGATACCCTTTCTGAAGGTGTTCACTTCTTTAAAGATACCTTACCAAGTGATATTGCTTATAAATCTTTAGCTGTTAACCTAAGTGATATTGCAGCGATGGGCGCATCGGCGAAGTATTTCACACTCGCACTTACCTTACCCAAAATTGATCATGACTGGATAGAAGAATTTTCAAAATCGCTTAAGCATTTATCTGATTACCATAAGGTCAGCTTGATTGGTGGTGATACGACAAAGGGTCCTCTAAATATTACAATTACAATGATGGGTGTGGTTGAAACCTCAAGAGCATTACTCAGGTCAGGTGCAGGCACTGGGGATGGGGTCTACGTCTCAGGTACTATCGGCGATGCAGCGTTATGCTTAAAGAAGCTCAGAGATGGCCTAGTACCGAGTAAAGAAGAGCTACTTAAACTTAACCGACCAACCCCTAGACTGGAGCTCGGTATTGGACTTAAAGGTGTTGCGAGTTCCTGCATTGATATTTCTGATGGGCTCGAGCAGGACCTTTCTCATATCCTTATGGCTTCAAATGTTGGAGCAATTATCGACGTTAAAAAGTTACCGTTAAGTGAATCGGTCTTGGGTTATATTAAAAATAACGAGGACTGGTCAATACCACTGTGCGGAGGTGATGATTATGAGTTATGTTTTACCGTTCCTGAGTGTAATAAGAAATCATTAAAAATACTGTCACAGTCTTGTAATATGAATATTACCAAGATCGGCGATATCAATGACTCTAAGGAACTAAAAATTGAGGGCTATGATGGGACAAGGAACTCATACCAGCACTTCTAAAGGCTAGCTTTTAGATTTCTTTTTTCTCAGAAACTGTCTTGCAGTCGATACACTGATCAGCAGTTGGGCGCGCTTCCAAGCGATTAAGTGCAATCTCGATACCACAGGTATTGCAGTAACCGTACTCACCAATATCAATTATGTGGAGTGTTTTATCAATCTTATTGATAAGCTTTCTTTCACGGTCTCTAGTTCTAAGTTCAAGTGCAAACTCCTCCTCAATAGTCGCTCTGTCATTAATATCGGCAACGGGAGAGGAGTCTTCTTGGATATGAGTGATGGTGTTTTCTGCTTCAAAAACTAACTGATCACGCCAAACATTGAGCTTATGAATAAAGTGTTTGAGTTGGCCATCAGACATAAAATCTTCACCCTTTTTAACAATGTAGGAAGGAATTTCATTAAAGTTAGGCTCAGTAGTCATTGAAGTTAGTTTATAAAAAAATGTAGTTTTTACCAAAAATTGCCTAAAATAGCAAATTATTTTTTAAACTTTTCGATTTTTTTTATTAATTATGTCACTTCAAGCATTAATATTTGATGTAGACGGCACTCTTGCCAATACTGAGCACGATGGACACCTAAAAGCCTTTAATGAAGCTTTTAAGATCTTTGGTCTTGATTGGTACTGGGATATCAATCTCTATGGTGATCTTTTGTCTGTAAGCGGGGGTAAGGAAAGGCTGGTTCACTATATTAGTGAATACTCTCCAAGCCTCGATCGCTCTCTGGAAGTTCAAGATATTGCTGAGATTCACAACAAAAAAACAGAAATCTTTATTAGTAGGATTGCGAATGGTCAAATAAACTTGCGGATTGGTGTTGAGAGGCTTATCAAGGAGGCTTTAGAGAGTAATTTAAGGCTAGCAATAGCTACAACTACCTCACTTAAAAATGTTGAAGCATTGATGGAATCAACCCTCGGTAAATCTGCACTAGAATATTTCGAGGTTGTAGCTGCTGGAGATATTGTTAATAAAAAAAAGCCGGCGCCTGATATTTATCAATATGCTCTAGATCAGTTGCATTTAAGTTGTGATGATTGTGTCGCTTTTGAAGACTCTCAGATTGGTTTTCACGCAGCAATTAGCGCAGGACTTAAAACAGTAGTGACGCTTAGCGAGTATACTAAGACTAATAATTTTGAGGGGGCCTTGGTTGTTCTTGATCATCTTGGAGAAGAGGACAAACCCTTTCAAATAATTAATGGAATGCCGAGCGATTATTCAATGGCCAGCGTGGATTATATCAAGGAGCTCTATGAACGAAATCGTTAACTTAGCAGACAACAGCGCTGTGTACGATGTTGCCCAGGTGTCACCACTATCGATTGCAGTTCAGTTAAGCAAACGAGTTGCTAATCAGGTCTATTTAAAGCGTGAGGATGATCAGATTATCCACTCGTTTAAGCTTAGGGGCGCTTACCAAAAAATAAGCTCGCTTAGCGATGCTAAGAAAAGCAAAGGGGTGATTGCATCTTCTGCTGGAAATCATGCACAGGGGGTAGCTCTTGCTGCTAATAGGTTAAAAATAAAAGCGCTTATCATAATGCCAACCAGTACACCGAAGATTAAAGTACAGGCGGTTCAGCAGTTGGGCGCCGAGGTAATTCTGCATGGTGATGTTTACGATGATGCCTTTGACCACGCTAAAAAGCTTGAATCTGAAAAGGGTTTAACATTTATTAGCCCCTATGATGACTTCGATGTTATCGCAGGGCAGGCTACCGTTGCAAAAGAAATTCTATCTCAGCTTAAGGAGGTTGATTTGGTGTTCATACCGGTTGGCGGTGGCGGCCTGATCTCTGGAATGGCAAGCTATATTAAGCACTACTCTCCTCACGTCAAGGTTATAGGCGTTGAGCCATTGGAAACGCCAACACTATTTAGGTCGCTTGAAGCAAACGAGCGAGTGATACTGGATGATGTTGGTAGATTTGCAGATGGCGTTGCCGTTAAGCAGATTGGTGAGTTACCGTTTGAGATTGCAAAGGATGCCGTTGATGAAGTCGTTTTGGTGAGTAATGATGAGATGTGCGCAGCAATAAAGGATATTTATGAAGACATGCGATCGATCTCCGAGCCTGCCGGGGCACTTGCAACAGCAGGGGTTAAAAAATACATCATTGAGCACGACCTTAAAGATAAAAACATTGTCTCAGTGGTATCAGGTTCAAACGTCAACTTTGACAGACTTAGATATATTGCTGAAAGGGCTGACCTAGGAGAGCTTAACGAGGCCATCGTTGCAGTCACAATTCCAGAGGAGCCTGGCAGTTTTTTAAGGTTCTGTGAGCTACTAGATAATCACTCAGTGACTGAATTTAACTATCGATACTCGACAAAGAAAGACGCCCACATCTTTGTTGGTGTCCAGCTTTCAAATGGTGAATCCGAAAAGCAGACTCTCATTACTAAACTGAGCAAATCCTTTGAGGTTATTGATATGAGTGATAACTCGATGGCAAAGACTCATATCCGATATATGGTTGGCGGTCACGCTAACGCTGAGAACGAGGTGATCTATCGTTTTGAGTTTCCTGAAAGGCCTGGGGCGCTTTTGAGTTTCTTGAAAAAAGTTAAAACGAAGTGGAACATTTCACTCTTTCATTACCGCAATCATGGGGCCGACTTTGGAAGGGTTTTGATTGGTCTCCAGGTTGACAATGTTAAGGAATTAGAGGCGCGCTTCGATGAGCTTGGATATTTTTACAAAAACGAAACCGACAATAAAGCCTATCAGTATTTCCTTTAATACACTTAGCTTAAATAAGGTTGACTCTATTTTTCTTTTAGAGAGTCAGAACTCAGAACATCCATGGTCTAAAAATCAACTTTCTGAAAGCATTAAAAACCCAAATAATGTTGGTTATTCATTAAGTCTTGATGGACAAATAATTGGCTTTGTTATTGCTATGACTGCAGTTGACACAGCAGATATACTAAATATTGGTATTAATCCAAAATATCAAAAAAAAGGCCATGGTAAGTCTTTGTTTGTTTATCTAATCAAGGAGCTTAAGTATAGAGGTATCAAAGATATTCTATTAGAAGTAAGGAAAAGCAATATTCAAGCTATTAAATTCTATTTAAGGCTTGGATTTGAAAAGATTTCAGTGCGAAAAAATTACTATATGAAAAACTCAAATCAACTTTCTGAGAGAGATGACGGTATAATAATGCGTCTGGAAATATAAACAAAAAAAACCATAATGACTTATAAAAATATTACAGTGCCTAGCACTGGAGAACCAATCTCAATAAAAAATAACGCTCTAAATGTCCCCAATAAGCCAATCATTACCTACATAGAGGGTGACGGTATCGGTATTGATATTACGCCGGTAATGTTAGACGTAGTCAACGCTGCAGTTGAAAAAGCATATAACGGTGAGAAAGAAATCCAGTGGATGGAAATCTATGCAGGTGAAAAGGCTGACAGTATTTATGGAGAGTACTTGCCAGAGGAGACAGTTAATGCAATTAAGAGGTTTTCGGTTTCTATCAAGGGCCCATTAACGACTCCTGTAGGCGGCGGCATGAGGTCACTTAATGTTGCTATTAGACAGATTCTAGATCTCTATATTTGTCAACGTCCTGTTCAGTATTTTGATGGAACCCCTTCACCAGTTAAACATCCCGAGAAGGTTGATATGGTAATTTTCAGAGAGAACTCAGAAGACATCTATGCAGGTATCGAGTTTCCAAAAGGCTCTAAAGAAGTTAAAAAGGTGATCGACTTTCTTCAGCAAGAAATGGGTGCTACTAAGATACGATTTCCTGAGACTTCAGGGATAGGTATTAAACCAGTTTCAACAGAAGGAACGTCAAGACTTGTTAGAGCTGCTATACAGTATGCGATTGACAATGACAAGCCGTCTGTAACGATTGTTCATAAAGGTAACATTATGAAGTTTACTGAGGGGCTTTTTCGTGACACAGGCTACCAACTAGCTAAAGATGAATTTGGCGCTAAAGATATAGATGGTGGTCCATGGTGTAGCTTTAATAACCCTATTACTGGAAATGAAATTGTTATTAAGGATTGCATCGCTGATGCTTTCTTACAGCAAATTCTTCTTCGACCAGATGAGTATTCAGTTATCGCTACTCTAAATCTCAATGGTGACTATATTTCTGATGCTTTAGCAGCACAAGTTGGTGGTATTGGTATTGCCCCTGGCGCTAATCTATCTGATAGTGTTGGAGTATTTGAGGCAACTCATGGAACTGCACCTAGCTATGCTGGTAAAGACATGGTTAATCCATCTTCTTTAATTCTTTCTGCTGAGATGATGCTTCGTCATATGGGTTGGACAGAGGCTGCTGATTTGATCCTTAATGCAATATCTAAAACAATCAAAAATAAGACCGTCACTTATGACCTTGAGAGACTTATTGATGATGCAACCTTGCTCTCATGTTCTGACTTTGGAAAAGCTCTTAAGGACTCTATAAAGTAAGAAAAGTAATTAAACGTCAAGTAACGATTATAAAAGCAAAGATTTGATTGACTCAAAATTCATAGCTCGTTATAATCTCACGCTATTCCCTGATAGCTCAGTTGGTAGAGCAACGGACTGTTAATCCGTGTGTCCCTGGTTCGAGCCCAGGTCGGGGAGCCAATTAAACAAAGGCCTATCTTACGAGATAGGTTTTTTTATGTCTGATTAAAAAATGTTGGGGTCATACAGGGGTCATGTTTCGCTAGAATTTATTAACCCCTGCTTACTCAGAAATTGCAATGAGCTTCTCTTCTGTCACCGTCGTGTTAAATTCTTTGCGATTGAAGTTTAAGTTGATTTAGTTAATCTTTAAAAGCTCTCTATTTTGAGTTTTCCTGCTATTAAACCTTGTACCTTTTCATTCTGATTTCCAAGAGGTTTTTAAAATGACGATTACTATAGTTCAATAAGAACTACCTCCCTCTCATATCAGTGAGGACTTGGACTTTAACTCTGCTTGATATACAATCATAGTATGAAACAAAAAATCATAGACCTATTAATCTTTATACACGCGGCTTTATTTGGAATCAAAAGACAGGAATTAGAAGAACAGAAATTAGAAGTTATTAAATGAAAAAAATACTAATTGTCTTCGTAATAATGGTTATGGGAGTAGCCTCATCATTCATATAGCTCTTCATTTCATCGTACCTGCTATTGTTATTGGCTTGTTCTTTCGCAGCAACTGGAAGTATGCCTATCTTGTGATGATGGCGACCATGCTTGTTGATATTGATCATCTTTTGGCAGTGCCGATTTATGATGCAATTCGCTGTGGTATTGGCTTTCACCCTCTGCACGGCTTTATTCCTATCGCTTTATATATGGCTTTTTGTTTTATTCCAAAGTTACGAATTATTGGCATTGGCTTGGTCATTCACATGGCTTTGGACTCCTTTGACTGCCAACTAACAAATGGGGTGTGGTTTATATCGTAATTAATATCACCTTTGGTTATTAGGCTGGGCACTCCCCACTTTTAGGACACTATAATGGTAAAGACATTTCAAAAAATACCAGTGAAGCGATAAAATTACTAAAAAAAAGTTCACGAACTAGATAACCATTAGTAAACTCTTCCTTACGCAAAATACGAAAATTAAAATTTAGTTCAAGTGGACTTATAATTCTAAATTTTATCACTATATATTAGTAAAATCTAATATAATACTAAAAATGGATACATCAAAACTCAACGTCAATGAAATGCGCAAAAATGTAGAAAACTCTTCCGCATTCTTAAAGCTACTGTCAAACCCTACAAGGCTTCTTATTCTGTGCAACCTGATCGAGAGTGAGCGCTGTGTAGGGGACCTTGAGAAAGACTTAAACATTTCTCAATCAGCACTTTCTCAACACCTATCAAAGATGCGCGATAAGGGAATTGTGAAATCTGAGAAGCAGGGTCAGCATGTCTTCTACTCCATCTCTGATTCAAATGTTGTAGATATAATTAACGTCTTGTACAAACTTTTTTGTAAGAAATAATCCCATGAATTTATTATAAATCATGGGTCTTTAATAACCAATATATTAGATTTATCTAATATAAATAGGAGTAAAAATGGCAACAATAAATGGCGTAAATTCAGAGACATTAAGTCAGTGGCTAAACTCTAACGATGCAGTATTAGTCGATGTTAGAGAGACTAACGAGCACCAATCTGAGCGTATAGAGGGCTCTCGCAACATACCACTTTCAGGGATAACCCTTAATGAGGCTTACCTCCCCGAGCATAAAGATAAGAAGCTGGTTGTCCATTGTTTGGCAGGTGGCCGCTCAGCAATGGCATGCCAGAAATTAATTGGTGACGGGGCAAATGCCGACATTTGGAATTTAGAGGGTGGGATAAGCGCCTGGAAGAGCGCTGGTCTCGAAGTAATTTCAAAATGAGAGCTCTGACCAGGAAAAGCCTTGACCTTCAAAACCACTGGGAACAGATATACAAAAACAGAAGTCATGCTCAAGTTAGTTGGCACCAAACTCACCCCACTACATCACTGAACTGGATACTTGAACACACAGAGCCAAGCCAACCTATTATTGACGTTGGCTCGGGGGTTTCTGTTTTGATGGATAATTTAATAGAGGCTGGCTACTCAAATCTGAGCGCTGTTGAGCTATCAAAATCAGCCGTTATTGCCACCCAGAAAAGGCTTGGAAGTAATGTGCCCCTGCCCAAGTTCTATGTGCAGAATATTCTTGATTTTGAGACCAATCAGCGTTTTGATTTATGGCATGACAGGGCTGTATTCCACTTCCTAACTGTTGAAAGTGAACAGAAAAATTACATAAAAAAACTCAACATGTGCCTAGCGAAAGGCGGGTACTTTTTGTTGGCTACCTTTGCACCAGAAGGGCCTTCATCCTGCTCAAGCCTAGATGTTATGCGCTATGACGAAATGGCCCTTAGCACATTGTTAAGCGATGATTTTCGTTTGATTAAAACGTCCCATGAGGACCACATCACTCCCAACGGAAAAATGCAAAAATTTAACTACTTTTTATTACAAAAAATTTCCCTACCACTTAACATGAAAGCGATTTATTAAATAATACTAATGGAGTTATTACATGAAGTTAAATAAAAAA
>JAPYSK010000070.1 GCA_029936515.1 Candidatus Thioglobus sp.
TATCAGAAGCTACGTAACCAAGATATTGAATATCCACTAAGATCAAGAGCAACACCTTCAATGGCGTTTGTTGAAGCTGTAGTTATATAGTCAAAAGCAAAGGATGTATTCTTACTAATTTCATAAGACAACCCTAAACCAATATAGGGGTCGCTACCGTCAACTTGTAAAAATGTCTTTGAATTGTATGTTGAGCCATTGTAAGTAAAAGTTCCACTACCACTGACACTAAAATCAACATCCCAAAACAACAAGCCAGCTTTTCCATAAACATCCAGAGCGCCAGTTGAAGAGGGACTATATTTAACACCAAACAAATAACTGTTATCAGTTTTAGCTTTTAGAGTTAGGGCACCACTTGCTGAATAAGACTTTCCATGTAAGGTTCCAGAATCACCACTAGGCAAGCTAGCCGAGACCTCGGGACTAGTAATAACGCCACCCTCAAAGGCCAGGCTTGGTGAGACATAGTAGTCCACTGTAAAGTTAGCGACAGTGTCACTGTCGTCAATCGTAACGCCAGTTCCTGCTAGAGCGTTGAATGCATTATCACTAATTTGCATGATACCAAGGCTAAAAGAAGGTTTAGGTATGTCGTGAGCTGATGACATATTTGGAATGGCTATCAAAAACATAACCATTAAACTAGAAATTAATTTACTGCTTATTTTTAATCGAACGATAGGCATAAAAAAGATAACTTATTATGATTTAAAAATAAATCCTACTCTTCTATAAAATTTTTGTCAAATTAAGAAAATAAGTAAACGTTAAAAAAACCATCGCCCCACAAAATCCCGAATGGTAAAGAGAGGTGCTGTGTTCGAATACCAAATCCTTCACCAATATTCGCTCTTCTGGTTTTCTAATTTTTAAATAATTTCAGGAGTTTTTAGGGACTATAAAAAGGGAAAGAAATATTGATAGAGTCGGATTCAGGTCCGGTTGATTAGAACGAAAGCCCTGCCTATACAATCATGTTAGTTTGTTTTATTCAACTCAACTAACGCCTTCAAACCGATATCGATTGTGTTTCCTATGGCTTCATCATAGTCTACGATTGCGTCATGCTCTGTCGAAGCGCTGATCACTGTACAAATTGTTCCAGCACGGTATCCCATCTGGCTACATAAATGAAAAAGTAGGCTAGATTCCATTTCCATATTGAGCACCCGCAACCCCTCAATATTGAGCTTTGAAAGGCTGTCTTTGATGTTGGGCAACGTATTTGTTAACCCGTCAATAAAACGTGAGGATGGCCCGTAGAACCCTGGAGAAGAGACAGTTATTCCAACTTCGAATGCGACGCCATGTTTCGTAGCTTGTTTTACCAAAGCCTCGGTTATTTCAGCCGATGCTTTTGACGCATACGGAATAATTTTCCCCTTGAATCTAGATGTGCTGGGTGTGGCCTCAGTCAGAATTTCATCTGCTGCCGCCTCAATTCTTTCGACTATCTCATCTTCTGGTGGTTGATCGTAGTAAATGCCTGTGCTGTCCAGACCGATTGCATACGAGGCGATCGCAAGTGTTCCGGGCGTGATATCTGACTGAACGCCACCGGATGTTCCGAGTCTTATGAATGTCATCGCCGAGCAGTCGCTGTTCCGTGTGCTATTTTTAAGATCGAATTCGTGGGCAATAAATGCCTCTACCAAGGCAATTTCAATATTATCTGTGCCAATTCCTGTTCCAATCACAGAAACCGGAATACCTTTGTATGTACCAGTAAAAGTTAGGTATTCTCTATTCGAAATCTCACACTCAATCGTGTCGAATTCTTTGGAGACACGAATTGCGCGTGCCGGATCTCCAACGATAAAGACATTGTCCGCAATGTCTCCATTTTTTATACCGAGGTGGTAGAGCCGTTCATTTACGACTACGATCTCAGATTTATCAATCATCAGGGTAATCGGCAACCGACGTATAATTAAAAGCTACGCACCCAAGAGATACCGTAACCGCTAATATCAGCATCATCAACTTCTGTTGATATACAGTCAAAGTTGATAGAATTGTCTTTGCCAATTGCATAAGACATTCCCATACCAAGATAAGGATCATGACCACTCTCCAAGCTTATCAAGAACAAGAACATTCTTTAAATCAAACCCTGCTTTCACATAGTCACGATTAGAAAATTGAACTATGATTTTGTCACAGTATGAACCCATACTAGCATCAACTATTCGACAGACTTTAAGTCTGTATTGGTGATTATCTAGCTTCTTTTCAATTGTATATGTTATCTCTTCTTCATATGAACTCTCAAAAAAACTTTGGGCATAAGCAGAGGGATTTAGGATATTAGCGTCTATACAGCCTCGCATTGAATTACGATTTAGGTAAATACTAGCAACTGAGTTATCACCGTTTAACTCTGTCATCAGCTGAGCAAAACAACCAATTGGAATTTCACCTTCGGATGTATAGAACTTACCATTACTGATACTATAATCAAGTTCAGGTTCTTTTTCAGAGCAAGCAATCAAGCCAAGAGAAAGTAATAAGAGTAGGAGTAGTTTTTTCATTTATTAGCAACCTGAATTATCTATACCCCAAGGAGTTCGAGTATTGCAAAAAATAGCACCATCAAGAATTGCACCTTCCAGTATAGCCCCTCTTAGATTCGCATTTGTAAGATTTGCTCCAGCGAGATTAACAGCTGTTAGATCTGCTTTAGTGAGATCTGCTGCAGTTAGATTAGCCCCTATAAGCAAAGCATCTTTGAGTCTTACAGCAAACAGATTTGCTGCAAATAGTGAAGCTCCATCAAGATTAGCTCTCTCCAGGTTTGACCCATATAGACTAGCACCTTCAAGGTTTGCTTTAGAAAAATTTGTACCAATAAGATTTGCTTCTATAAAGTTTGCTCCTGTTAAGTTTGCTCCTGTTAAGTTTGCTCCATTAAAGTTTGTTGAGCGTAAATCACAACTCATACACTGGTTTAATTTTTTTAATTTATTAATATTAAAGTCAATATTTTGAATGACTACTCCATCAGCATTTGCTAGGCCGATAAATCCTATAACTATGAATAAGAGTAGGAGTAGTTTTTTCACACTAAGATTATATTTCAATTTGACTCTTTATTGAATTGTATTAGGAAACAGGGTAAATGAGTTTCTCCTAAAGTATTGATAGTTTAATAGTTTATTACTAGAATTTATAACTAGTAATATTTTTAAAAAAAACAAGTGTATTATTTAATCTGATCTAATTTCTTAGTTCAGTTTTTTATAAATTATAAAGGAGAATAATTTTGAAACAAATTAATAACATGCAATCGTTAAGTTTGCAAAAAATAGTCCCGATTCATGTGGCTATACTTCTGAGTTGTGTTCTTTCATTGGGGCTATTTAGTCAGCCTTCAATAGCCTCTCATGATAAAGTCTACGAAATAACAATACTTCATACTAACGACTTTCACGCTCGTTTTAGACCAATCAGCAAGTACGATAATAACTGCTCTGAGAAGAATAATGCTAAGGGAAAGTGCTTTGGTGGTACAGCGCGTTTGATTTCAGCAGTTGAAGACGCTCGTTCAAGACATTCTAATACGATACTTTTGGACGGTGGTGATCAATTTCAAGGAACACTTTTCTACAATCTATACAAAGGAAAAGTGGCCGCAGAAATGATGAATAAGCTTGGATACGATGGAATGACGGTTGGAAACCATGAATTTGATGATGGACCTGAAACTCTTAGAGCATTTATGGATGCGGTAAATTTCCCTGTTCTTTTGGCAAATGCTAACGTAGATTTGGAGCCAGAGCTTAAAGGTAAATTACATAAATCAACGACCTTGTTAAAAAACAATAGAAAAATTGGTTTGATAGGTGTTGTTACTGAGGATGTGGTTGATTTGTCTAGTCCTGGTGATAACATTACAATCACCGACAGTGTTGCTTCTGTTCAGTCTGAGGTCGATTTTTTAACCGAAGCTGGAGTCAATATAATCATACTTCTGTCGCACTCGTCATACGAAACAGACAAAATGATTGCAGCCAATACTACGGGCGTAGATGTTATAGTTGGTGGACATGATAATGCCTATTTATCAAACATTAG
>JAPYSK010000023.1 GCA_029936515.1 Candidatus Thioglobus sp.
CCTATGAAGCAATTAAAGCATCTTCTGGAAACTCGTTTGTTCATGAAACTGAGTCTCAGGTTATTCTAAATGGCAGTAGGGATATAAGCTTTACAATGGATTTAGTCTCTAAAGATGTCGGAATTTTTAATCAGTTAGCTGAGCGAAAAGGTTTAGAACTTGAAATTGCACCTCTTATAGTTGATATCTTTAAAGATGGTGAAAAGCGATATGGATCACGCGAACTTTCACCTAATATCATTAAAAGGCTTGAAGAAAGGGCGGATGTTGAAGTTTTGGGAAATGGATTTCCACCTGAGATGATTGATGATGAGCCTGAAGAAGATGGCTATGAGGTGATTATTAGTGGGCGCCAAGATTATTAATTTATTTGAATTTAAAATATTGACTTTATGAAAAGTAACCAAACACCAAATTTTAATCCAAAAAATATTGTAAATAATATTACTAAGTTGACAGAGAATGGCTTAAAAAAATCACTAATTGCAAGTAATGGAAATGATTGGGATAGTGTAGTTGCTTTGCTAGATGAATCTGAACATCTTATTGGTCGACAAATGAGTGTCAACTCCCATCTTAATGCGGTAATTTTTTTAGAGTCATTTAACGAAGAGTATGAAAAAACATTACCAATAATTTCTAATTATTACAGTGAGATAGGCGCTAATAAATCTTTATATGAGGCCTTTAAAAGGTTAAAAAAATCAAATCTTAATAAGCAACAAAAACATATTGTAAAAGATTCTATTAAAGGTTTTGAGCTTTCTGGTGTTGGGCTTGAGGGTGAGCACTCAGATCGATTTAAAGCGATACAAGAACAGCTCAGTGTTTTAAGTAATCAGTTTTCAAAAAACGTTCTTCAGGCAACAAATTCTTGGAAAAAAACAGTCTCTATTGATGACCTTAAAGGTTATGGGGAGGCTGAGATATCAAAGGTAAAGGTCGGCGATGAGTATGTTATTAGCCTTCAAATACCAGTTTATATTGATCTCATGACTTATGCAGAAAACAGGGAGCTAAGGGAAGAAGTTTATCGAGCATATATTTCTAGAGCATCTGATATTGGTATTACTCCAAAGGAGTTTGATAACCGCAACATTATGAATGAAATTTTAGAGTTGAGATTGGAGTTATCAAAACTCTTGGGTTTGTCAAACTATGCAGAATATTCAGTTCAATCAAAAATGGTGGAATCTCCTGAAGAGGTAATTAGATTTCTTGAGAATTTAGTTGAAAAGTCACTCCCTCAAGCTAAAAAAGAATTAAATGATTTAGAAGTTTTTGCGGGACATCTATTAATGCCATGGGACTTAATGTTTTACTCAGAAAAATTGAAGCAAAAAATGTTTGATTTTAAGAAATCTGATTTAAAGCCTTTTTTTCCTGAAAGTAGTGTCCTGAGCGGACTATTTTCAACTATTCAGCGACTATATAGTGTCACCCTTACTGAGATTGAGCAAGAGTGCTATCACCCTGACGTTAGAGTGATAGAAATTAAAGACAAGAGGGGTTCAATAGGGCGCATATATCTTGATGTTTATGCAAGAGAAAATAAACGTGGTGGTGCTTGGATGTCAGATTTTCAGGGGCTTTATAATGATTCTTTGCCTGTTGCTTTTGTGGTTTGTAATCTAAATTCTCCTAAAGGAGGAAAGCCTGCACTATTTGATTTTGATGAGATAGTTACACTTTTTCATGAATTTGGTCATGCACTTCATCATTTACTAACTAAAGTTACTTTCCCTTGCGCTGCTGGAATTAGTGGTGTTCCTTGGGACGGTGTTGAGCTTCCTAGTCAATATATGGAAAACTTTTGCTATGAACGAGGTGTTATTGATTTGATATCAGGCCATTGGGAAACTGGAAAAAAGTTACCTGATGATCTATTTAACAAAGTGATTGCTTCTAAAAATTTCCAATCTGGCTTGCAAATGTTGCGTCAATGTGAATTTTCATTATGGGATATAAATACCCATATTTCCGAACAGGATACTTATAAAATTCTTGATACAGTTAGGCTAAAAACTTCATTAATGCCTATTATTGATGAGAATCGTTTTCTTAACTCTTTTTCCCATATTTTTAGTGGCGGTTATGCTGCTGGATACTTTAGCTATAAATGGGCTGAAGTTTTAGCAGCTGATGCTTATGAACATGTAAAGTCTAGTGGAGGTATAGACTCTAAGGCTGCAAATGACTTTAGAGAATGTATTCTTGAAGTTGGGGGAAGCCTTGACTTTATGCAACAGTATGTTAAGTTCAGGGGAGTAAGACCAAAAATTGAAGGTCTTTTAAAAGCATCTGGAATTACAATATAAGATTTTATAAACTGGGTAAAATAAGTTTCATATTGAGAAATGGCAGAAGCCAATGATTAAATATTTATTACTAGCAATTCTTGCTTTGGCAGTAATTGGTGGTGCCTTTGACTATAAATCAAATGACGACAGCTTGCAGCTTATAATTAATAAAAAAGAAGCCTTTAATAGTGTTACTAATGGAGGTAAACGTATCTTTAAAATGATTACAAGTATGATTTCAGATACAGATTTAGCTGATTCAGCATCAATAATTTTAGAAGAGAATTAAGCTCCTTCTATGATATCTTAGATATTACAAGCGAGCCATTCGTTCCACCAAATCCAAACGAATTGGAAATCGCATGATCAATCTTCATTTCCCTAGCTTCATTTGCAGCATAATCTAAATCGCATAGAGGGTCTTGATTAAATATATTAATCGTTGGTGGGGCAATTTGATCTCTTATCGCAAGGGTGGTGAAAACTGCCTCTACTCCACCTGCGGCACCTAATAAATGACCAGTCATTGATTTTGTTGAGCTCATTACTATGTTTCTAGAGTGATCTCCTAGCGCTAATTTAGCGGCATCTGTCTCCGCAAGATCTCCTGCTAGAGTCGATGTTCCATGAGCATTGATATAATTTATTTGTTCAGCATTAATGCAGGCATTATTAATAGCATTTCTCATACATCTTGCTGCACCTTCACCACCTTCAGAAGGCAAAGTCATATGATAAGCATCGCTGCTCATACCGTAACCAGAAAGCTCACCATAAATTTTAGCGCCACGCTTCTTTGCATGCTCGTACTCTTCAAGCACCATAACTCCTGCGCCATCACCAAGCACAAAGCCATCCCTATCGACATCCCAAGGTCTTGAAGCGGTCTGAGGGTCATCATTTCTAGTTGAAAGGGCGCGAGCGGCTGCAAAGCCACCAAGACCACAATTCGTTGTAGACATTTCGGTACCGCCTGCAATCATAATATCTGCGTCACCATACTCAATAATTCTTGAGGCATCACCAATATTATGAGTACCAGTAGTACAAGCAGTCACAATAGCAAAATTTGGCCCTTTAAGGCCATATTTAATTGATAGATTGCCTGAGACCATATTAATGATAGAAGAAGGCACAAAAAAAGGCGATATTCTTCTTGGTCCTTTTTCTCTAAAAAGGTCTGCTGTTTTTTCAATAGTTGTTAATCCGCCAATGCCCGCACCAATAGCTACACCAATCCTTTCTGCATTTGACTCGGTAACTTCTATTCCGCTGTCTTCAAAAGCCTGTATTCCAGCGGCCATACCGTAATGAATAAAAATATCCATTTTTTTTGCTTCTTTCGGGCTGAGGTATTGACTAATATCAAGGTTTTTTATGGTCCCACCAAACTTAACAGTTTGATCTTCAGTGTTAATATTTTCAATTAAAGCAATGCCGGATACTCCATTGACGATATTGCTCCAAGAGTTATTGACATTATTTCCTACCGGAGAAACAACTCCTAACCCGGTTATTACAACTCTTCTTTTCTTCATATTAGATTAAATTAACTTTTATAACGAAACTAAATAATTATTAATAGTATTGTTTGGGCGTTGAATTTAGACTTTATTTTATATAAAAAAAAGGCGTCTTACTTATTAAAGTAAACGCCTCGATTGGATTTTTTATGAAGTGTTATTACGTATTTGCGTTGATGTAATCTATTGCTTGTTGGACGGTAGTAATGTTTTCTGCTTCTTCATCAGCGATTTCGCAATCAAACTCTTCTTCAAGAGACATTACTAGCTCTACAGTATCCAGTGAGTCAGCCCCTAAATCATCAATAAATGAGGCATTATCGTCAATTTCACCCTTAACATCTAACTGTTCACTAACAACTTTACGTACTCTATCTTCAATACTCATTTTGAGTTTAGTCCTTAAATAATTTAAAAGAGTACATTTTATCTTCAAAAAACATTTAAATAGTGCTAAATTTAATATTTATTGATAGTTTGTTGGATCTTTGACGTTTGCATGAGAAAAGCCGTTTCGTCTAAGAACGCATGCATCACATTCCCCACAAGCCTCTCCATTTGAATTAGCTTGATAACAGCTAATGGTTTGCGAGTAATCAACACCAAGGCTTAGTCCTTTTTGAATAATCTGAGCTTTGGTAAGATCAATTAGAGGAGTGTGAATTTTTAACTCATTACCTTCTACAGATTGCTTGGTTGCAAGATTTGCCATTTCTTCGTAAGCCTTAATATATTCTGGCCTACAGTCTGGATAACCAGAATAATCTAGTGCGTTAACTCCAATAAAAATAGACTGGATTTCGAGAACCTCTGCCCAGGCAAGTGCAAATGACAAAAAAATTGTATTTCTTGCAGGTACATAGGTTATAGGAATTTCATTACTTTCACTATACTTTGGGACTTCGATGTCTTCATCGGTTAGAGCTGAGCCCCCAATATCCGCTAATGATATTTTCATGATTCGGTGTTCATATACTCCATATTTTTGAGCAATGGTTTTTGCAGAATCAAGTTCTGAGCGTTGCTTTTGTCCGTAATCAAAGCTTAATGCATAGCACTCAAAATTCTCTGCTGTTGCAATTGCCAAGACTGTGGTTGAGTCTAAGCCACCAGATAAAAGAACAATGGCTTTAGACATTAGCCAGATTGCCTTTTTCTTCTAGCCAAGATTTACGATCTGCAGCGCGTTTTTTTGAGAGCAGTTTGTCCATCATTTCTCTTACCTGTAATGGGTGGTCCAGTGTTAACTGAATTAATCGTCTAGTATCAGGCTGCATGGTTGTTTCTCTTAATTGTTTAGGATTCATTTCACCCAAACCTTTAAATCTTTGAACTTGAATTTTTTGACGACTATTTTCTTTTAAAAGTTTAGCTTCTAATGCGCTTCTTTCTTTATCATCAAGTGCATAAAAAACTTGCTTTCCTGCATCAACTCGATAAAGAGGAGGCATAGCCGCATAGACATGACCCTGGCTAACAAGCTTAGGGAAATGTTTAACAAACAAAGCGCATATTAAGGTAGCAATATGAGCGCCATCAGAATCTGCATCAGCTAGGATACAAATTTTTCCATAGCGCAATCCAGAAAGATCATTGCTATCAGGCTCTAAGCCAATTGCAACACTAATATCATGAATTTCATTTGAGGCAAGAACTTCAGATGAGTCAACTTCCCAAGTATTAAGAATTTTACCTCTTAAAGGCAGAATTGCTTGGTAGTCTTTATCTCTTGCCTGTTTTGCTGAGCCTCCAGCAGAGTCTCCTTCAACTAGAAAAACTTCTGTTTGCTCAAGGTCGGTGCTAGTACAGTCAGAAAGTTTTCCAGGTAGGGCAGGACCACTAACAATTTTTTTACGAATTACTTTTTTTGCAGTTTTAAGTCTTGATTGTGCGTTAAGAATGGCTATTTCAGCAATTTTTTCCGCTATATCAGTGTGCTGATTAAGCCAAAGGCTGAAAGAATCCTTAACAACGCCAGATACAAATGAAGCACACTCTCTTGAAGATAGTCTTTCTTTTGTTTGACCTGAGAATTGTGGATCTAAAATTTTAATTGATAAGACAAAGGCAATTTTTTGCCAAACATCATCAGGTGTTAGCTTAATATTTTTTGGTAATAAATTTCTGAATTCACAAAACTCTTTTAGTGCATCTGTAAGGCCAGATCTGAGACCATTAACATGAGTTCCGCCTCCAATTGTTGGAATTAAATTTACAAAACTTTCAGCAGTAGTATTACTTGTATTTTCTGTCCAAGTTAGTGCGCAATTAAGATGTTCTTCTTTGGATTTAAATAATATAACAAAAGGAATTATAGGAATACAGTCTAATCCATCTAAGGAGGCTTGAAGGTAGTCCTTAATTCCGTCTTCATAAATCCATCGATCTCTTGTTTCATCTATCTCATTATCAAAGGTAATTTCTAATCCTGGACAAAGAACCGCTTTAGAACGAAGATTGTGGCGTAGTCCTTTGATGGAAAATTTTACAGTATCAAAATATTGAGGGTCAGGTACAAATTTAATTAAGGTTCCCGTGTTACGTTTTCCAATAGTGGCTATTTCTTCTAAATCTTTGGATTTTTTACTTGAATTAAATTTCATATAGTAATGCTTAGCGTCTCTTTTAATCCAAACTTCAATAGATTTTGAGAGAGCATTTACTACAGAAATTCCAACTCCATGAAGTCCGCCAGAAAATTGATACGAATCATTAGAAAATTTACCACCAGCATGAAGCTTCGTAAGTATAACCTCTACAGCAGGTGTCCCTTCTTTAGGATGAATATCAATAGGAATTCCTCTGCCATTATCTTCGACCGATAAAGAGTTATCTTTATGAAGTGTTACATTAATTTGAGTTGCATAACCAGATACAGCTTCATCGACGCTATTGTCAATCACTTCTTGCGCTAGATGGTTAGGGTTTTCAGTATTTGTATACATGCCTGGGCGTTTTTTGACTGGCTCCAGACCAGTTAGAACTTCTATTGACGATGCGTCGTAATTAGACATAGTTTGTATAGGTAATAATTGGCAATCATAATACCAAAAAAAAGCCCCAAAAAATGGGGCTTTTTATTAGATTAACATTTAGTTTTACATCATGCCTGGCATTCCACCACCCATACCGCCCATATCAGGCATTGCAGGAGCAGAATCTTGTGGCTTATCAGTCACCATTGCTTCAGTAGTAATCATTAGGCCTGAAATACTTGCTGCATGCTGAAGCGCTGCGCGAACTACTTTAGTGGGATCTAAGATGCCCATTTTAAGCATATCGCCATACTCTTCTGTAGCGGCATTAAAGCCAAAATTGCCTTTGCCTTTTAAGACTTCATTTAGAATAACAGAGGCTTCACCGCCACCATTAGTAACAATTTGCCTTAAAGGCTCTTCTAGGGCGCGTTTGCATATGTTAATACCAACGTTTTGGTCGCTATTGTCACCCTTAAGTGAGTTAAGTGAAGAGATAGCACGAACAAACGCAACACCGCCTCCAGGGACAACACCTTCTTCAACAGCAGCACGCGTAGCATGAAGTGCATCATCGACGCGATCTTTTTTCTCTTTCATTTCAACTTCGGTTGCAGCTCCAACCTTAATGACTGCAACACCTCCAGAAAGTTTGGCCAAACGCTCTTGGAGTTTTTCTTTATCATAATCAGAACTTGTTGCTTCAATTTGTGTTTTGATTTGACCAATGCGAGACGTAATATTCTTTTTCGCACCTGATCCATCGATAACAATTGTATTGTCTTTACCAATCTCAACTCGTTTTGCAGTTCCTAGATGTTCTTCAGTAATACCTTCAAGTGATAATCCAACCTCTTCAGAAATAACTGTACCACCAGTAAGAACAGCGATATCTTCTAAAATAGCTTTACGACGATCACCAAATCCTGGCGCTTTCACTGCAGCAACTTTTACAATACCACGCATATTATTTACAACTAGAGTTGCCAATGCTTCGCCTTCAATATCTTCTGCAATAATTAGTAGAGGTTTGCCGGCCTTTTGGACTGCTTCAAGTGCTGGCAATAAATCACGAATATTTGCAATTTTAGAGTCATGTAACAAGATAAAAGGTTTCTCTAAATCAGAAGTCATAGATTCATGGTTATTAATAAAGTATGGAGAAAGATAACCACGATCAAACTGCATTCCTTCAACAACGTCAAGCTCATTTTCAAGTGTTGAACCCTCTTCAACTGTAATTACGCCTTCTTTTCCAACTTTTTCCATAGCTCTGGCAATAATTTCGCCAACGGATTCATCTGAATTTGCAGAAATTGATGCAACCTGTGAAATTTCTTTGCTATTTTTACAAGGCTGAGATGATTTTTGTAAGGCTGAAACTACAACCTCAGTCGCCTTATCGATACCTCTTTTAAGGTCCATTGGGTTCATTCCAGCTGCAACAGATTTAACACCTTCTGATATTAAAGATTGAGCTAAAACCGTCGCTGTTGTTGTTCCATCACCTGCGATATCATTAGTTTTTGATGCTACCTCTTTAACCATTTGAGCACCCATATTTTCAAATTTTCCATCAAGCTCAATTTCTTGTGCAACTGATACACCATCCTTAGTAATTGATGGACCACCAAATGATTTATCAATAACAACATTTCTACCTTTAGGGCCGAGTGTAACTTTTACTGCATTGGCAAGCGTATTAACGCCCGACATCATTAAATCTCTAGCTTCTGAGCCAAATTTTACGTCTTTTGCTGACATTTTATATCTCCTTTAATCTTCAATTACTGCAACAATTTCATCTTCACTCATCACTAGAAGTTTTTCCTCTCCTACTGTGATTTCAGTGCCAGAAAATTGGCCAAACATAACTGTATCGCCAACCTTAACATCCAAAGGAATTAAGTCGCCTTGGGTGCTTATTCTACCTTTTCCAGCTGCAACAACTTCACCTCTGGAGGGCTTTTCAGTTGATGTATCAGGGATAATTAAACCACTGGCTGTTGTTTTCTTTTCTTCTACTCTACGAACGATAACACGATCGTGTAAGGGACGGATTTCCATGTTTTCTCCTGGTGTTAGATAAAAAAAATGTCGTTGAAGGTTTAACCTTCTAGACGTTCTTTAAGCTTTTTAATAGCTTTGTTTTCAAGCTGACGAACCCTTTCTGCAGAAACGCCATACTTGTCTGCTAATGTATGTAGGGTCGATTTTTCATCTTTCAAGTACCTTGATTGCAAAATATCGATACTTCTTTCATCTAAAGAAGAAAGTGCTTGATAAAGCTTATTGTGTTGGTCTTCTTGGTGATTATCGTTTAAAGCTAATTGCTCTGGCGTTGATCCAGAATCTGAGATATATTGTTCAGGCATATAGGAGTCATCGTCATCATTTGCTTCAAAAGCGACATCACTTAGTTCGAGACGAGATTCCATTTCTATTACATCTTTTGTTCTAACACCTAAATCATTTGCAATTACTTGAGCCTGATCATTTGTAAGTGATTGGAAGATGTTTGATTTTGCTTTTCTGAGTTTAAAGAATAGCTTTCTCTGTGCCTTAGTAGTAGCTACCTTAACAATTTTCCAGTTCTTGAAAATGTATTCATGAATTTCTGCACGAATCCAGTAAACAGCAAAGGATGACAGTCTAACTTTTTTGTGAGGATTGAAGCGCTTGACTGCTTTCATTAATCCGATTGTTCCTTCTTGTATTAGGTCGGCATTCTCAAGTCCGTAGCCCTTGTAGCCGTGAGCAATAAAAGCGACAAAGCGCATGTGAGCTAAAACAAGCTTTTTGGCTGCAGATAAACTGCCATTCTCATATAACTCAATAGCTAAGTCATATTCTTGTTCTGGGGTTAGTATCGGGGGGTACTTTTGTACCTCTAGATCCCTAGATGTGTTGTTTATCGATAATGCAAATTCACTCATAAATTTTCTTTAAAACGATAATTTAGGGCTAAATTATACCAAAAATTTAAGTTATAGCAATTTTTTAAGTAGATTTTTGTGTTTATTTGACTGTTCTTCAAGGGAGAGGTTAAATCGGTCAGAAGCTTTATTTGATGGGATTATTATGCTTTCTAGATCTGATAAAGCTTCATTAAAATCATTATTGATGATTAGGTAATCAAATTCATTAAAGTGCCTCATTTGATTTTCGGCGTCAGACATTCTTTTATTAATCGTTAATTCGTCATCTTGGGCTCTATTTTTTAGTCTTTCTAGTAAAGCCTCCTTTGAGGGAGGTAATACAAATATACTTATTGCTTTTGGCATGTTAATTTTTACTTGGCGAGCTCCTTGCCAATCAATTTCTAAAATCACATCTATATTATTATTAAGGTTGTCTTCAATTAATTGCCTAGAGCTACCGTAAAGATTTTCAAAGACTTCAGCAAACTCAACAAATTTGTTATCTTTAATCATTTCTTGAAACTCATCAACTGATATGAAGTGATAATTAGTGCCATTAACTTCTTCAGGTCTTGGTTTACGGGTTGTATGAGATACAGACACGCATATATTTCTAGATTTTTTTAATAATGCATCAACTAGAGAGGTTTTACCACATCCAGAAGGAGCAGCTATAATAAATAGATTAGCCATTTTGATTCAAAATTTTCATAGTTATTTTGGAATATATCCTTGAATCTTATCTAAACCATCATCAGAAAAAAAATATTTCTCCATTTGATCTTTTAAATATTTTTGTGAGGATTCTTCAAATAAATTTAAATTATTTTCATTAATTAGCATTGTTTGGTGATCAAGCCACATTTGCCAAGCTTCCTTAGAAACTGAGCTTAAGATTTTTTTACCGAGCTCACCTGGGTAAGGAGCTCTTTCTAAACCCTCGAGTTCTTTGTTTAATTTAATGCAATAAAGTGTAGTCATAATTGTTTTAATCTAATTCCTAGTATGTAAAGGGTTGAAAAATATATCACTGCCGAAATGATAATTGTTCTAGATATTGATAAAGCCCTTTCTGAAAGTGAAGAATCTAAGTAATATTCAATAGGTGTTTCAAAGTAACAAATATACATTGCCATTATAGTTACTGCAAATATCACTTTAATTAGCATTTTATAAAATGAAATGTTGAATTTAAAGATAGATTGCTGGATTAAGAAAAAATAAAGCAATGCTGCATTAATTAGAGCTGAAATTGATGTTGCTGCGGCTAAACCAATATGACCATAGAATTGAACCAATATTAAATTCAGAATTACATTCGAGGTCATTGCAACAACTCCTGCCTTGACCGGAGTCTTTGTATCTCCTCTTGAAAGAAAAATTGGTGCAAATATTTTAATTGCAATGAATGCCATTAAGCCTGATCCATATGCTTGAAGACTGAATGATGTTTGTTTAGCAGCATTTACATCAAATAATTCGTACTGAAAAAGAGTCACAATAAGCTCTTCTGATAAAAGAACTAAACCAATGCATGCTGGAAAGCCCAATATGAGAGCATATAGAAGTGCTTTGTCAATTGTGCCTATAAAGTTTTTATTGTCTTTTTTGGAATGGTAATTACTTAATTTTGCTAATGCAACTGTTGCTAATGCAATTCCAATTAATGCTAATGGGAGCTCTAAGAGTCGATCAGAATAATATAACCAAGAAACACTTCCTGCTATAAGCGTTGATGCAATCATTGTATCAACTAATAGGTTGATTTGAGAGACTGAAACTCCAAAGAGGGCAGGTAGCATTCTTTTCTTTAATGTTGTAAGAACTTTATGATGTCCAAACTGTATTTTCGGAAGTCTTTTAATTTTTAATAAAAAAGGGATCTGGAATGTAAGCTGAGCTACCCCGCCAATTAAGACACCCCATGCCAAGGCCATAATTGGAGTTGACAAATATTTCGATAAAAAAATGGCACTAAGTATTAATGAGATGTTAAGTAGTACCGGGGTAAATGCTGGAATACTAAAGTTGTCATAAGTATTAAGTATTGAGCCAGATAAAGCTGTAAGAGAGATTAAGAGTAAATATGGAAAAGTTATTCTAAGCATATTTGAAGCTAGATGAAATTGAGTCATATCTGCGTTGAAATAAAAACCCCATGCAAACAAGAATATTATTACAGGTGCTAGTACAACTGCAATTAAGGTAATAAGCATAAGAACACTAAGTAATTTAGTGGCAATGTGGTTTATTACTAATTGAACTTCTTGGTCTGATTGATTAGCTTTTACATCAGCTAAGATTGGTAAAAAAGCTTGAGAAAATGCACCTTCAGCAAATAAACGTCTAAAAAAATTAGGTATACGAAATGCAACTAAAAATGCATCTGTTAGACCATTTGCCCCAAAGTAGCGAGCAATAACAAAATCTCTTATTAGTCCTAAAATACGGGACAAAAAGGTCATTACAGCTACAACACTACTTGACCTTATAAAGGACTTGGACATAATAAGAAAGAGTTATCTATTCATCCGCTGGGCCACGCATGATACCTACGCGTGAGTTTCGAATACAATCTACAAACTGCATTACTTCATGGCTATCAGACTCTGATGATTCTAGCTCGTTAAGAGCTTGGTCCAGAAGCCTACCTTGAGATTCACGATAAACAACCTTAAAGGCGCGCATAATTGAAGATATAGAGCTTACACTAAAGCCTCTACGTTTCATGCCAACTTTATTGATACTTCTAATTTTTGGATGAATGCCTGTTGCAACCATATAATCAGGGATATCCTTATTAACTTGACTACCCATACCAGTATAGGTATGTCTGCCTACGTTACAGAATTGTTTAACTAAAACAAACCCGCCCAATATAGCCCAATCTGAAATTCTAACATGGCCAGCAAGAGAGGCGTTATTAGACATAATGATGTGATCTCCAAGTTGGCAGTCATGAGCGATATGTACGTATGACATCAACATGTTGTTAGAGCCAATTCTTGTTAATGAATTTTCTTTTTCAGTACCACGGTTAATTGTACAAAACTCTCTAATCAGATTGTCATCTCCAATAACGAGGTTACTCTCTTGGCCTTCTTGGTAGGTTATATCTTGTGGATCACCGCCGATAGAAGCAAATGAATATATATGATTATTTTTTCCAATTTTTGTTGGGCCATCAATTACAGCATGAGAGTCAATAACAGTGCCTGCTCCAATTTCTACATTCGTACCAATTACTGCGTAAGCTGAAATTATTACACTTTTGTGGATTTTGGCGCTTTCATGAATAATTGCTGAGGGATGGATAGACATAACTAATTATTTTGCAGTTTTTTGAGTACAAATAATTTCAGCTGAGGTAACTATCTCTCCTTCAACTGAGGCTTTACAGTTAAATTTCCAAATACCACGCTTAACTGTCATAACTTCTGCATAGATTTGAAGTTGATCGCCGGGCTCAACAATTCTTTTAAAGCGAACCTTATCAACTCCAACTAGCATATAAATTTGACCAGTTACAGGGCGTCCAACCTCTGATTTAAATGCCAAGATTCCAGTTGCTTGAGCCATTGCCTCAATAATTAAAACTCCAGGCATAATCGGCTGGCCAGGAAAGTGACCAGTAAAATGTGGTTCATTAATAGAGACATTCTTAATTGCTGTTAGATTTTTCCCAACCTCAAAGTCGATTACTCTGTCAATTAATAAAAAAGGGTAGCGATGAGGTAGAAAATTCTTAACCTCGTTAATGTTCATTTCCATAAGGCTATTTAATATTTTTTAATTTAATTTTTAATGAAGTAGCAATTTTATCAAGTTTTGTTATCCACATTCCTACCTTTTTCCATTCTGAGTGATACATTAAAGGAACAAAACCTGTATAAACACCTGGTTTATTGATGCTTCTATTAACTGTGCTAGTGGCATTTATAACGACATCATCTGTAATTGTTAAGTGGCCAACAATTCCTACCATTCCGCCTATCATACATCTCTTTCCAATGATTGTGGTTCCTGCAATCCCTGTTTTTGCAGCAATAGCAGTATTTTCACCGATTATGACATTGTGAGCAATGTGAACAAGATTGTCGATTTTAACGCCATTATGAATTTCAGTATCTTTAATGGTGCCTCTATCAATTGTTGTATTGGCACCAATAGAAACATTATTTCCGATTTGAACATTTCCTAGATGTGCAATAGCAAGCCAATTCTTGTCATTTGTGCGAGCATTACCAAAACCTTCAGAGCCAATTATTGAGCCAGGTGAAATAATACAATTATTGCCAATTTGGCAGTTTTTTTGAATAACAACATTGGAAAAAATATGTGAATTTTCTCCTATATGAACTCCATCCTCAATAACACAATTCGCCTCAATAGTTGTATTTTTACCAATAATAACATCTTTACCTATAAAACATCCAGGGTAGATTGAAACACCCTCTATTGAACTGATTTTATCAATGTTTAATTGAATATCATTAATGCTAATTATTGATTGATATTCTTTAAAGTGATGAGTTAATTTAGCAAAAGCTAAATAAGTATCTTCCACTATAAGCTTATTTGTAGAACAATATTTTTTTAAACTACTATCTACTATTACTGCACCAGCATTAGTATTAGCTAAAGACTCTAAATACTTAGTACTCACAGCATAAGATATTTGTTCACTAGTTGCATCCTCTAAAGTATTAAATCCTACAACTTCTTTTGAAAGATCTCCCTCTAATGAGGCTTCAATAAGTTTTGAAATTTCTTTAAGTGAGAGTTTCATAATTACATTTCTTCAATTATTGAGATGATTTTATTACTAATATTGACATTCTTACTTACAAATGCTGCATTTTCATACAAAATCAAATCATAGCCTTCAGTAATAGCGAATTCTTTAATAGCTTCATTAACAACTATTTCAATCTTTTGAAGTAAATCAATTTTTTTCTGGTTAATTTTTTCTTGCCAATACTCAGTTTCTTGCTGAAAACTTGACTCTAGATCTAAAACTTTATTTAATTCTATCTGGAAATTACTCTCGTTCAAAGATTTATCAATCTTACTTAAATTAGCTCTAACTAGTTCAATATGATTGAATAAGTCAAGTAATTCTTGTTTTTTTGATTCAAACTCTTGAATAATATCAGCATTTTCTTGTTGATACTGGGACAGACTGTTAACTACTTTTTCGGTATCTATATAGCCAATTTTGATTGACTCAGCAGTAACAGGGAAAGCTAAAAAAGCTAATAAAAATAGAGCAAAAACTCTCATAAAACTTTTAGAAGCCAGTGCCTAGAGAGAAACCAAAGTCTTCAATAGTGTCACCAGATTTTTTCATAATAGGTGTTGCCACATAAAATCCTATTGAACCAATAGGGCTAAGATATGCAAAGCCAAGACCAGCTGACATACGTAAATCACCAAGTTTAAGATTGGAAGATTTTTCGTAGATGTTACCAGCATCAATGAAAGCACTAAGTCTCATATTTTCATTGTTATCAAAGAAAAAGGCTGGAGTTATAAGGTTTGCACTTCCCAGGAGTGATAACTCTCCACCTTTGGCTGTTCCATTGGGGTAGAGAGGGCCAAGAGTTTTATTTCCAAAGCCTCTAACCGATCCACTGCCTCCTCCAAAATAGCGTTTATAAAAAGGAAGTTCCTTTCCGCTATAGCCTTTGCCTAAATCAAAATTACCTGTAAGTTTTAAAGTAACGTTTTCATTAATGGGAGTGTAGCTTGAGTGATTTGCACTTAAGTTATAGTATCTGTAGTCACCCAAAGGCAATGAGATGCCTACAGCAAAGTCATTTGAACTTCCTTCTGTTGGATACTGATAATTATTCAATGTACTTTTATTCCAGTTAACATTAAGTTTGAACTCATCTTTATTGGCAGTGGCGCATTGACTTAATTCATAACCTGAACCTGAAAAAAGCGCTCCACATTTTATTTTATTTTTAGAGTACTCTAGTTTAGTATTCATTCTAGTATTTTTAGCAAGTGGAATTCCATAACCAAGTGTTAATCCAGTACTATCGATCTCATAAGAATTTTCAGTAACATCATCATCATTTATTTCACTCTTAAAGGCTCCAATACTTACACTATGACCCTCGTCATTAAAGTTAGGATTCATAAAATAAAAGCTAAGTTTGTTAAATGAGTTGGAGATTTTTAAATCAGCATTGAGTGTATTACCTGAGCCAAAAATATTTTTTTCTTGTATTCCGGCTCCAACAGACATGCCATAATTATTACTGTGGGATACTGAAAAACTTAGTGCCCCAGTCTGTGTTTCTTCTACAATGAAACTCAGGTCAATTTTATCTGGCATTCCTTCAACCTCAAATGTTGAAAATTGAACATCTGAAAAGTACCCAAGACGCCTTAGCTTTAATAATGAGTCCCTCAATGCAGATCTAGAATATAACCCACCCTCAGAAACACCTATTTCTCTTCGAATTACTTCATCTTGTGTTCGAGTATTTCCTGATATTGATATCCTATTAACATAAACTTTTTTATTTAATGATATATTGAAGTTGACATTAACAGAGTCTAAAAAATCTGAAGTAATTGGGTTTATATCAACAAATGCATAACCCTGGTCAGCGAACATATCAGTAAGTTTTTGGATGTCATTAATTATTGAATTACGGTTAAAAACATCCCCTTTATTCATGTTAATAGCACCATTAAGGTCTTCTAGACTAAAATTACCTAGTTCTCCTTCAAAAGAAACTTGTCCAAGTTTGTATTGGATGCCTTCCGATATTTCGATATCAATAAATATTTTTTCTTTATCTTCACTTAAGTTTGTTTCTACATTAACAACTTTAAAGTCTAAATAGCCTGAATCAAAGTATGTATTCGTAATTAAATCAAGGCCTTGAGTTAATTCAGCATCTGAGTAACGATCTTTGTTTGTGAAGTAATTAATTAGAGACATGTCAGCCTCGCCAATTTTAAATAATTTTAGTAATTCTTTTTCTGAGAATTGACTAGCGCCAGAAATTTTAAGTGAACCTATAGTTGCCTTGTTGCCTTGGGTTATATCGAGCTCTACTCCAATTTTGTTTTGTTGGTCAAGGTCAAGAGTGGAGTCTATTTCAACATTGTAATAACCAGACTCTAAAAACTTGCCCTCTAGAAAAGCAACAAAATCAGCTAACTTTGTTTTTGTATAAATATTTCCAGCCGAAAGTTTATTGTCCTCAGCGTATTCTGTAAGTGCATTGGCAGTAAGAAATTCTTTTTCATTTTTGAGCCAAGCAGCTAAACCAGATCCGGTATTAATATTGATATCAAAGTACTTTACATAAGGGTTCTCTTTTAAAGTTATCGTAAGGTCGTTATCACCCTTAACAATCTTAATATCAGAAAAATAGCCAGTTTTAAAAAGCACTTCAATAATTTGATCACTTACAGAAGAAGAGAAATTTTGACCTATTTTGAATGGAAGAATTTTGAGTAAAGTGCTTTCGGAGTTAAAGTTTAACCCTACAAAATTAATTTTATTGATTGGGTTGGCAGATACTTGAATTGAAAAAAATAAAGTTAATAGAAATGTAAATTTAATTAATTTATTTTTCATTTTTAGTACCTTTTATTAGTTGACAAATTCTAACCTATAAAAGTGATAAATTTATCACCGAAACAAGAAGTAGGTTTAATTTTAACAAAATTAGCAATCATATTGTCAAACTAACACGCAATAACTACAATTTAATTTTTTGTTTATAGTTTGATATATCTAATCCATTAAATCTCAACTTTATGATAATTGTTTTTGCTACTATTTTCAACTCTATTACAATAATCTAGCCATAACACATCCTTACCAACACCTAGATGGTGTAAGTAGCTCCACGAGTATATACCAGTAGTGTGACCATCACTGAAATGAATAGAAATAGCGTAGTTTCCCATCGGATTGAGCTTTTCTATTTCAACATCTTGTTTGTTTAGCTGTAAGGTTTCTTGTCCAGGGCCGTGGCCTTGAACTTCAGCAGAAGGAGAATATACTCTTAAATACTCACTAGTCATTGAGTACTCAGTTTCGTCAAAAGTTACTGTTAATACCTTTTTATTTTTACTTAAATTAATTTGGCTTGGAGTAATCATTGGAGTTTAATTAATAATTTTAATATGTTAATTTTAGCATAGCAGTATTTAAGTAAAACCCATTAGACATAAGGTTAAAATAGCACCATGATAAATTTTACAAAAATGCAAGGCCTCGGAAATGATTTTATTGTTATTGACAATATCGATGGTGATGTCAGTCTATCAGTTAAAGAGATTCGTAAGCTGTCAGATCGCCGCTTTGGAATAGGGTTTGATCAATTATTGATGGTTGAAAGCTCGATTAAAAAAGAAGCTGATTTTCGCTATGTTATATTTAATGCTGATGGCTCAGAAGTAAGTCAATGTGGTAATGGTGCAAGGTGTTTTGCGCTTTATATCAGAAAAAATAATCTCACCAATAAGAACCCTATATCTGTAGAAACAAGTGCAGGAATAATGATACTAAATATTAATAGAGATAACTCCGTTCGAGTGGAGATGGGTGAACCAAAATTTAATTCTTTCGATATTCCACTCGATATTAATAAGTTATCAACAGAATATTCATTAGAAGAGTTCAAGTTGGGTGTCTTATCTATTGGAAATCCTCATGCGGTTTTGGTTGTCGATGATTTAGAATCGTCTAATATAGAAACTATCGGCTCAAAATTACAAAGCTCTGACTACTTCGCTGAAGGCGTTAATGTTGGTTTTATGCAGATTCTAAATAGGTGTGAAATTAGATTAAGAGTTATTGAGCGAGGTGTTGGAGAAACTTTGGCTTGCGGCTCAGGTGCTTGTGCAGCTGTAATTCATGGCGTAATGCTTGGATTACTTGATTCAAAAGTTGATGTACATCTAAAAGGTGGTAATGCAGTTGTTGAATACGATGGAAATAATGTATACCTTAGTGGGCCAGGAGAGTTTGTTTACGAAGGCTCAGTTAATCTTCGAAGTGGAGCATCCTAACTTCTTTCCAAGGATTTTTGGGAGGTGAAGGTTTTATTTGATAAATTATAGGCGGTAAGTCGCTCACCCCATACACAACCATGGTCTAGTGCAAAAATATTATTAACATCTACACCTTTCAAGGTTGACCAATGTCCAAAAAAGATCTCTTTGTCTTTCAAAGCCCGATTTGAATGCAAAAACCAAGCCTTAAATCCAGTAGGATTCATATTGGTATTTAGTTTATGGTTGAATTCAAGTTCACCATTTTGCTTGCAAAATCTTATTCTCATTAAAGCATTTATTGTATAACGGCACTTTTCTTCTTTAGTTAGTTCATTTTTAAAGAGTACTGGTTCGTTTTTATACATTTTGGATAGAAATTCACCTGGATTATTTCCACGAAGGCTCTGATGAACTAGTTCAGCATTTTCAATGACATCAAACTCATTCCATTGAGGAGGTATTCCAGCATGAACAAAAAGTGCATCTTTGTACTCAGTAAACAAAGGCCTAGTAAGTAAATAGTCAAGTAGAGAGGATTTATCTGTAGAATTCAATATATCTAAAAAAGTATCTTTCCTATTTGGTTTTTTGGGTGTTAATGCGCATACTAATAGATGAAAATCGTGATTACCCAAAACCATATTTGCATTATCTTTAAGGGAATAGATAAAGCGAAGAGTCTCAAGAGATTTATTTCCTCGATTAACAACGTCCCCTAGAAAATGAAGTCGATCTCTATCTTCATTAAAATTGATTTTTTTTAGAAGCGCTTGAAGGCTATCGAAACAGCCTTGAACGTCACCAATGACGTAGTCCATAAATAAGCCTAATGAAGGGTATATGGCTCACTTAGCGTGAATTCGGGGATGACAGCATCAAATCGTTGGCCTTGATCATTAATCATTCCATAAGAACCCTTCATTGAGCCCGTTACAGTGCTAATTATTGCTCCAGAGCTATATTCAAAACTTTCGCCAGGTGATAGGTGGGGTTGCTGTCCTATAACGCCTTCACCTATAACTTCCTCCACCTCTCCTGATTCATCTTGAATTAGCCAATGCCTTGTCCTAAGTTGAGCGCCAGACTCTCCGTTGTTAGTAATAGTTATTGTGTAGGCATAAGCATATTGACTTCCAGAAATATTAGACTGGCTGGGGAGGTAGGTTACTTTTACGCTAACTTCAATTTTGTTTTTCATAGTCATTCATTAATGTTATAAAGTTTTCTATACTCAGCATTTCAGCTCTTTGTGATAAATCAATCTCTGTTTGTGATTGATTGATTATTGACTTTAAGCAGTTTTTTAGTGTTTTTCTTCTTTGTGAAAAGGCAATTTTAACAATCTCTTCAAGTGGTTTTGGGTTTTTAACAAGTGGCTCAGTTCTAGTTTTCAAATAAAGTATAGCAGATTCAATTTTTGGTTGCGGTTCAAAAGATTCTTTAGGAACAACGAACATTGATTCAACTTCAAAAAATGCTTGCATCATTACGCTAAGTCTTCCATAAGTCTTATTTCCATGAGTTGAAACAATTCGATCAACTACCTCTTTTTGCAGCATAAATGTCATATCTATAATTTGCTCTCTGAAATCTAATAAATGGAACAATAATGGGGAAGAAATATTGTATGGGAGATTCCCTATAACTCTAATTTTTTGAGGAAATTGGTTAAAATCAAATTGAAGTGCGTCAGCTTCAAAAATAGTTAATTTGTCTTGTTGTAATGAATTTAAAAGTGACACCAAGTCTCTGTCTATTTCAATGACGTTTAAATGATCTAAATGCTCTAATATGGGGAGCGTTAGAGCTCCTTTTCCTGGGCCAATTTCAACAATAATTTCATTATTTTTTGGATTGATTGTTGAAATAATTCTGTTAATAATTTGATCATCAACTAAGAAATTTTGTCCAAATCTCTTTCTAGGGTTGTGAGACATTACCTGACAGAGTATTAAAGTAAGATAGGGCTGTTTCAAAGCTTCCAAGGCTTATATTACCAGTACCAGCTAGATTAAGAGCTGTGCCGTGGTCTACAGAGGTTCTAATAAATGGAAGGCCAAGGGTGATATTGGCTGCATTTTTAAAACCCTTCGCTTTAAGTACTGGTAGGCCTTGATCATGATACATTGCAAGAACAACGTCAACATTTTTTAATGAGTCAGGAGTGAATGCTGTATCTGCAGGTACTGGGCCTGTTAAATTGAAGCCAGCTTTTTTAAGCTTATCAATTACTGGGATTATAGTGGTAATTTCTTCATCTCCAAGGTATCCGTTTTCACCTGCATGAGGATTTAAACCACAAACAAGTATTCGTGGTTTCTTTATTCCAAAATACTTAAAGTCATTGTTTATTATAGTTATCACTTTTGAAAGTGACTCTTGAGTAATATTGTTAGAGACTTCATTTAGAGCAAGATGGGTTGTAGCAAGTGCGACTCGAAGTTGATCCGTAGCAAGAAGCATTACAGTCTTTGGGGTATTTGTAAGTTCTGCAAGATATTCAGTATGTCCACTAAATTCTATACCTGATTGATTGATTACTGCTTTATTGATAGGACCTGTCAAAATACCACTACACTGACCCTCAAGACAATCATGAGTTGCCTTTCTAATCATTTCTAATACGTAATTTGCATTTTTAGGGTTTAAAACTCCGGAATCAACTTCTACGTCTGTTTTGACTTGAAAAATACTCAATTCAGAGGCTTTTCTGGTTTCATTCTCCTTTAATGTAATAGGTAGGTTAAGTTGTTTTGCTCTATTAATTAGGACATCTGGGTCACAATAAACCAATAAATTCTCTTCCCTTTCTTTCTGGGCATGAATTATTGCAATATCAGGACCAATTCCAGAAGGCTCGCCAGAAGTAAATGCTATAGTCATAATACAAGTAAATTAATTTAATTTAGCCGTTGTAAAGACATCGATGATGCAAAAAAATAAAAGCGCTATAAAAAAAGTTTTAATCATAATATTAGTGTAAGTTTAATCTCTAGGAATTTTCATAAAAAGGAATAATACAAACTATACATTTGTATTATTATTAATTAACAAGCTCGCCTTTAGCTTGAAGGTCTGCATGGTATGAAGATCTAACCATTGGGCCACTTGCAACTTGAGAGAATCCTAGCTCATTTGCAATGTCCCTATATTTATGAAACTGTTCAGGAGTAATATACTCTTCAACTGCAAGATGATGCCTGCTTGGCTGTAAATACTGACCCAAGGTTAGCATATCCACGTCATGAGTTCTAAGATCCTTAAGAACGTCAATAACCTGCTTCTTTGTTTCACCAACACCAAGCATTAGACCTGATTTAGTTATAACTTTTGGATGTTTTTCTTTAAAGATCTTTAGAAGAGTAAGAGATTGCTTATAGTCAGAGCCAGGTCGAACCTTGGGGTATAAGCTTGGAACAGTCTCAAGATTGTGATTAAAAACATCAGGAGGGCAGTCGCTAAAGGTTTCAAGTGCTTTCTCAACCCTACCTCTAAAGTCAGGGGTTAGAATTTCAATTTTTACTTTAGGAGTTTTAATTCTAATCGCATCTATACATTCCTTAAAGTGGCCAGCACCACCATCTCTCAAATCATCACGGTCAACAGAAGTTATGACAACATACTTTAATGACATTTTTGAAATTGTATCGGCCAAATGAAAAGGTTCATTTACATCTAATGATTTTGGTCTTCCGTGAGCAACGTCACAGAAAGGACACCTTCTAGTGCATATTTGTCCCATAATCATAAAGGTTGCAGTGCCATGATTAAAACATTCACTAAGATTAGGGCATTGAGCTTCTTCGCATACAGTAAATAGCTCTTGACTTCTAAGTGTTTTTTTAAGTTCGTTAACTTTATTTGAGTTAGTATGCCTAATTCTTATCCATTTTGGTTTTTTTAATGGCTCACGTTCTGAGTCTGGCTTGATTTTGAGTCGACTGGTTTTAGATTCACCTTTTAATGCTTTGATTTCAAGCTCTTGTAACATAGTTAATCAAATACTGTAATAGTTAATGTTTAATACCAGAAGTACTGAAGGCATTATCCATTAGATTAAGTATTTTTGTGAGCTTTAAATGACTTTAAAAACTTGATTGTAAACGAATAAAAAAAATACTACACAGTATGAATCGAAGTTTCGTCTAATAAGTAATCACTAACCTGGTTAGCTGCCATTTCAGCAACTACAATTGACGCTTCAGCAGTCGAAGCAGCAATATGAGGGGTTAGTATCACTTTAGGGTTACTAAATAAAACATTTTCTTTAGCAGGCTCAGTTGAGTATACGTCTAATGCCGCACCAGCAATCAAGCCTTCATTTAATGCATCATTTAAGTCACTTTCATCAACAATATTACCACGCGCTGCATTGATGATTAAAGCTGAAGGTTTAATCTTTGCGTAGTGTTCTTTACTAAGTAAAGGTTTACCATCAGCAGTTGCTTTGCCATGGAAACTAATAATGTCACTTGTGCTAATTAGTTCATCAAAGCTAACATTTTTTACATCTGGAAAATCTGCTTGTCTCGATTCTAATGATTTAGAATAAACCAAAACATTCACATCAAAGCCTTTAACCAAGTTACTCAGTCTGGCTCCCACGTTTCCGAAACCAACGATACCAAGGGTTTTTTTGGAAAGCTCATTACCTTTAATGGCCTTTTTCTGCCATTCACCTCTATGCGTTGTTTCATCTGCAAAAGGAATTTTTCTTAATGCCGCCATAATTAAAGCAAACGCATGTTCTGCTGTTGCATTGG
>JAPYSK010000071.1:0-1695 GCA_029936515.1 Candidatus Thioglobus sp.
CTGAGCTTTCCATGTCTAGGATTTCAGCGTCATTTGACATCTTCAGAAAATCAGCGTTAACACTTAGGCTGATTGATATAAATAATGAAAAAAATAGGGCATTTTTCATGCAAGAGTAGTTAGTAATTAAAGTAAGTTTATATTCTACCAGTTAAGACGATTATTAAAACAACTGCTAGATTTTTTCAATAATATTATTTACAAAGAGGGTTGTTTTCGCTGGAATAAAAGTAATATGGCACCTATAAAAATAAAACTATCAGCTAAATTAAACACAGGCCAATAAAACCCATTGGTGTGCATATCAATGAAATCAACTACGTAACCGTATTGAGCTCTGTCTATTAAATTACCTACCGCACCTGAGAGAAGAAAGAACTGGCCAAAAAGTTTTTGACGCTGATATTCTGAAGTCTTATGAATCCATAGAATAACAATAACAGAAACCAAAACTGATACAGCTAGTAAAAAAGCTTTTTGAACTCCCCCGCCATCAGCTAAAATGCTAAAGGCTGCACCAGTATTTTGCAAATAGGTCCAGCTAAGATAAGGATTAATAATGATGGACTGACCTACCTCAAATGACGAGATAAAAATTTGCTTGGTAAATTGATCAAGCAACACCAAAACAAGAAATAATAAGTAATAGCCTTTGTACTTCATACGTAAACCATAATTTTTTAAAAATTGACTTATAGTTGAAAATTCAACCTACAAACCCATCAACAATTATCAAGTAAATAGCATCTATTTAGTCAATGTGTTTATAATTCATTAGTAATTGTATTATAAATATTGTGGAGGTTTTATGGGTTTTTTAACTGGTAAAAAAGCGCTCATTGTTGGAGTCGCCTCAAACCGTTCAATTGCATGGGGAATAGGCGAAGCAATGGCTTCAAATGGATGCGAAGTCGCATTTACCTATCAAACAGATAAACTTAAAAGTCGAGTTGAGAAGTGTGCAGAAATTTGCAACTCTTCAATTGTGATTCCGTGTGATGTATCAAGTGATGAGCAAATCAATCAAACCTTTAGTGAACTTAAGAAGTCTTGGGATAACTTTGACATACTAGTTCACTCAGTTGCATTTGCAGACAGAGCAGAGCTAGATGGTAATTATGTTGAAGTAACTACACGTGAAGGCTTCCTGAAAGCTCATGAAATAAGCTCGTACAGCTTTACTGCCCTTGCAAAAGCTGCACTTCCAATGCTTAATGATAATGGCGCACTGTTAACGCTTAGCTATTTAGGCGCTCTTAGGGCGATACCTAACTACAACGTTATGGGAGTTGCTAAAGCTTCTCTTGAGGCCAATGTTAGATACATGGCTGCCGCTCTAGGCGCTGAAAAAGGGATTCGAGTCAATGCAGTATCAGCTGGCGCAATTAAAACACTTGCCGCTAGTGGCATAAAAGGCTTTGGAAAGCTTTTAGACCATGCCGCTGAAAGCTCAGCATTAAAGCGTAATGTTAGTACCGAAGAAGTTGGTAATGCTGCAGCCTTCTTATGCTCAGACTTAGCATCAGGCATTACAGGTGAGGTCACCTATGTAGACGCAGGATATAACTTTTACGAAAAAGGTCCTGACTTATAAAATATCGAGTTTTATTTAGCTAGAACTTTAAAGAAGATCAGAAAATACTTTTATCTCAGCAGTTTCACGTAATTGTTTTATTAGTGAAACAAACATTTCAT
>JAPYSK010000071.1:1795-3893 GCA_029936515.1 Candidatus Thioglobus sp.
ACTTTTATCTCAGCAGTTTCACGTAATTGTTTTATTAGTGAAACAAACATTTCATTATTCTCTTGAGTTAAATAGATCTCTGAAATCCCAGTATTATTTTGCCCTTCTGGAAGCCTAACAGCCTTTAAGTCAATTACTAGAGATATTGAGTTATCAGCACTCCGAGAGCTATACGTATGCTCACCTAATATAGGCTTAGGTATTGTAAAGGCGACGCTAGTTATATCAAAAGGTAATTGCGTAGCTCTTGAAATCCACCCCTCATCATTCCACTCTAATTCATTATCAGTTAATAATTTATTGACCGTCAACTCATCACCGCTCGTCAAAGCACTAGCAATACTTAGAGATAAATCATCAATCAATTTTTTTGCACCTAGGGTTTTTAAGGTAGCAACAATCTGAGCTTCTACTTCATTCAGTTCCTTTTGGCGTTCAGGTTGAAGGCTTGAAAGACTAAGAACTACAAATTGGTTTTGACCTAATTCTATGACATCAGAATTCTCACCTTCTTCAATAACACCCTCGCTAAATGCAGCTGAGACAAATGCCTGGTCATATTGATTAGTCCCGTTAGAGAAGAAATCAGAAGTCTGGATCTCTAGATCAAGCTGGTCAGCAAGCATATCAAGAGATTCCTCATAAGCTAGATTAGCAAACTCCTCTTCCAAGTCAAAGAGTATTTTTTGTTTAACATTTTTTATATGAAGAGCCACTAGCTGCTCTGTAACCTCTTCGAAGGATTGGGCAGTCTCAGTTTGTATTTCTGTAAGTTTAATAATGTGAAAATAGCCATAATCAGTAGAAACTACATCACTAACATCGCCAACATTCATAGAAAAAGCAGCCTCATCAAATTCCGCTCCCATTAAATCTCTTTCAAATAAACCTAGATCACCGCCCTGTTCATTAGAAGAAGTATCTACTGAGTTAGTTTTTGCAAGTTCAGCGAAATCTGCACCCTCTTTGATTTGATTAAGTAAATCATTTGCTAAAGTTTCGTCCTCAACTAGGATATGCTGGGCACGCCTTCTTTCAGGATTAGTGTATAGCTCTGCATTTTCTTCAAAAAGGTTTTGAAGCGTTTCATCATCTGCATTCTCGGGCTCGTCGATGTTGTCTAATGACAACTCAACAAAATCAACTTTAACCTTACGGCCTTCTAAAAAGTTGGATTTATTTGCATTAAAATAATCAGAAATCCCACTCTGAGAAACACTAATTTGATCTTCATATTTATCAGTAGTTAGAGCTATATAAGACACTTCTCGCTCCTGAGAGGCGAGATCATTAAGCTGAGCAGTTTGAACTGATGATAAAAAACTTGAGTTACTTAGGTTTCTCTTGATTTGATCACGAGTCAGCGATTTAGACTGTGCTATTTCATAAGCAGTTGATGTATAGCTATTGAGCCTCAATATTTGATTGTAGCGTTCTTCTGAGAATGCACCATCAAGGTGAAAAGCTTGATTCGATTGAATTACTGATCGCACTTCTTGATCCAAAGTGACCATATCTAGTGAATTGGCAAAGTTCTCAATTAGTTTTTCATTAATCATTGTGTCTAGAAGCGTTTGTTTAAGGACATTATCTATCTCTTGTGAATATTGTGCGCCTAGTTGTTGTTGTAAGTTTCTTTGTTGAGAGTTTAATTCTTGGTAGTACAAGTTAAGATCAATATCTTCGCCATCCACCGATGCAATAGAAGTATTTGAAGAACCACTGACATAGTCTTGAATACCAAATAACGCAAATGGAACAGTTATAAAGCCTACGATAAGGTAAGCGACCCATCCTTTAGATTTATTTCTTATTGCACCTAACATAATTATTTATTAACCCAATATTGTTGGGGCATGTTGCCACCAAACATTTATACTTTAGCCCAAATTGTAATAAGGACTCCCAAAATGGAGTTAATAGTTAACTCTCAAATATTTTTTTACTAGCTATAAGGAAGTAGCAATTCAGCCAATCACACTAGACTAATCCAGATGCATTATACAAGGCTAAACCCTTTCTCTAGAAAAGTTTTTAGTCCTTATCTAGTTTCATTATTGTAATTCATAAAAATGCTCTCTTTACCTCTTGATAAGCT
>JAPYSK010000072.1 GCA_029936515.1 Candidatus Thioglobus sp.
ACCTTATGAGCACAACTAATCTTCCTCATAGTCAGTTTTTAAAATAGTTTTTGTTGAAACTGATAATCAATTTTCCCGAATGATTTCGGATGCCGCTGTAATATCAAACCCTGTTTCTCTGGGAACTACTTGCATTACACCTCCCAAGCCAATGGGTAATATTTCTTAGTGCTCGGTCATTCATATCCATTACGCGCCGCTAAATGATTCTTCTTGGATCAATATTTGATAGCCCTTCATGATAATCTTATTATCCAACATCGCGGATAGCAGGTTGTGGGCAGCTGTTACCGCATGAAAATCGCCTGTAAAATGAAGATTAATTTCCTCCATGGGGTGAACCTGACTTAATCCTCCCCCAGTTGCCCCGCCTTTTATACCCAGGCAAGGGCCCAAAGAGGGCTCTCGAAGTGCCAAGCAAACAGATTTATCAAGCAGTGCCATTGCTTGACCTAAACCTATCGTAGTTGTGGTCTTTCCTTTCCCAGTTGCGGTTGGCGTAATCTCCGAGACAAGCACGAGCCTTCCTTTCTTAGGGAGTTTATTAAGAGCCTCCAACCGGACTTTAGCCTTATCGATTTCATATAAAATAAAGTCGGACTCATTAAGCTGTAGTTTTATAGTAATTTCTTTAATCGGTTTCATTTTACTCAGTAATTATTTTATTAAACATACAAGAAGATATTCATATATAAATAATATTCCATATCGCATTGCAATCAATTCAGAATGTTTCTGGGAATAATTATTCAATTAACTCCATCTTGAATAAGTGTGGGAGGAAAAAATGTTATCTGCTGATATTGTTCGTAACAGGGAAGCCAAGCCAAAGAAGCATATACATAGAATCAGACCACTCTATTGGACAATACCATTAACTCAAAAAGATAGTTCCTTTAAACCTTTCCAATCAAGTCAAGAAAAGATAAGTACTGTTCTTAAGCTTGCTTCCCGGGTCCGCGTAGAAAGACGAAGAAGCGATTTATGCAAATACTTTTATTTCTTCAAATCAATGAAACGATTAGCCAAAGTTTAAAACCAATAAAATATTTAAAATCGTTCTTTAGACATATAGTGGATTGATTATGAAAGCTTTAGTTTTAGATATTTCTCGAGACAAATGGGAAGAATCAAAAGGAATGAATCAAGTTGATTTGCCAGAACCAAAAATTGACGAGACTCATTTCCCAGAAGATTCCAATAAATGTATCATCAGACCCCTTTACACCGGATTTTGCGGTTCAGATAAAAGTATCTGGTTTCGCCAAGCGTTTAAAGAAATCATTTTTGATTCACTTGATCAAGAAAGCAGTGAGCGCAGAATTTGTGGTCATGAACTGTTGGGAAAAATTACTGAACCAGGTTCATATTCTAAAAGCCATTATGGGTACAAAACTGGCGATATTGTTTCAACTGAGTCTCACATTTTTTGTGGTCGTTGCCATCAATGTAAAATTGGAGATGCCCATGTTTGTTCAGATCACCTTATTATTGGTATCTCTACAAATGGTTGTTTTGCCGAACAAATCAAATTACCTGCAAAAGAATTATGGCGGACAGATTTGGATGAAATTAGGCCCGAGGTAGCTGCCATCCAAGAACCTCTAGGAAATGCTGTTCATGCCTGTAGTAAAGTCGATCTTCGGGGGAAGACCGTTGCTATTTTTGGCTGTGGAACAATCGGACTTTTGACAATTCTATCAGCCCGAGCAATGGGAGCATCCACGATCATTGGTGTCGATCATAAAAAAGAAAATTTAAAAATCGCAGAAAAACTTGAGGTTGATTTCACCTTTCAAGATTACACAGACCCAAAAAAATCACCTAGTTTTTATCCGAATGAAGAAATTACTAACAAAATTCGGATCAAATGTTTCGGCGAAGGAGTCGATGTCGCTTTTGAAATGTCTGGTAGTAACCAGGCTTTAAATACTGCTATTTCTTCAACACGTGCTGGAGGCGATATTATTTTATTTGGTCTTTCTTCAGGAGATTACACGTTAACCCAGTTTCAAAATATAATCCTGCATGGTAAATCCTTGCATGGTGTTGTTGGCCGAAAAGTTTTTCAAACTTGGTATGTTGTTAGTAATTTACTAATGTCTAAGAGCCATGGTTTACAAGACAAAATTTTCAAAGTTATCCTTAATCAAGGCAATGGAACCACTTTTTCTTTTAGGAATTTTGACAAAACAAGATTTGAAAATGCCATAAAAAAATATCCAAAAATTATTTTCAAACATGACTAAACAAAATACCATTAGTTTTTACAGTCACCTTCGGGCTCAGTTCAAAGACATTTACGAGTCTGATCATTATAAAGAGGAGCATTTTATACTTTCTCCCCAGGGAGTTCATCTTTTTACTGTAAAGGGGAAACTTCTTAATTTTTGCGCCAATAATTATCTGGGACTAGCTAATCATCCAGAAATTATTGAATCTGCAAGAAAGGCCTTGGATCTTTACGGTTATGGCATGGCTTCTGTTCGTTTTATTTGTGGTACTCATGAAATTCACAAGCAACTAGAGCAAAAGATTTCCAATTTTCTTCAAACGGAGGACACAATTCTCTATTCTTCCTGTTTCGATGCTAATGGAGGGCTCTTTGAAACTTTATTAACAGAGAAAGATGCCGTGATTAGCGATCGACTCAACCATGCCAGCATTATTGATGGTGTTCGTCTTTGTAAAGCAACACGATTTCGTTACAACCATGCAGACATGACCCACTTAGAAACCAAATTAAAAAGTGCACAAAAATATCGATATCGAATTATTGCAACCGATGGTGTTTTCAGTATGGATGGTGATGTTGCTCTTCTAAATGAAATCTGTGACCTCGCCGATCGTTACAACTCATATGTTATGGTTGATGACTCACATGCCACAGGTTTTTTTGGCAATACTGGTCGCGGAAGTATTGAATATAGAAATGTTATTAATCGGGTAGGAATTATCACTTCCACGTTTGGTAAGGCTCTAGGAGGTGGTTCTGGTGGTTTTACTAGTGGGAGAAAAGAGGTGATTGATATTTTGCGCCAGAGGTCAAGACCTTATTTGTATTCTAATAGCCTATCACCAATTACTACGGCCGCTACACTCAAAGCAATTGATCTTATTTCTAACTCCAGGAATCTAATCAAAAAGCTTCATGAAAATGTTAAGTATTTTCGAACTTCCATCATAAGTGCTGGCTTTAAAATCAAACCTGACAATCATCCCATCGTGCCGATAATGATCGGAGATGCATCAACAGCAAAGAATGTTGCAGATCAATTGCTTCTAGAAGGAATATACGTAATTGCCTTCTCTTATCCAGTAGTACCAAAAGATACCGCCCGTATTCGTTTTCAGATATCTGCCGCTCATGAGAAAGCTGACCTCGAAGTTGCTGTGTCAGCTTTAGAAAACTTACAACCGTCCATCATTAATGGCTCTTAGTAAAGAAACCGAAAGTCACACGCAATTAATATTGTCAAACCTTGACTTTATAAATTTCGAATTATATATATTTTTATAAACATGAGTAATTGCAAACAAGGTGGACCTATATATAGCCATGCTAAAACAATTAATACAAACGTGAATGTATCACCCTCGCTTATGGGCAAGGTGCAGATGTTAATCGCATTGTGAATTACGTCAGGGGCTGGTAAGAGAGGGGTTAGTACTGGTGGGGATATGTGTTATGAACGTTTTTCCTGGCAAATAACTCTTAACCAGTATCTCAATTGTTATTTCTTAAGAGCTCTAATGCACAAGGCTTGTTTACAGCAAG
>JAPYSK010000073.1 GCA_029936515.1 Candidatus Thioglobus sp.
CATACACATTTAGCAGAGACGATAGATGAGGAGAATTTTTGTTTAGATAAGTTTGGCTTAAGGACTGTGGATTATCTTGAAAGTGTTGGTTGGTTGTCAGATCGAACTTGGTTAGCTCACGGAATACACTTTAATGAAGAGGAGATGCAAAAGTTAGGTGGCTCTGGGGTCGGTATTTGTCACTGCCCCAGCTCTAATATGATGCTGGCTTCAGGCATTTGTCACAGCCTTGAACTTGAAAGTGCTGGCTCTACAATTGGCCTTGGTGTTGATGGCTCTGCCTCTAACGATGGCTCCAATATGATAGCAGAGCTTAGACAGGCAATGTATTTGCAGCGCTTGCGTTATGGCGCTTCAAAGATTACTCATCAGCAGGTATATAACTGGGCAACCAAGGGTTCAGCTGCGCTTTTAGGTAGGAGTGATATTGGTGAGATAGCAGTCGGGAAGCAGTCAGATCTTGCGTTATTTAAGTTAGATGAATTAAGATTTTCTGGTAGCCACGACCCTTTGGCAGCTCTTCTTTTGTGTGGCGCACAAAAGGCCGATAGAGTTATGATTGCTGGAAAGTGGAGAGTTGTTGATGGAAAAATTGTTGGCAAAGATGAGGCTGAGCTAATTTCCCGTCACAGCAATGCTGCAAAAAAGTTACGACAATTAGCTAGCGTTTAATTTTTTTTCTTATCACTATCGTTGACTTGCTATATTAGTTGATTTATAATTCCAACTTGAATATTGTTACATAAATCAAGTTGATTATGAATACACACAGTCATGGAGGCGCCAGAAAGGGTGCTGGTCGTAAGAAAAATTCAGGCAGTTTTAAGGAAGAAACTAAAGTTCTTAGAGTGCCCATTAGTCTTGTTGATTCTATCCTTCCTTCTATCGAGATGTATAAATCTCAAATCAAGTCAGGGGTTGAGGTTTTTCTGACTAAAAACAATACAGTGGAACTCTTGATTCCAATTTTTACCTCGCGCGTACAGGCGGGCTTTCCTTCTCCTGCAGACGATCATTTAGAGGATACGCTTGACTTAAATACTCACCTTATTCATCACAAGGAGGCTACTTTTTTTGTAAAAGCTCAGGGTGATTCAATGATAGGAGTTGGAATTCATCAAGGCGATATATTAATAGTTGACAAATCATTGACTCCCAAAAGTGGAAAGATTGTCATCGCAGTTGTTGATGGTGAGTTTACCGTTAAACGCCTACATAAATACAAGGGAAGTATAACCCTTAAGGCTGAAAATCCTGAGTTTGAAGATATTAAGATTAGAGGTACTGATGAGCTCACCATATGGGGTGTTGTGACCTCGGTGATACATCAGTATGACTAATAAAGCTAAGTTTGCATTAGTCGACTGTAATAACTTTTATGCCTCCTGTGAAAGAGTTTTTGAGCCAAAGCTAGAAGGAAAACCGATTGTTGTCCTTTCTAATAACGATGGCTGCATTATTGCACGGTCTAATGAAGCCAAAGCATTGGGTATTAAAATGGGACTACCTTATTTTAAAGTAAAAGATCTGATTGTTAGAAATGGCGTTGTAGTTAAATCTTCTAATTATCCTTTGTATGGAGATATGTCCTCCAGAGTAATGAGAGTTATTAGCCAATATTCCCCTATTCAAGAGGTTTATTCTATTGATGAAAGCTTTATAGATTTAGCAGGGTTACCATTTCACTTGATAAACCATATGCAGTCCTTAAGGCGACAAGTTAAGAGTTGGACAGGGGTACCAGTATGTATTGGAATGGGTAGCACTAAAGTTCTAGCAAAACTCGCCAATCGAATTGCTAAAAAGTATATAAAATTTAATGGTGTTTTTGATATAGATGAGCTGCCCTATGAAAGGTACTGTAAGTTATTAAGATCTGTTGAAGTGGGTGATTTATGGGGTATAGGAAGGCAGAGCACTAGAAAGCTTAATTGTATTGGTATTAGTTCTAGCTATGACTTTTATCAAGCAGATATTGGTGTCATTGAAACCCTTTTAGGGGTTAATGGAAAGAAGGTTTATCAAGAGCTTTATGGTAATTCTTGTGTTCCCATTGAGTCCATTCCACCAACAAGGCAGCAGATTGTCTCTTCTCGTTCTTTTGGTTCTGATTTAAAGGAATTTCATGAGTTGAACCAAGCTTTAACTAGCCTTGCCAGAAAGGCTGTCAATAAACTAAATGATCATAAATTAGCAACGACAACTATTACCGTCTTTATTTATACCAACCCCCATAAAAAAAATAAGACCTGTATTCATTTATCAAAAACTGTAGGGATGACAACGGCTATCCAGGATGAATCCCAACTTATTCCGCTAATAGCTAAAATACTAAAGCTTATTTATAAGCCCGGCTATTCATTTTATAAAGGGGGTGTGGTATTAAGTAATCTAACCAAAAACTACCGACAACAAGACCTTTTTTCAATAAATCAAAATAGTCAATCACAGGTATTGGCTCATAAAAAATCTAACGCTATAAAGGGTATTAATGAAAGATTTAACGAATCAATTAAATATGCCAGTGAGGTAGGTAATAACAGGTGGCTTCCAAGGGCTAATTTTAGGTCAAATAGATATACCACAAGCTGGAATGAGTTGTTAGTAATTTAATTAATGTAAGAAAGATTTAAAAGAAATAAAAAAGCCTCTTTTGAGGATTTTTTTTTGCTTATAAAATTGCAAAAATACTGTCATTGTTTATACTAAGAGCTTTTTACTAAATTATATTCACTAATAGAATATTAAGGGTAGGTAATAATGAAGCGGCTCGCAATCATTGATGATGATCCAGAAATCCTTAAGTTATTAGACCAATATCTGACAAAAAATGGATTTGAAGTTGGATCTTTTTCTGATGGAGAATCCTTCTTAGCTGGAGATTACTCAAAATTTAGTCTAGTAATTCTAGATCTTGGTCTTCCTGGGGTAGACGGTCTTGAGGTCTGTAAAAAGTTGCGTCAAAAGTCGAACATACCCATTATTATGCTTACCGCTGCTAGTGATGACCTAGATCGAATATTAGGCTTAGAGCTAGGAGCTGATGATTATATGGGTAAGCCATTCAATCCAAGAGAGCTTCTAGCAAGAATCAAGGCTCTTCTTAGACGTTCAGAAGTAAAAAAAGAAGAAGATGTAGATAATAACATAGTCATGAATTATGCAGCCAGGAGTGCATTTGTTAATGGAGAAGAATTGGATTTAACTGGTACTGAGTTTGATCTACTTTGTGTTTTTCATAAGCAGATAGGTGCGGTTTTAAGTAGAAATGAAATTGGTGAGTTGTTGCATGGCAGAAAGGTAGATCCATTAGATCGATCAATTGACACTATTGTAAGTCGGTTGCGTCACAAACTTAGTAATCATTTTGAAGGTGAAATTATTCAAAGTGTAAGAGGTAAGGGATATGTTCTCCTTTTAAAAAATTGACAAAAAAAAACTCCATTCTTAATTGGATAACACCAAAAACTGTTGTTGCCAGAATGACCTCTGTGCTTTTTGTTGGAATCCTGTTGGCACAGGCTTTAGGAACATGGCTGTGGGTAGAGCAGTTTCAGTCATCTGAAAGATATAGAATGATTGAGGTGTCGGA
>JAPYSK010000074.1 GCA_029936515.1 Candidatus Thioglobus sp.
TTTTTTATGTTTGGCATGCGCCTGCACACCTCTTGAAACTCTTGCCATAGTAATACTCCTAGTTTAACTGTAAGGTAACAATCTTTTAACCATTGGAACATCGACCTTTTCAATGGAATCTGGTGAACGCAAAGAACGTTTTCTAGAAGTACTCTTCTTGGTCAGAATATGCCTCAAGTGCGAGTGTTTACTTTTGTAACCGCCGCTGGCGGTTTTTGTGAAGCGCTTTGCAGCACCTCTATTGGTCTTTAACTTCGGCATCATTTACTCCTTCACCCTTTTTGGGTTCAATTTTTCGGGCTTGCGCCTTACTCTTCTTCGATTTGGGTGCTAGCATCATGCCAAGCTGGCGACCCTCCATTTTTGCTCGTTGTTCTAAAACGGCAAATTCTTCAGTATCCTTTTCAATTCTATCTAACATCTGTGCACCTATCTCTCGGTGCTGAACTTCGCGACCACGAAACCAAATAACTATTTTGACTTTGTCGCCATTATCTATAAATTCAACCAATTTCTTAAACTTGATTTGGTAATCTGCCTCCTCAGTTCCTGGACGATACTTTATCATCTTTACCTGAGTTTTTTTCTGTTTCTTCTTAGCGTCACTCTTCTGCTTTTTTAGTTCATATTGAAATTTACCAAAATCCATAATTCGACATACTGGCGGATCTGCATTTGGTGAAACTTCAACTAGGTCTAATCCTGCATTTATAGCTAATTCAAGTGCCTCATCTTTACTTAGGACTCCCAACTGTTCACCTTTGTTATTTAACACTCTGAGCTCTGGTGAATTAATATATTGATTAATCCTTGTCGTTACCTTATTTGGTCTTTTAATAATTACTCCTGTTTAATTAACTCAATCAACGCCTCAACAGGCATCGAACCTAAATCCTCTCCGCCTCTCCGACGAACAGAAATTTGGTTATTTTCTACTTCTCGATCACCCACTACTAAAATATATGGGTAACGTTGCATCGAGTGCTCGCGTATTTTAAAGCCTATCTTCTCATTCCGCAAGTCCGAAATCACTCTAAGTCCTTGTTTTTTTAACTGGTTCTCTATTTTTTTAGAGAATTCCTCTTGTTTTTGGGAAATATTTAAAATAACTGCTTGAATTGGAGAAAGCCATGAAGGGAAGGCACCTTCATAATGTTCAATCAAAATTCCAGTGAATCGCTCAATAGATCCAACGATAACTCTATGAAGCATAACTGGGGTCTGCTTAGATCCGTCCTCAGCAATATACTGCGCATCAAGACGCTCTGGCATAGAAAAATCTGCCTGTATTGTGCCGCACTGCCATTCACGGTCCAGGCAATCCTTCAAAACAAACTCAACCTTGGGTCCATAAAAGGCGCCCTCACCTTCTTGAAGTTCCCATTCAATACCTTTGGCGTCTAGAGCTTCCGCTAATGCTGCTTCGGCTTGATCCCAAACCTCATCAGAGCCAACTCGTTTCTCAGGTCTAGTAGAGAGCTTAATGTCAATGTTTTCAAATCCGAAATGCTTATAGACTTCAAATGTCAGATCGATAAATGCAGACACCTCACTCTGAATTTGATCTGTTGTACAAAAAATATGTGCATCATCCTGAACAAAATTTCTAACACGCATAATTCCGTGTAGAGTGCCGGATGGTTCATTACGGTGGCAAGAGCCAAATTCAGCTAAACGTAATGGTAAATCTCGATATGACTTAAGGCCTTGGTTATAGATCTGCACATGTCCTGGACAATTCATCGGCTTAACAGCGTAGTCACGATTCTCTGAGTGGGTTGTGAACATAGCGTCACCAAACTTATCCCAGTGTCCTGACTTTTCCCATAACGTCCTGTCAATTACTTCAGGTGTGTGAACTTCTAGATAGCCATGATCTTTAAAGATTTGGCTCATATACTGAACAATTATTTGATAGAGAGTCCAACCCTTTGGGTGCCAAAAAACCATTCCTGGCGCCTCTTCCTGGGTATGAAAAAGATCCTGAACCTTAGCAATCTTCCTGTGGTCTCTTTTTTCAGCTTCTTCTAAGCGATGCAAATGCGTTTCTAAGTCGTCCTTGTTTTCCCAAGCCGTTCCATAAATTCTTTGAAGCATTTCATTGCTTGAATCTCCGCGCCAATAAGCACCAGCTAGTTTCATTAACTTAAATGCTTTTAACTTACTTGTAGACGGAACATGAGGACCACGACAAAGATCAACAAAATCTCCTTGCTTGTATAGAGATAAGACCTCATTAGTAGGAATCGATTCAATAATTTCAGCCTTGTAATGCTCGCCCATTGATTTAAAAAAATCAATGGCCTCTTCTCGAGTCATTTCCATTCTCTCTATCAATAAATTCTGCTTCACAATGGCGTTCATTTTTTTCTCAATCTTCGCTAAATCTTGCTCAGAAAAGCCATCCTTATAAGCAAAGTCGTAATAAAAACCGTTATCAATAACAGGACCAATAGTGACCTGTGCATCGGGATAGAGTTGCTGTGTTGCCTGCGCTAAAAGGTGTGCAGTAGAATGACGAATAACTTCAAGAGCCTTGTCATCTTTATTAGTAATAATTGCCAGAGAGGAATCACTCTCAATTACATAAGAGGTGTCGACTAATTGACCATCAATCTCGCCAGCTATTGCAGCCTTTGCCAAACCAGATCCAATAGAAGATGCCACATCAGCCACAGTTAGCGACTGATCATAAGATTTAACTGTGCCATCTGGCAATGTTACATTTGGCATAACTAATGAATAAAAATTAAAAAATTTATTTTACCTTGATAGCGCACTTATCTTAGTCAAAATTAAGACTTTAAAGATCTTTTGCATTACAGCTTTAAAGGTATATTAACAGGATATGAAAATAGCTCGAAAATCACCAGAACTATTAATCCTTCTAATGACTGTAGGTTCGGCAATAAGCTGGGCTGTGTGGCTTAATCTGCTAAACAATTTCGCGATTGAAAAGATCAATTTCAATGGTGCAGAAATGGGAATACTTCAAAGTCTAAGAGAAATTCCTGGGTTTCTGGCTTTCACTGTCATTCTAGTTTTAGCCTTCATTAGAGAGCAAAAGCTTGCCTATGTGTCACTCGCACTGCTTGGAATTGGAGTCATGTTAACGGGTTTAGTTCAAACAAATATGACCTTTTATCTAGCAACGATTGTTATGTCTGTTGGCTATCATTACTTTGAAGCAATTAATAGTTCATTAACACTACAGTGGGTTGATAAAGAAAAAACAGCTGAATTTTTGGGTAGAGTTATCGCTACTCGCTCAGCGGCATCAATCATAGCATTTGGCTTGGTTTGGATAATGTTCGAGCAATTTCAAATTGAGTATTTATGGATTTATATGATTGGTGGTAGTGCTTCAGTCTTTATAGTTGTATTTTGTTGGCAGCATTTTTCCTTATTTCCTGAAAAAGTAGTTCAAACTAAAAAAATTATTCTGCGTAAGCGTTATTGGCTCTACTACGGGTTACAATTTTTAAGCGGAGCTAGAAGGCAAATATTTGTTGTTTTTG
>JAPYSK010000024.1 GCA_029936515.1 Candidatus Thioglobus sp.
TTTTTTCGATTTTATTACTCTCAACACTTGAAATGCTTCGTCGTCGTTCTGAAAAGATACGAGGCGTCACTCCGAACTAAGGCTTTTCATTTTTATTACATTAGCGATTTTTAATGTATATTTCCATTGATGGAAATACTTGCCCTCTCAGAAAAGAATAAACAATCATTTGTTGTTATTGCCTGCCTATTAATTACTTTTTGTATGGGCTCTATTCATGCATTTAGTACTTTAATAGAAAATATTGAATTACAAATTAATTCAGGAAGAATGGCCTCAAGTCTTGTCTATTCAACTGCACTAATAAGCGTCACAGTTGCGGTGTTTTTTGGACACATCCTCTACCGCCAACTATCCCCATTATTGATCATATTTTTAATAGCAACCTTACCATTAATGGGCGTCCTTATTTCAAATACTGGGAGTTGGGTTGGCTGGATAATTGGTTATGGTCTTTTTTTTGGATTTGCGAGTGGACTAGGTTATGGCTTTTCACTTCATGCTGTTTCATCTGTTGTTTCAAGTCAAAAGCTTGGATTAGCTTTAGGCTCAGTCACAGCTTCGTATGCATTTGGTGCCGTAGTTTTTTCTATAGTCTATCCATTATTATTTAATCAATTTACATTTAAAATTGGCTATATTTTTGGAGTAGCTATACTTTCTATACTTGTTATTATTGCCTTATTTTTATTTCGTAATTCTAAAATTAATATCATAGCAAAAGCTAATGCAAGTATCAACGATCAAGGAAATAATCCTAAATTCTTTAGACTATGGCTTGGTTATTTCTTAGGGGTTTTTGCAGGTCTAATGACGATAGGTCATGCAGTGCCTATGATAAAGGCAACGGGTGGTTCAGCAACAATTGCAATAATAGGTATTACGCTAATGTCTTTTGGTAGTGGAGTTGCAGGCGTATATGCTGGCTGGTTATCAGATCGCTTCGGTTGTAAGCGCCCTCTAGTGGTAATTTTAATTATAAATTCTATTGCTCTTTTTAGCCTGACAATCATTATAAATATCAATCTAACATTAATTTTAATGATTCTAGTGGCTAGCCTCTATGGATCAGTTATTGCAATTTACCCGACCTTAGTTAGTAACATCTTTGGCCCTGATAAGTCAGCATGGGCCTATGGTAGGATTTTTACGGCTTGGGGGTTTGCTGGCCTAGCCTCCCCTTCTCTTGCTGGCTGGTTATTTGAACAAAGTAAGCAGTATAATTCGTCATTACTTATGGCATTTATTTTGTCCATTCTTTCTGCAATAATTATTTCGCGTCTTCCCTATAACTTTAATACTTCAAGACAATAACTATTGAAGAGTTCTACAAAAAAATAACCATCCAGAATATAATAAAACTTATTTATTACTATAATTTAATCTTATGAAAAAGCACATTATTTCAACAAATAAAGCTCCTACAGCTGTAGGTACATATTCTCAAGCTGTAGCTGTTACAGGAGGAACAACAATCTATCTTTCAGGCCAGATTCCTCTAGTCCCTGAAACAATGGAAGTAGTAGAAGGCGGAATAGAAGAGCAAATTCATCAAGTTTTTAAGAATTTAACTGCTGTATGTCTAGAATCTAAAGGCAATTTATGTGACATTGTTAAACTTAATATTTTCTTAACTGACCTAAATAATTTTGCCACTCTAAATGAAATTATGGCAAGCTACTTTACCGAGCCCTATCCAGCAAGAGCTGCAATCGGCGTCAACGAACTTCCAAAGGGTGTTAGTGTCGAAATGGATGGTGTAATGGTAACCAATTCAGACCAATACAGCTTCTAATATATGTCGTCTCTCTCTGATCCAGTTATTTCGATTAGTGGGTTAGGTAAAAAAACTTCGGATAGATTAAACCAGCTCGGGATTCATAATCTCGAGCATTTACTTTTTCATCTTCCAAATAGATATCAAGATAAAACCTCTATCACTCCACTTTCATTGGCTAAAGTGAGTGATGAGATTTTAATTGAGATGTCAATTGATAGAATTGAAGTTGTTCCTTCAAGACAAAGACAACTTCTCTGTTATCTTTCTGACAATGAAAATCAACGGATCTTATTACGTTTTTTTCATTTTAATCAATATCAAAAACAAGCCTTTGTACGCGGTGAAATTATTCAGTGTTTTGGTGAAATCAAAATTGGCAGACAAGGCTTGGAAATGTATCATCCGGAATATCGACTCATTACGCAAGAGCAGAGCCCCCTTCTAGAATCCACTTTAACACCAATTTATCCTCTGTGTTCTGGTGTCACTCAAGCCAAAATGAAGCAGTGGGTTAACAAAGCTTTAGAAGTTCTAAATACAACTGTAATTGATGATTATTTTGAAAAAATAGCCAACAACACCTTGCCCAGCCTAAAAGATTCCCTATTTTTGCTTCATCACCCTAAAAAAGGCGAAGATTTATCCAAAATAGAGGCCTTTAAACACATCTCTCAACAACGACTAATTATTGAGGAGCTTGCAACACATAGACTAAGTCTTTTAAGAATCAAAATGGCTCGAAAAGCTAAAAAATCAAATCTTTTCTCAATTAATAATTCATTAACTAATCAACTTTTAAAATCTTTGGAGTTTGAACTAACAAAAGCTCAATCTCGCTGCATTCAAGAAATAAATGAGGACATCTCATCGCCACAACCTATGCTCAGATTGCTTCAAGGTGATGTTGGCTCTGGAAAAACAATTGTTGCAGTTTTTGCCTTGATCCAAGCAGTTGCAAACAATTTTCAAACCGCTGTTATGGCGCCAACTGAAATTTTAGCGCGACAACACCTTCAAAATTTCAGCAATTATCTTAACCCACTTGGAATTAAAGTTGCCTTTCTTTTTGGCTCTCAAAATACTCAAGAGAGAAATGAACAGTTAAGCCTAATCAAGTCCGGAAAAGCACAAGTTGTTATTGGGACCCATGCACTCTTCCAAGAAAATGTTTCTTTTGATAACTTAGCGCTTGTAGTAATAGATGAGCAACATAAATTTGGAGTCCATCAGCGATTATCACTTGCTCAAAAGGCAAATATTACGCCTCACCAATTAGTTATGACAGCAACACCAATTCCTCGCTCATTAACTATGAGTGCCTATGCTGATCTTGATACTTCAATTATTGATGAATTACCGCCTGGCCGTCAAAAAATTGAAACGGTTGCTTTAAGCAACTTACGTAGAGATGAATTAATCACAAAAATTAAACACATTTCAAAAGAAGGTCGTCAAATTTATTGGGTTTGTACTTTAATCGAAGAATCAGAGGTACTTCGCGCTGAGTCAGCTGAAAAAACTTTTACTTATCTCTCAGATAATCTTGAAGATGAAAAAGTTGTGATGATTCACGGCAAATTAACCAAGTCCGAAAAAGAAATTATTATGCAAGATTTTTCAAATGGAAAAATTGACCTACTTGTTGCTACTACAGTAATAGAGGTTGGTGTTAATGTTCCAAATGCTAGCCTTATGGTTGTAGAAAATGCAGAACGACTAGGCTTGGCGCAGCTACATCAATTAAGAGGACGTGTTGGAAGAGGCGCTGAAAAAAGTGTTTGTATTTTGATGTACCAATCACCCCTAAGTGAGACTGCAAAACAAAGACTTGATATACTTCGTCACAGCAATGATGGCTTTATGATTGCCCAAAAAGATTTAGAGCTAAGAGGTCCAGGCGAGATTTTAGGAACCCAACAAACAGGAATCACTTCTATGAAGATTGCCAATATAGTTAGAGATGCATATTTGCTTAAACAAGCTGGCTACTATTCCTCGAAAATGCTAAGTGCAAATCTAGAAAGTCAAAAAGCACTTATTAGTCGATGGATTGATGAAGAAAAAACACACTATTTCGATGCTTAATTATTTCTAGAATTCACCAAGCTTGAAGACTCTTGTAAAATAGGCCTCTATGTTTAATCCAGACAAGTTTAATTGGCGAATTTTTAACCCTACAGAAGGCATACCTAAACATGTCTGTGATTGGATTCTAGATGATCAATCTTTAACTACAAAATTAAGAAATAAATATACTGACTTTAATGTCAACGTAGTTTCTCAAAATGAGAATACACCTTATGATTGTGAGTTAAAGTTGCTTGGCGCAATAAAAAATCAAGTATTTATTGTCAGAGAAGTTGAACTTATAGGATCACAAAAGCCTGTTGTATTTGCTCGCTCTTTAATTCCTAAAACTGAGGACACGAAATCTATTCTTAAGATTGGCTCGAAGCCGTTAGGAGAAATTTTATTCAATGATCCACTCATTAAGCGTGGGCATTTAGAGGTAGGAAATTTTAATACTACGTGGGCAAGACGATCTACTTTTACAATTGGTACAACAAAATTACTAGTTAGTGAAATTTTTTTGGAGACTCTCTATGCGTGATGATCTTTTTAATAGCCATAATGATATAGCAAACTTCCGTTTTGATGAAAGCGTTGTAGAGGTCTTTGATGATATGGTGAAACGCTCTGTACCAGGATATGATTCGATGATTCAAATGGTAGGATTAGTGGCTAGAATGTATGGAAAAGATAACACTAATTACTATGATCTTGGTTCTTCTACTGGAGCAATAACTCTAGCAATCTCTCTTAATAATGATCATAAAAATAACAAATTCATTGCTATCGATAATTCACCAGATATGGTCAAAAAATGTCAGCAAAACTTATCGAAAAAGATTGATAATTTAGAAGTTATCTGTTCAGATATTAATGAAATTACTATTCAAAATGCTTCAATCGTTGTACTTAATCTAACGCTACAATTTGTTGACGTTAGTAAGCGATCTGCATTATTGAAAAAGATATATGATGGCTTAAATCCTGGTGGTGTTTTAATAATAAGTGAAAAAATTCATTTTGATGATAATGAAAATCAAGAGCAAATTACTCAACTTCACCTAAACTTTAAAAGAGCAAACGGATATAGTGAATTGGAAATCGCCAATAAACGTCAGGCTATTGAAAACGTTCTTATTAGCGAAAACAAAAAAACTCACATTGACCGCTTAAAACAATGCGGCTTTAAAGAGACTAGCTGCTACTTTCAGTGCCTGAACTTTGCATCATTTTTATCTGTAAAATAAGCTCAGTTATTAAAGCTTAAAAATAGGGTTTTACATGCTACTAATGATTGATAATTACGATTCGTTTACTTACAACTTAGTTCAGTATTTTGGTGAACTTGGACAAGAGGTTAGCGTTTATCGTAATGACGAAATTTCTATCAGTGAGATTGAAACTTTAAAACCTAAATACATTGTCATATCACCAGGCCCATGTACGCCAAATGAAGCCGGAATCTCCTTAAATCTCATCGAAAAGTTAGCAGGAAAGATTCCAATTTTAGGGGTATGTTTAGGCTTTCAGGCAATTGTTCAAGTATTTGGGGGCAACATCATAGGCGCTCAAAAAATTATGCATGGAAAAGTTTCACCAATTCATCACACTGGTAAAGGTGTTTTCAAGAACTTGAAAAATCCTCTCAATGCTACTCGATATCATTCTTTAGTTGCAGAAAAGCCAACCCTACCAGATTGCTTTGAGGTTACTGCTTGGACCAATAAGGAAAATGGGGATATAGAAGAAATAATGGGCGTTCGTCACAAATCTTATGACATTGAGGGTGTTCAATTTCATCCAGAATCAATACTAACTGAGCATGGACATCAAATGCTAAATACTTTTTTACAGGACAATCAACAATGATCGAATTAATTGAATTTTTACAGAACGAACTTCTACTTTCAGGTACCCTATTTGCTCTTATCATTTTGCTAATAGTTAACATATATAGTGAAAAATTTAAAAAATATGAAATAGTAAATACGAATGGTGCAGTCACTTTAATGGATGATGACCTAATCATATTAGATGTGCGTGAAGAAAAGGAACGCTCTGCTGGTTTTATAGATTCTGACCTTAATATCCCAATGGGTCAAGTTAAAAGCAAGCTTGACTCATTAGATAAGTCAAAAAAAATTCTTGTCTATTGTAAAAGTGGTACTCGATCTGATCGTATTGCTGACCTACTTTGTAAGAATAAATTCCAAAATGTATATAGCCTCAAAGGTGGCTTTAATGCCTGGCAAAAAGCTGAACTGCCAATTAAAAAATAACCATTATGAAAAAATCCCTAACAATTATTGGAGCTGGCGCATGGGGAAGCGCCCTTGCAATTGTTCTAAGTGATAAATTTGATCACATATTTCTAATTGCAAAAAATCAAAACAGCATTGAAAAGATTGGTATTCAGCACCACGCTTTAAGTAAACCATTTAGTAATAATATTTCATTAGGATGTAACTATGGGGTTATTGATAAATCAGAGGCTATTCTTATAGCAACCCCAAGCTATGCATTTAGTAGTGTACTAAGCAGCATTAAATCACATTTAAATAAGAAACCAATTGCTTGGGTAACAAAAGGATTTGACCCTAATAATGGAAACCTTCTTCATGAGACTTTTACTCAAAAATTGCCTGGATATTACCCATGCATAATATCAGGACCAACCTTTGCCGCTGAAATTGTTGAAAAAAAGCCAGCTGCTATAGTTGTCGCCTCTGAGGATAAAGCAACAAGAGATTTTTGGGTTGATACAATTCAAACTAATTCTTTGCGAGCTTATACAAATTCTGACATCATTGGAGTTCAGGTAGGAGGCTCAGTCAAAAATATCCTAGCTATTGCAGCTGGAATTTCAAGTGGCTTGGGTTTTGGCGCAAATACTCAAGCAGCACTCATTACAAGAGGTTTAGCTGAAATGACTCGACTAGGAGTTGCTCTAGGAGGAGAAACAATAACCTTCCAAGGTTTATCTGGAATGGGTGATTTAGTGCTCACATGTTCAGATGACTTGTCTAGAAATCGAAGGTTTGGTAAAGAACTTTCTAACAACATTCCTGCTGAACAAGCTATAAAAAATATTAATGCAACAGTGGAAGGTTTTAATGCCCTAAAACTAGTAATTAAGATTGCAGATAAATATCAAATTGAGATGCCTATCTGTGAACAGGTATTATCAGTAATCAAAGGCACAAAAACTCCTAATGAAGCTGTTACTGAACTCTTACTTAGAAAACCAAACCAAGAATAACCTTTCCTTAATAATTACCCTTTAGGAACTCCTTCAAGATATGAGTCTAACTGATAGAAAAACTACTAATACAGTAAAAAATCAAAAACAAGATCTGCGCCTATTACTCCATTTAGCACCCTTCATAAAGCCCTATAAAAAAGTTGCCTCAATTGCTGGTATTGCACTTATCTTAAGCTCAATAGCATTCCTATTGTTAGGGCAGGGAATCAAATTATTTATTGACGAAGGATTATATGCTCTCGATAGTAAAGCAATGATTACTATCTTGCTTGTTTTACTCATTATGGTTGTAAGTACTTTTGTTCGTTTCTATTTTGTTTCATGGATTGGAGAAAGAGTTAGTAATGATGTTCGCCTTGCTGTCTTTAAACATTTGCTGACACTTCATCCACATTACTTTGAGCTCAATCGAAGTGGTGAAATTAATGCACGCTTGACAACTGATACCACATTACTTCAATCGATTTTTGGTTTTTCAATATCTATGGCTCTTAGTAGCGCTCTTTTATTTTTGGGCGGACTAACGATGATGCTTATTACCAACTTAAAATTAGCTCTTATAGTTCTTATTAGTGTTCCTGTGATTCTACTTCCAATGCTAATTTATGGGCGTCGATTAAGATCCCTCTCAAGGAAAAGTCAAGACAGGGTTGCTGACATTGGAACCTATGCTGGTGAAATAGTTCAAAACATTAAAGTGGTGCAGAGTTTTACGCGTGAACCTGAAGAATCAAAAGCATTTAGTATCGAAGTTGAAAAGGCATTTATTGCAGCTAAAAAACGCATCATGCAAAGTTCTCTATTAATAGTTGCAGCAATGACTCTAGTTTTTACAGGTCTGGGAGCTATGATATGGAATGGCGGCAGAGATGTTACATCTGGAATCATAACCGCTGGTGAACTTGCTGCTTTTGTTTTTTATGCAATCATGGTTGCAAGATCTGTAGCTGTTATTTCTGAGATTTATGGACAACTTCAGCGTGCTGCTGGCGCCACTGAACGCTTAATTGAGTTATTAACTGAAAAATCTCAAATTATTGCTCCAATTGATCCAAAACAGTTAACTAAGGGTCCTTTATCTTTAAGTTTTAAAAATGTAAGTTTTAGTTATCCTTCGAGGCCTGAACAATTCGCTTTAGAAGACGTTAGTTTTAAAGTTAGCGCAGGTGAAACAGTTGCCATTGTTGGACTTTCAGGTGCAGGGAAATCAACTATTTTTGAGTTATTGCAAAGGTTTTATGACCCCAACAAAGGAAGCATCGAAGTTGATGATATTAATCTTGTTGATCTTGACCCAAAAGATTTTCGTTCAAGTATAGGACATGTACCACAACAACCTACATTATTTTCAGCTGATGTCACTCATAATATTGGATATGGCGATCCTACGGCAAATGAGAATGAAATCAAACAAGCAGCAAATAAAGCATACGCATTAGAATTTATAGATGGCCTTCCTGATGGTTTTGAAAGCTATTTAGGTGAACAAGGTGTTCGCTTATCAGGAGGACAACGACAACGCATTGCCATCGCAAGAGCGATGCTTAAAGACCCATCTATTCTTTTATTAGATGAAGCTACTAGCGCTCTTGATGCCAGCAGTGAGCAAAAAGTTCAAGCCGCTTTAAAGGAATTAATGCAGGGAAGAACCACACTAATCATAGCACACCGACTTGCAACTATTATGCATGCAGATCGTATTTTACTAATCGATCAAGGGCGCTTAATTGCCCAAGGTAGTCACCAAGATTTATTAGCAAGCTCAGAGCTATATAAAAGACTATGCGAATTACAGTTTAATCACTAAAAAATTAATTTTGAGTAAGAATTATTTGATTTAGAAGTAATTATGAAAGTCTTATTATTTTTTTTAAAATAGAAAGATAAAACTTTTTTTTTACAGGATAATAGGCTGAAATTTCAATAGTGAATTGATTATCAAATGGTCAATAAATATAGAAATATCAAACAAAATCTAAAAAGCATTTGCCTTTTAGTCACTCTATTCTCTGTTAGCACGCTTGTCTCTTCAGCATCGCTATCATCTTTCAAACCGAGCTTTAGTTCAATTGAAAATACTGTTGTTAGAAAAGAGGTTTTCTTTAATTACCTACTGCCAGTAATTTATCAAAAGAATGCTGAAATAATTGCACTTAGAAGTTCTATATTAAACAATGAGTTAAGTGCTTCTGAACTTGATAAATTAGCAAAAAAATATCGCATTGAAAAACTAACCTCTAAAGAAGATTTACTTTTAGTAATTGATATTTTGCCGCCCTCTCTTGTGCTTGCTCAGGCAGCTAATGAATCAAATTGGGGTAGATCTCGCTTTGCTGAAGATTTCAATAATTACTTTGGAATATGGTGTTTCAAAAAAGGGTGTGGAGTTGTTCCCAATAAAAGAGATAAAAATGCAAGCCATGAAGTAGCTAGCTTTAAATCACTTAAGGAATGTATCGACTATTATGTTCTTAATATTAATCGAAGTTATGCCTATGAGGATCTTCGATTATTAAGAAAGGAGCAGCGTGACGACTCTAACGCAATCACAGGAATTTTACTTGCAGATGGTCTAGCTAATTATGCCTATCCTGGCAATGAGTATATTGACTCTATCAAGTCAGTTATTCAATACAATCAATTAGAGCGTTATGACTTTTTCAACTAATCTTTATATACTTTAAATATAATAAAAAACCCGCAATAAGCGGGTTTTTTTGAATTAGGTCTTCCTAACTTTTAACGCTTAGAATACTGCTCACTCTTACGAGCTTTCTTCTTACCAACTTTTTTACGCTCAACTACACGAGCATCACGAGTTACTAGACCTGCAGTTCGAAGACCAGGACGAGTAGCTTCATCATATGCCATTAAGGCACGAGTAACCCCCAATCTAATTGCTCCAGCTTGGCCTGTATCTCCACCACCTTTAACTAGGATATTAAAATCAAATTTATTATGCATTTCAACAACATCTAAAGGTTGATTTATAATCATTGATGATGTTTCTCTACCAAAATACTCATCCATTGGCTTTTTATTAACCGTAAAAACGCCTTTGCCTTTTGTCATATATACACGAGCAACTGATGTTTTTCTTCTTCCAGTTGCGTAATAAACTTCTTTATCTGCCATATCAATATGCCTTAAATATCTAATACTTGTGGTTGTTGCGCCGCATGAGTATGTTCACTGCCCGCAAAAACTTTCATTTTTCTTGCCATTTCTCTTCCTAAAGGTCCTTTTGGTAACATTCCTTTAACTGCTTTCTGAATAACTTCTTCAGGCCTCTTAGATATTAAATCTTTGAAAGGCACTGATTTTAAATTACCAATATAGCCAGTATGATGATGATACATTTTATCGTTGTACTTGTTTCCAGTGACAGTCACTTTAGCCGCATTAACAATTACAATATAATCTCCAGTATCAACATGAGGAGTGTATTCAGCCTTATGCTTACCACGAAGACGAGAAGCTACCTCGGTTGCCAGGCGTCCTAGTGTCTTACCATCGGCATCAACCAAAAACCAATCTCTTTTAACCTCTTCGGCTTTCGCACTAAATGTCTTCATAACTCTTTTCTCTATGTCGCTTCAGAATAATCGGACTATTATAATCACTTTTCATTCTTGATGTAAGTTTTCATAAAGCTAAAATTAAACTATCGACTAACAAAATCATGGGTTATATTTGAAATTTATTTTATCGCAATATCCATATCTTTTTGATACAGCTCTGTTTCAACATCCATCAGTCCTAGCAAGGTGTGAAACAAGTTATCATGTGATTTTGCTAACTCTGAATTTTTCTTTATGGCGTCTATATCAAATACCTTTGTTAAGCCTTCATCAAACCACATAAACGCTGGAATATCAATCTGCTCATCTGGAGCCATAAAATATGGCATTCCATGCAAGTACAAACCACCTTCCCCTAATGACTCTCCATGGTCACTTATATAAAACATTGCGGCATCAGACTCTTGTGAGTTATTCTTTAGAAGACCTATAACTTTCGAAAGAAAGTAATCTGTATATAAGATTGTATTATCGTAGGCATTACTTATTTCTTCATCACTACATTCATTTAACTGGTTAGTTTTACATACTGGTAAAAAAACTTCAAATTGCTCTGGATACCTCTTGTAGTAAGCGGGCCCATGACTTCCCATTGAATGCAACACTATCAGCACATCCCTATTATTTTGCTCATCAATATAGCTTTGCAAATTTACCAACATCCCTTCATCTCTACACTCAGGATTACAAATTGAATTCTGGTCTGATGATCGATAATCCTTAAAAGTAATACGATCTGCTACACTCTTTGAACTCGAGTTATTATCTAGCCAAAGAACACTCACGCCTGCATGACTAATTATATCGAGAACATTACTCATATTTTTACCCTTAGCATGGTTGTAGCTAGAACGATCGAGTAATGAAAACATACACGGCACCGACAAAGCAGTATCAGTTCCACATGAAGTCATTTTCTCAAATGAAACAATCTCCTCTTGCTCTAGATTGGGATTCGTTTTGAGGTCATAGCCATTGATTGACATGTGATCACTTCTTGCAGTTTCACCTACTACTAAAATCACTAGGCGCCTTTTGTCTGACTTCTTATTAAGTTTTGCATCTAGGCCAATTTCTTTAAATGGTTTAGTTGATGTAGCAAATTTTGAGTCAACAAACTTTGTCGCTGAATACAAATAATATGTTGGAGTAATATAGAGCCGTAAATCACGATTTTCTCTTGCAAAAGATGAATAATGTTTTGAAAAGGTTAATACTACAATTACAAATATAATAACTAAAACCAAAAAAGTTTTTATGCGCTCCCAAAGCTGAGCTTTAAATGATATTTTTTTTAGTTTTACCTTCCATACAAAAATTGATGGCAATAACCCAAATATAAAAAAATATAGAATTGACTTAAAACTTACCAAGTCAAGAAACTCACTTGTATCAGTTTCAAATGTATTTAAAATCATATTATGATCAAAAACAATGCCATAATTATTTGTACTATAGCTCACAATTGCAGAAATCATGATCAATACGATTAGAATTGGCTTAGTAGTTACCCTGTAACAAAAGAGCAGTAATAATGCAGCTAAAAAAGTAAACAAAAACAAAAATAAAGATCCCAAAAATAACCAATTCTCAGATAATGGATAAACCAAAATTGTTTTTTGGAAAAATGTAAAATTACCCGTTATTGTTAAGAACGCTGAAACAAACAAAACTAGATAAATCTGCGATAATTTCTTAGGGAAAAGCTGCATTTATTGTGCTTAAAAAAAATACTAGTTATTATATTATCCATTAGACAACAAAGGAAGTAATGCTAAACTCACATATACATTTAGATTTTGACTACGTTAACCCTCCTTCAAGCACTACAACGGGAGTTATCGTTCCCTCAACTGGAAAAGATAACTGGGATAATGTTATTGCTTGCTGTACAAAAGACAACCATAGCCATTACGCTCTTGGAATTCATCCTTGGTTTATTGATGACCACCAGATGATAGATTTATATTCACTTGAAGTTCTTATTGAAGAAAAAAAACCTGTAGCTATAGGGGAATGCGGTCTAGATTATGTAAAAGTTAAAGATCGCAATAAACAACGCTTCTTTTTTGATGAACAAGTTGCATTAGCGACTCGTTTTAACTTACCATTAATTATTCATTCAGTTCAAGCAACTGAAGATGTAACTGATTTGCTGAAATCATATTCTAAATCTCGTGGTGTAATTCATGCATATTCAGGAAGTCTTCAGCAAGCAGAAAATTTACTGAAAATAAATTTTTTATTTGGCTTTGGCAACACACTGGTCAACCCTCACGCATACAAACTTCATGACATCGTAAAGTTTTTACCTATAGAGTCTATAGTTATTGAGACTGATGATCATAATAACTCAGATGAGTTAATTCAAGTAGCAGAAAGAGTTGCAAGAATAAAAAAGATTCCAGTTGAGCAAGTCATTGAACAGTGCGATCAAAACACTCTTGATCTTTTTAATTTAAGTTAATAGCGCTATCTCTTATATGCCTAATATTTTTGGGCTTATGATTGCCGGACACATTGTTCAAACTATATTAAAATCATAGTAATTAGAACTTGGAGAACTTTATGGGAACTGAAAGCCCTATTTGTGACTTTAATCTACCCGCAATTGAATTTAATTTAAAAGGCGTAGATGGTAATTATTACGGTCTTAATAGCTTAAAGGGCCCAAATGGTTTACTAGTAATGTTTATTTGCAACCACTGTCCATACGTCAAATCAATCATTCATAAAATTATTAGAGATACAAAGGAACTTGCAACTTTAGGAATTAATAGTGTTGCAATAATGTCAAATGATCCTAATGAGTATGAAGAAGACTCGTTTGAAAACATGAAAAAAATTTCAAAAGAACTAAATTTTCCCTTCCCATATCTAATCGATGAAACTCAAGAAATTGCAAAATCTTATGGAGCAGTCTGCACTCCTGACTTTTTTGGTTACAATAAAGACCTAGGCCTCCAATATCGCGGACGACTCGATGAATCTAGAAAGGAGTCAGTTATAAATGCAAGGCGAGATCTATTTGAAGCGATGAAAAATATTGCTAAAACCGGCAATGGCCCTAAAGAGCAGATCCCTTCAATGGGTTGTTCAATTAAATGGCTTGATTAATTTATTTTATTAGTGACTTCACCGCGATAAATTATCGGTTTTCAATGCAGAATATCAAATAAAGGTATAATACTCACCTTTTTAACTCCCCCACCGTACATGTCTGAAAACGAGTCAAGCGTAAAGTTTAATAGTTTTGGTCTTTCTAAGGCTCTCATAAAGGTGCTCGATGAAGTTGGTTACGAAACACCTTCAGCAATTCAAGAGCAGTGCATACCTCACTTACTTAATGGGCATGATATTATAGGTCAGGCACAAACTGGTACCGGTAAAACAGCTGCCTTTGCTCTTCCTTTGATTGATAGAATCGATCTTAATAATAATCAAGTTCAACTTTTAGTTCTGACCCCTACTAGGGAGCTTGCTATTCAAGTTTCAGAAGCTATTCAAACCTATGCTAGACATCTCAAAGGATTTCATGTATTGCCTATATATGGAGGACAATCTTATGATATTCAATTAAGGCCATTAAAAAGAGGAGTCCACGCTGTTGTAGGAACCCCTGGAAGAGTAATGGATCACCTAAAAAGAGGCACACTTAAGCTAAATTCACTTAAAGCACTTGTTCTTGACGAGGCTGATGAAATGTTGAGAATGGGTTTTATTGATGACGTTAAGTGGGTATTGGAAAAACTACCAAAAGAACGTCAAATTGCTCTTTTTTCAGCCACAATGCCCGATGTAATTAGAAGAGTTGCAGAAAAATTCTTAAACAACCCTAAGGTTGTCAAAATAAAAACAAAGACTGCTACTGCTCAAACAATTAGCCAAAGATATTGGCTAGTTAGTGGTGTTAATAAGTTAGATGCACTTACTCGAATTTTAGAAGTCGAGTCATTTGAAGCCTTACTTATTTTTGTAAGAACAAAAACTGCAACCTCAGACCTGGCAGAAAAATTATCCGCTAGAGGCTTTACGGCTGAAGCAATTAATGGTGATATCGCTCAAAACCAAAGAGAGCGGATTATTCAACAACTCAAAAATGGAAAAATTGACATCCTAATTGCAACAGATGTTGCCGCACGTGGCTTAGATGTTAATCGTATCTCTCATGTTGTAAATTATGATATACCACAAGATCCAGAATCCTATGTTCATCGTATTGGAAGAACAGGTAGAGCAGGAAGAGAAGGTAAAGCTATACTTTTCGTTGCACCACGAGAAAGAAGAATGCTAAAAACAATAGAAAGAATTACTCGTCAGCCAATTGATCCTATGCAACTTCCTTCTGCGAAGATTATTAATGAACAAAGAGTTATTAACTTTAAGCACAGAATAACGGATACTCTAAATAATCAAGAGCTATCTATCTTTGAGGAGCTGATTCTTAATTACCAAAAAGAACACGAGATTGATGCTTTTAAAATAGCATCAGCATTAGCATTAATGGCTCAAGGTACAGAACCATTACTCCTTAATGAAAAAGAAATAAATCAAGCATCATTTAATGATAGCAGTAATGACAAAATTTCTGTTTCTATTCATGCAGACCCTCTAAAGGATAATCCAGCAATAAAGATGCGTAGATACAGAGTTGCTGTAGGTCGTAAAGACAACATAAAACCTGGCAATGTTTTAGGTGCAATTGCAAATGAAGCTGAAATTAGCAGTGAGTTTATTGGTGCAATTCAGATTTTTCAAGACTTTACCACTGTTGATTTACCAGACGAAATGCCTAAAGAAACAATTGAAATCCTGAAAAAAACTAGGGTTTTTGATAAAAAACTTAGCATCGAAGAGCTAACAGAAAAAAATAATACTACCTCCCCCCGTGAAAAAAGTGATCATTTTAAGAAAAATTCTTCAAGAAGAGGTAGCGAAAGAAAGTTTGAAAGAAAGCCTAGAGGTAAGAGTGGAGGTAAACCTAATCGACACAAAGACAAAAAGTTTTCACGCAGTAAACCAAAAAGATAGTCCTAACTACTAGCAAATAGACTTATTTGATACAAAATAATAGGTTAAAATGCGATTGCTGGTTAAAATACAGCTAATTTTGATGTTGTGTTGTTGATTCATAGTAAGTCGCTTTCACAGTTAATTAGGTTGGTTGCATCTTTTCCATGTTTTATTTTTTTTAGGAGACTGCATGTCTACAACAACAGGACGCGTTAAATGGTTTGACGCAAAAAAAGGTTTTGGTTTTATTGAACAAGAAAGTGGTGATGATGTTTTTGTTCACTTCAGAGCAATTCAAGGTGATGGTTATAAGTCACTAGAAGAAGGTCAAGAAGTAGAATTTGAACTCGAAGATGGCGCAAAAGGTCCACAAGCTGCCAACGTAGTTCCAAAATAGTTCTAGAATTATTTAAATAAACCCAGCCTCAGTGCTGGGTTTTTAATTCTTCTCTGTATATCCAACTGTTTATCTTTAAGATTTTTTCAGTTGTTAATAGCAAATGTTTTATTTTTGATAAGATAGTCTGGCTATATATTTCTCACTATTTTTTTAATAGACATATCCTAGATTTTATAAATAGTTTTAAATCTAATTCAATTTAATACAGTTTCATTAATCATTAAGGCTCTTAGCTATAATATAGTCAATAGATAAATGTTATAAATTTATGAAAACATTCTACTGGTATGACTATGAAACTTTTGGCCTTTCGCCAAGAGTCCAGAGAATTGCTCAATTTGCAGGCATTAGAACTGATGAGAACCTCAATGTCCTTGATGAACATATGTTCTACTGCAAGCCAACTCATGACTGCTTACCTGCTCCAGAAGCTTGTGCAGTTACTGGCATAACACCACAGTTATGTGAACAGAAAGGTTTAATTGAACACGAGTTTATAAAAAAAATAAACAAAGAATTTACAGTACCTCAAACATGCATTGTTGGTTACAATTCTATTGCTTTTGATGATGAATTTACGCGTCACACTCTATTTAGAAATTTTTTAGACCCCTATGCTTGGCATTGGCAAAATGGTAATACGAGATGGGATATTCTTAATGTTGCACGTTTTTGCTATGCTCATAAAGAACATGAAAGCTTAGAATGGGTGAAAAATGAAAATAATAGGCCTATTTTTAAGCTAGATAAACTCGCGCCAGCTAATTCAATAGATCATACTAATGCGCATGATGCCATGGCAGATGTCCGCGCTACAATTGGTATTGCTAAAATTATTCAGGAAACCCAGCCAGTATTTTTCAATTACGCTCTCAGCCTTAATGAAAAAAAAGAAGTCAGTAGGCAAGTTAAGCTCCTTCATCCTATGCTTCTAACCTCTTCATCTTTTGGATATAAGTGCTCATTTACTCGTATGGTAACAGCTCTTTGCTACCATCCAGATTATCCCGACCGTGCGATAGTTTTTAATCTTGAACAAGACCCTGAAATAATTTTAGAATTAGATTCTAATGAATTAAAAACACTCGTATTTACAAAAAAATCCGATCTACCTAAAGGCGTTGATAAGCTAGAACTGAATGAGCTAATATTTAACAAAAGTCCTATGTTTGTATGTAGTCCAAAACCTGATAACTTCAAGCTTTCACCTCTGCTTATTGAAAAATTACAAGTTGATATGGATAAATGTATGAAGAATTTGTCTTATATCCAAAACAATCAAAAGCAAATACAAGAAATAGTTCAATCAATATATAAAAAAGATTCTGAAAGAGAGATGAGCAATGATATTGACCAATCTCTTTATGATAATTTTGTAAGTAATAAAGATAGAAAAATATGTAACCATATTCAATCTCTTTCTAGTAATGAAATTGGTCTACTAAATCCAGACTTTGAAGACAGAAGATTATTAAAATTATTTTTAAACTTTAAAGCTAGAAATTATCCTGAATTATTGTCCGAGGATGAGCAAGAAGAATGGTTTGAAATTGTTCAATCTCGAGTTCAAAATGGTGAAAATGGATTCCTTTCATTTGATAGCTTTGAAAATAGCTTAGATAACTTAAAAACTAGCAAACCAGAAAAAAATAAACTCTGGCAAGATTTAGAGGTTTATGCTCAAACATTTCTATAAATCAAGATAGCCTATCTATTGAAAAATAACCAAAAATTAAGTATAATATTTACGCAGTATTTACTAAAAAAAGGCATAAATGAACGCAGAAACTAGAAGTGAAATGTTTGGTAGACTTCTTGCACAGATACCTAACCCTACAACTGAACTTAACTACTCAACATCATTTGAACTTTTGGTGGCAGTAACACTATCCGCTCAAGCTACAGATAAGAGCGTTAATCAAGTTACTGACATTCTTTTTCCATTAGCAAATACACCTGAAACTATCTTTGAACTTGGTGAAGATACTCTTCGTGATACGATTAAAACTATTGGGCTATTTAACTCAAAAGCAAAACATATAATTCAAACATGTCGTATATTAATTGATAAGTACAATTCACAAGTACCGGAAACCAGAAAAGAATTGGAAGCACTCCCAGGTGTTGGTCGTAAAACAGCTAATGTAGTTCTAAATACCGCTTTTGGGCAACCAACAATAGCAGTTGATACTCACATCTATCGTGTAGCTAATCGCACAGCGATAGCCTCAGGAAAAACAGTACTAGAAGTTGAAAAAAAATTAATAAAATTTATACCAGATGACTATAAAGTGCCAGCCCATCATTTAATGATTCTTCACGGCAGGTATGTGTGTAAAGCTCGCTCTCCTCACTGTCCTGAATGCACCTTACTAGATCTTTGTGAATATGAAGAGAAGAATATCTAGCAATATGCCTAAGTATTGTGTTTTCTCAAGATAGAACGAAACAGAGAGCGTTCCTAGCAAGTTGTTGGCAAAAAAATCTTAATAAAGAATATTTAGAGCCACTAGAGCAACAATTAGTATTCATAATACAAGCTCATCCTGAATATCATCATCTTATTAATGATGTAAATTCGGAATACTCTCCAGAGCAAGGTGAAATAAATCCATTTCTACATATAAATCTTCATTTAGCTCTTAAAGATCAACTATCAATAAACCAGCCGATAGGAATTAATCAAATATATCAAGATTTAATCAAAAAATATAAAGATTCGCATGAAGTTGAACACTTAATGATGGAGTGTATAGCTGAAATGATCTACATTTCTCAAAAAAACAATACTGAAATTGATGAAGATGCCTATCTGAATCGTCTTAAGAACCTAATAAATTAATATTAAGTGGTATTAATATGTTATTAATTAACAATAAACAACATATTTGTGTCATTTAAATACTTTTAAATATCTTAGTTCCAATTTGCAAAGTTTTTTAGTAATTGTAACCCATCGCTTTGTGATTTTTCTGGATGAAACTGAACTGCAAATAGCTTATCAATTGCAATTGCCGAGGTAAAAGTTTCCCCATAGTGTGTCGTACCTACAACGCAACTTGCATCATCCTCATCTACAAAATAACTATGAACACTATAAAAACGACAATTATTGTCAATTTTATACCAAAGTGGGTGATCACCTACTTGTTTTACTGAATTCCATCCAATATGTGGTATTTTAAGATCTTTATTTCTAAATTTTAATACCTTTCCTGGTACTATTGATAGTCCATTTATGCCATCGTTTTCCTCACTATAATCAAATAGTAGTTGCAATCCTAAGCATATCCCAAGGAAAGGCTTTGCTCTGGAAGCTAATTTAATTTCATCTGTTAATGCATTTGAACTTAGCGCACTCATGCAAGCTCCCATAGCCCCTTGTCCAGGAAAAACTATACGGTCTGAGTTCTTGATTACTTGGGGATCACTGGTAAGAATACAGTGATCATTTGGTGCAACATGCTCTAAGGCTTTCTGAACGGAACGGACATTCCCCATTCCATAATCAACAATTGCAATTGTTTGCACGTTGCTTTATCCTTATCCTATTTCTGCTAGAGTGAACCCTTTGTTGAGGGGATAACATTTAATTGCCTCTGATCGGGCGTTACGGCCATACGTAGTGCTCTTCCAAATGCTTTAAATATTGTTTCTGCCTGATGATGAGAGTTTACACCCTTTAAATTGTCAATATGAAGCGTTACCAATGCATGATTAGCAAATCCTTGAAAAAACTCTCTAATCAAATCTACATCAAATGTCCCAACCCTGTCTCTTGTGAACTTTACACCCAAATCCAGTCCAGGGCGTCCAGATAAATCTATAACAACTCTTGATAAAGCCTCATCTAATGGAACATAAGCGTGTCCATAGCGAGTTAAGCCTTTTTTATCCCCAACTGCCTCAAAGAAAGCTTGACCGATAGTAATGCCAATATCTTCTACAGTATGGTGATCATCAATTTCTGTGTCGCCATCACATTTAATAGACAAATCCATTAAACCATGGCGAGCAATTTGATCTAGCATATGATTTAGAAATGGAACACCGGTTTCTATATCAGCTTTACCTGTACCATAAAGTTCTAGACTAACTTTGATATCAGTTTCGTTTGTTTTCCGTTCTTTAGTAATCATTATTTGAATTTTATCTTAAGCTAAATAGTCTCTGATAAGAATTTCTGCTATTTGAATTGTATTAAGTGCGGCTCCTTTTCGAATATTATCCGAAACAACCCATAAGTTGAGTCCTTTCTCATGGCTAATATCCTCCCTAATTCGACTAACATAGGTAGCATCATTGTTCGTTGCCTCTGTAAAAGGCGTTGCGTAGCCTCCGTCACTTCTTTCATCCATTACTATGACGCCATCTGCCTTTTCTAGCAATTTACGAGCATCATTTGCAGAAATTTTTTCCTTGGTTTCTATATGAACAGCTTCCGAGTGACCATATACAACAGGAATTCTAACTGCTGTAGGATTAACAAGAAGGTTTTCATCTTCAAAAATCTTCTGAGTCTCCCAAACCA
>JAPYSK010000075.1 GCA_029936515.1 Candidatus Thioglobus sp.
GGTGTTAGGCTTGAGGAGATTGTAATCTTAAGAGCTGATGGCCCAGAAATTCTTTCAGAGCTTACACGTGAACTCAACATCATAAAGTAGTCGAATGTCAGAATTATCAATTCAAATTAATTGGAGCCGAAAAGAATCAGAACTGATTCCAGGTCAATTCTCAAGTGAGCACGAAGTGGTTTACAATGAGACATTCAAAGTTACGTCTGATACTGCGCCTGACTGGGGTGGTAGCGCAGCCAATACAAACCCCGAACAAGCATTAGCTGCCTCATTAAGTAGCTGCCATATGATGACATTTTTAGCTTTAGCAGCAAAGGCGAAATGGCCAGTTTGTGATTATCAGGACCATGCTTTTGCCTATTTAGGAAAAAATCAAAAAGGCCAAATGAGTGTTAATCGAATTACCCTAAACCCAATTGTTAGTTTTGATGATTACTTTGAAGTCAATGAAGCTAGCCTTGAAAAAATGCATGACCGCGCCCACAGATATTGCTTCATTGCGAACTCGTTAGATAAAAGTGTAGAGGTCAACATTAACAAAGAATAAGTTTTTTAAGAATTTGTGCTACTATGGAGCTAATCTTATGACCAATACTAGCGATCCTATCCAACAAGATTTGTTGACTCAAGAGTTGACTCAAGATGGCATATTACGCCTTACAATGAATGATAAAAAACGCCGAAACGCTCTTTCTGAAGAGATGATGGCCGATCTTTCTGAGTCAATAAATCAAGCATCTACAAATAACGCAGTTCGAGTAATAGTGATTGCCGCAAATGGCCCTGCCTTTTGTTCTGGCCACGACTTAAAACAAATGTCTGCAGGACGAAATAGTGCGGACAATGGCCATAAATATTTCACAGAGGCGTTCTCAATGTGCTCTGCGCTTATGCAACTAATTACTAACAACCCTAAACCAGTAATTGCAGAGGTTTCAGGTGTTGCAGCAGCCGCAGGCTGTCAGTTAGTTGCTTGTTGCGACCTAGCCATTGCAAGCGAGTCTGCTCGTTTTGTGACACCAGGGGTAAATATTGGTCTTTTCTGCTCAACTCCTATGGTCGCTCTATCAAGAAATGTGTCTAACAAGGCGGCAATGGAGATGCTCCTAACCGGAGAAATGGTAGATTCAGAAAAAGCAGAACATATCGGCCTAGTAAATCGAGTTGTTGAGGATAACAATTTAACTGAAAGTACAATGACTATGGCCAAGTTAATTGCCTCTAAGTCAAGCATGACATTAAAAACTGGTAAGCAGGCTTTTTACAAGCAAAAAGAGATGTCGCTTTCCGATGCTTATGACTATACATCGTCAGTAATGGTAGAGAATATGTTAAAAATAGATGCCCAAGAAGGTATCGATGCATTTATAGAAAAACGCCAACCTATATGGCAAAATGAATAGTAATATCAATAATGAGTAACCCGTACAACACTGACTTAGATCGCAACCCGGCTAATTATCAACCGCTAACTCCACTCACTTTTCTAGAGAGAGCCGCATCAGTCTTTCCAGAGCATACTGCAATAATTCATGGGACCATTAGGCGCAGCTATGCTGAATTTTATCGTCGCTCTCGGCAGCTTGCTTCTGCACTTTCCGATAAGGGTATTGGGCGAGGTGATACAGTTTCAGTAATGCTCGCAAATACACCTGCAATGTTGGAGTCACATTATGGGGTTCCAATGTGCGGCGCGGTATTGCACAGTATAAATACACGACTTGATCCCGCAACAATTGCCTACCAACTAGATCATTCTAAGGCTAAAGTACTCATTGTTGATCGTGAATTTCTTACAATTATTAGAGCAGCAATAGAGCTGTCTCAAGTTAGCCCAATACTAGTTGACTATAATGACAGTGAGTTTCCAGTAAGCGATCAACTCTCAGGTGCAACAGAATATGAGTCTTTTCTATCTCAAGGGGATGATAACTTTGATTGGCTGATGCCTGAAGATGAGTGGGACGCTATCTCACTCAACTACACCTCTGGCACAACTGGCAACCCAAAAGGAGTCGTTTCACACCATCGTGGCGCTTACCTTTTAGCCCAAGGCAATGCGCTTATTGCATCAATTAATAAACACGCCGTCTATCTCTGGACTCTGCCTATGTTTCATTGTAATGGATGGTGCTTTCCATGGACAATGTCAGCAATCATTGGAACTCACGTTTGCTTAAGACATGTCAGGCCTGGACCGATTTGGGAGTCATTATCTAAGCACAAAGTTACCCATCTATGTGGTGCACCTATTGTTATGTCAACCATTCTGTCTGTCGATAAAGAAGAAAGACATTTACTTGAAAATAAAGTTGAATTCTTTACTGCTGCCGCTCCTCCAGCTGAAAGGCTTCTTAGCGATATGAAGGCTTCTGGATTTAACGTCACCCACCTTTATGGACTTACTGAAACCTATGGCCCTTCTGTAGTAAATGAGTGGCACCAAGAGTGGGATGAGTTAGATGAAGGAATGCAAGCAAGCCTTAAAGCACGACAGGGTGTTCGCTACCTGCCACTTGAATCCTTAGATGTAATGAATCCTGAAACGATGGAGTCTGTACCTCATGATGGCAAAACAATTGGAGAAGTAATGTTCAGAGGAAATGTTGTCATGAAGGGTTATTTTAAAAATAAACAGGCCTCAGATGAATCATTTAAAGATGGCTGGTTTCATTCGGGAGACTTAGGCGTTATTCATGAAAATGGCTATATCCAACTAAAAGATCGATCTAAAGATATTATTATATCTGGCGGTGAAAACATTTCATCAATCGAAATTGAAGAGGTTTTGTATAAGCACCCTTCTGTTGTGGCAGTAGCAGTAGTATCAATGCCAGATGATAAATGGGGAGAAACTCCATGCGCCTTTGTTCAACTTAATAAAGAAGGCGCTGCCTCTGAAGCTGAATTAAGCCAATGGTGCCGAGACAATATGGCTTCTTTTAAGTTACCTCGTAAATTTATTTTTGAAGATATTCCAAAAACTTCAACTGGAAAAGTACAAAAATTTATTTTAAGGGAGCGCGTTCGAATTAGCTACCTCAAATGAACAGTCGTTAATGAGACGCCAAGTATTTCGTTATCACCTTCCATCCCCCTTAAATGTTTCATTAAAGATGGCGTCTACCCTGCTGTTAAACTCATCTTGTGTGTAAACATCAATATATAAACCTTTAACATAATCTTTAAACATCTGAGTTTTTTCTTGATACTTGATTAACTTTTTTTGAGTGTCTTTCAATTTTGGATCTAGTTCAGATATTTCCATTGCTTGCTCCTTAAATAATTAATTTTTTATATTCTTTATTTAACTTTGCTTGACTTTGCTTGACTTTCTTCTCTAAGCCTAAAAGGTGGGTACTCATCCGTTGTTAATAAAAACACGTAAGCATTAACCCTTAATGACCAACGCAAGAAACCTTCTACAAAATCAAATATCACTTTTGG
>JAPYSK010000076.1 GCA_029936515.1 Candidatus Thioglobus sp.
CCAAAAATTCCATTTTCTAACGTATGGATCTTCTTGAAAATCCCTAAATGACTCGTAATCTTTTTCTTCCATAATGTTGGAGTAGCGAAGACCAAAAATTTTCATATCCTTATTTCGACGACAATATTGTCTTGCTAATTCTTCCCCCATTACTTTTGATAGAGAATAACTCGATTCTGGAAGAGGCGGGTAATCTTCATCAACGGGGACATAGGGTGGATAGGTATCAAAAGGCAAACCCAAAACCGTTTCACTTGATGCCCATACAATATTATTTATTTTCATTATTTCAGCGCATTGAAAAACATTGTAGGTGCTGAGCGTATTAACACGAAATGTTTTATGATTAGGATATAAACCAGGAGCAGGGATAGCAGCCTGATGAACGATTGCATCAATGCCATTTATGCGATCGTCTATCTGTGTCATAGCCTCCAATGTTTCACCAAAATTTTCTAGATTTACACAAGTGAAAGGAGTATTTAATTCCTGATTGTTTATAAGATCAACATTAAAAACATCATAATTTTTTTTTAAAAGTTTGTTTATTGTTGCTTTACCCGCTTTACCAGAGCCGCCAGTAACAAGAATTTTTTTCATTGTAACATGCTATCATAGAACGTGAGGAATGTTGAAAAACTATATTTAGTTATTACCAACGACTATGAACATCAGGTTTAATTAACTCCTCATAAATAGAATTAATTGCTGGCAATAAAGATGAAATTTCCCCTAAATCTGACGCCTGTAAATTCATTAGAGCCTGTGATTTATTTTTTGCTCCTGGAATAACAACACTAACCTCGTCATGCATTAGGATCCATTTTAATGCTAAATCTGCTAGTGAATAATTATCAGGAAGTAAGTCTTTTAATTTCTCAACCGCCTCAAGACCTTTTTCAAAATTTACACCCGAGAATGTTTCTCCTACATCAAAAACATCTCCATTAATATTATAATTTCGATGATCATTTTGAGGAAAGGTTGATTCTTGATTCATTTTTCCAGTCAGCAATCCACTTGCAAGCGGGACTCTTGCAATAATACTGACATTTCTCTTTGCAGCTTCTTTAAAAAAAGTTTCAGCAGGTTTTTGCCTAAATATATTAAATATCATTTGAATACTTTTTACATTTGAAAATTGAATAGCATCCATCGCTTCTGATACTTTTTCAACACTGACACCATAGTTAGCTATTTTTCCAATCTTAACAATTTCATCCATCATTTCGTATGTTTCTTTTTTAGGACAAATTTCACTTGGAGGGCAATGCAATTGCAACAGATCAATACAATCAACTCCTAAATTGATCAGCGACCTATCAATAAATCCTTCAATATTTTTAAGGTTGTATCCTTCAGGAGTATGAGGATTCAATCTTCTTCCAGATTTTGTAGCAACAAATATTTTTTCTGATGTAGATTTTATAAGCTCCCCAACAAATTTTTCGCTTCTACCATCTCCATAAACATCTGCGGTATCAAAAAAATTTACTCCATTATCCAAAGAAGTCTTTAGAACTTCTCTTGCATCTGCAGCGGATACATTACCCCATTCTGAACCAATTGCCCAGCACCCTAAACCAATTTCTGATACCTTCCATCCTATATTAGAAAAATTTCTATATTGCATTTTTATTTTATATATTGAAAACTTCTTTTATACCACCAATCACTTTACATAGGTGTTTTTAATTAATCTAAATTTCGTTTGATGTTTGAGGGAGGGTTTATTAATGGTTATCTGAGAGCAAGAGGTTCTCTATGCTCTATTATTACGCCTCATCATATTAAAGCATGTAGAAAATATAACCCTTATTAATATACGAGGTAAACATTACACAACTACAAATTGACCCATCATCCCCCTGTCTTCGTGCTCAAGTATGTGGCAATGGTACATGTATGGTGTTTTATCATCTCTAAAGTCAGGAAACTTCATTACTACTTCGAGCGTTTCACCGGGTTGCACTAGTACAACATCTTTATAGCCAAGCTCATGACCTTTAATTCCATGCATTTTATTAAGTACTTTAAATTGGACATTATGAATATGGAAAGGATGTGCCATCATAGAGTCATTAACAATTTTCCAAACCTCAACTGTGCCAGCTTTTACCACTTCATCAATGCGATTAATATCCATGGATTTTCCATTAATTGTCATTAAATCTTTGGAGCCCAATATGGCAACAGTCATTGTAGTAAATGGTGAGTCGTCCTCCATTTTTAATAACATGGTCCTGCGTTCGGCAATTGGCTCTTGAGAAATATCTTGATGAGTACTAAGTTTGATAGGTACAGTCGCACTTGAAGGGAGCGCTTTCGATGCATCAATTTGAAAAATATTATAGTTTTTCGGTGGTGAATCATCGGCAAAAATGGACATGGCAATTGTTTCAAAAAACCCCATTTCAGAAGATTCCATATTACCCATCCCATCCATTTGGGCATTGTGAATCAATGTGATTCTAGCACCATCTGATACATCAACTACAATCTCAATTCTTTCTGCAGGAGCTATAGTAATATTATTCACGCTAACAGACTCTTCTAAAAGCCCTCCATCACTAGCAATTATTTTAAAAGAGCGATTGTCATCAAATTGTAGATTATAAATTCGAGCATTAGAGCCATTCAAAATTCTCAATCGAATTAATGATTTTTGGGCACTCAATAGTGAGTTAGTTACACCATTGACCAGAATAGTTTCACCCATTTTTCCCATCATGCCTGCTTCAACGTCAAAGCGACCAATGTACTCAAAAGAACCATCCTTATTAATTTCTTTATCTTGAATAATCACTGGAAAATCATCAATTCCATATTCAGATGGTAGTCCCAACAATTTAGACTCATCGTCATCAACGATAAACATACCAGCAAGGCCGTTGTATACTTGTTCACCTGTTTCGTGCATTTGATGAGCGTGATACCACAACGAAGCTGCCGGTTGATTAATTTCATACTCACTCAACCAAGTTTTACCAGGATGGATTGGCTGGTGAGGACCGCCATCTGCCTTAGCTGGTAGTTTCACTCCATGCCAGTGTAAAGTAGTAGTTCGACTAAGCGAATTACTGACATTAATATGAACACTATCACCTTTTTTAGCCCTTAGGGTTGTACCTAAAAATGGTTGGTTTATACCCCATGTTGGTGTTGCCTTGCCTGGCAAAATTTGACTTAATCCTTTTTGTATATTCAAATTAAAATATACATCCTTGCCTTTTCGCTCACCAAGTTCTAAACGTGGCACTGAAAATTTATTACTAAATATTTTCTTACTAACTGCACTCAAAACAGGAATTGGAACTATTGCAATTGCTAATAAGTATTTAAAAAACTGACGTCTTGAAGTCATATTTATATAATTAAATTTATTAGATTTTTAAATTATATCACTTAAAGTCCAAATCCTCTCTGATGTGTGAGGG
>JAPYSK010000025.1 GCA_029936515.1 Candidatus Thioglobus sp.
ACATATAAGTCAAAGCAACAAGTAAATCTCGGTCTGGGGCGATATTAAAATAGTAGGGCACTCTAAATCGATATGACTCATCAGTTTGTCCAGTTTCTGTATATTTACCGTAGTCTGGCGTTAAAAAGCCTGACCCTCTTCCTTCAAGCACCCAGCTGTACTTCGGTAAATAAAAAATTGGCACCCCATAAAATACAACAGTTGCGTTATCAGCAACACCTCTATTTTTTTCTAAATTGAGTTCTATTTGGTCTGCATCAATTAGCCAGTCATTTTTGTTTACAGGGCAAAGACTGTATGTTGAGTTTGTAAGTATGACAGATGTAGGTGTTTTAGAGATAATTTCAGTATAGCCGTTGGCACCTCCCGGTCCTGCTCCAAAGTCTTGGTAATTTGCATTAGTTGCAGTTGCTAAAAGCGTGTCACCATCTTTCTTCGCTGACAATGAATCGCTAGTAATTAAGTAGGTTTGATCTTGAAATCTAACATTGCCGGACGCTACAGTGGAATCATCGGCTGAATTAACTTTCACATCATCAGCAGAAAGAACAAAAGATTCAGATTTAAGATTAACATCACCAGTAAGGTGGTATGTTTCATTTAATATTTCGCTTTGATCTGCTTCAATATCGAGACTACCTGGATCTTGTGAAAATTCTTCAATTGGGAAGAGCGTTTGATACTCAGGGCAGTTAGTACAAGAAGGTTGGTATGGGGTGCAAGTGAGTTTAACTCCCTCTGCGTGAATTGAAAAAGCACTTAACAGTAGAACGAAAAAAACCAAGTGTTTTTTCATGTATTTAATTATATAAACAAAAGATGATATTTTATCATTATAACTGAGCAAGAATCTAGACACATTTAGAAACGTTCGATAGATTAAATATGACTCTAATATTTTTTTTATTGGGTAAAATAATGCATGATTTGAAATGAGAAAGCGTATTTATTTTTTTTATGAATAAAAAAAATATTTAGTTTGATCTAATAAGATATGCAAAGTGCTTGTTTTTTTGTGCTTTGGCCATATCTTAACTTTAACCTATATAAATTTAAGGAATCTACGTGAGTCAAAAACAAAATGGAGCCGAAATGGCTTGGAATGACAATAATAATCAAACACCTCCTGAGCTTGATGAAGTTATTAAAGATTTTAAAAATAAATTTAATTCTACATTTGGTGGGGGTTCTTCAGGAAAATCTGGGGCAAGTAAAGCAGCCAAAGGCAGTTTTAAATACATATTAATACTCGCAGTCTTAGTTTGGCTTTTGTCGGGTATTTATATCGTAGACCCTGCAGAAAGAGGTGTTGTTCTTCGCTTTGGTGCTTTCCAAACATCAACAACTCAAGGCCCTCACTGGCACATTCCTTATCCTATTGAGTCAGTTTATAAAGTAAATGTTGAACAGGTTCGTGCAACAGAAATTGGCTTTAGAAATTCTCCAAACTCTTATAGTGGAGGGGTAAGCTCTGAATCTTTAATGCTTACTAAAGACGAAAATATGGTTGATGTTAATTTGGCTGTTCAATATAAAATTGTTGACGCTAAAGCATTCTTATTTAATGTCTATCAGCCTGAATTAACTCTTAGCCATGTAGTACAGAGTGTGATTAGGCAGGTGGTTGGTGATAATACTATGGACCATGTTTTAACAACGGGTCGTGATCAAATTTCACAAGAGGTTAAGTCTGCCTCTCAAGCTCTCCTTAATGATTACGGAGTTGGTTTGATGATCACTGCAGTTACAATGCAAGACGCACAACCTCCAATCCAAGTTAAAGCATCATTTGACGACGTTGTTAAAGCTCGAGAAGACGAGCAAAGATATATAAACGAAGCCAGAGCTTATTCCAATGATATTGTTCCAAAGGCTCGCGGTGCAAGTCAAAGAATTATGGCAGAGGCGGAGGCTTATAAATCACAAGTAGTTTCTAAATCAGAGGGTGAGGCTTACCGCTTTACTCAAATTCTAACTGAGTATTTAAAAGCACCAGAAGTAACTAGAGAGCGACTCTATCGTGAAACGCTCGAGGATGTCCTAAGCTCGACTAATAAGGTCATCGTAGACTCAAGTTCTAATTCTCTTATGTATTTACCTATTGATCAGCTAATTAACGCTAATAGAACCTCAAGGTCCTCTTCAACTGCAACTATTTACCAGCAAACGCCATCAGGACAAGTTGATGAAAGTGTATTACGCTCTAGGGAGAACAGATAATGTATAAAATTATTATTATTTTAGCTGTATTGGTTGCAATTTTATTAAGCTCAAGTTTGTATACTGTTAATGAAACGCAAGTAGCTATTAAGTTGAGATTGGGCGAAATCGTTGCTATAGAAAATGAACCAGGACTAAAATTTAAAACTCCTTTTGTCAATAATGTGGTTACTTTTGATAAGCGCATCCAGACTTTAGATGCTCCTGCAGAATCATTTCTAACTATTGCAAAGAAGACTGTTGTTGTGGACTCTTATGTGAAATGGCGTATTGTTGATACTCAGAAGTTTTATATATCAACGGGCGGTGCTATGTCATCTGCCAACCTAAGGCTTGCTCAAAACACTCAGGACGCACTAAGAAGTGAGTTTTCTAAGCGGACTATTATTGAGGTAGTTTCTGATGAACGTGAGGCTATTATGGCTTCCGTTAAAGAAAAGCTTAAATCAATTGCCGAAGATGAGTATGGTATCGAAGTTATAGATGTCCGTATTAAGCGAATTGAACTTTCACAAGAGGTTAGAAATTCCGTATATACTCGTATGGAGACAGAAAGAAAAGGTCTTGCTAATAAGTACCGCTCAGAAGGTGCAGAGGAAGCTGAAAAGATACAAGCTTTTGCCGATAAAGAGCGAACAATTATTTTGGCAAATGCTTATAGAGACTCTGAAAAGATTCGAGGAAACGGAGATGCAATCTCAGCTAGTAATTATGCTGCGGCTTACAACCAAGATGTTGATTTTTATTCTTTTTATCGCTCTCTTGAGTCTTATAAAAAGGCCTTTAATCAGCAAGGTGATATCTTAATACTTAATCCAGATTCAGAATTTTTCCGTTACTTTAATCCATCGGAATAGTTATAGGCAATGAGTAATTGGCAGTTACCTGAGGGCATAGATGAGCTCACTGGTGATCAAGCAGTTGCTTTTGAGACCAGTAGAAGGGGTTTATTAGATTTATATCAAGGGCGGGGCTATGAATTTGTCGTTCCGCCAATGATTGAATATGCCGAAACATTAGTTTTAAATTCAAAATCAGTCGACCAAAAAACCTTTAAGTTTCTTGACTCAATGAGTGGTCGGATGCTTGGAGTTCATTCCGATATAACTCCTCAAATTGCAAGAATTGATTCTAAGCGCTCTATAGCTGATAAAGGCAATAGATATTGCTATATTAATTCTATCTTACAGACAAAAGCTGATGATTTTTATGCCTCTCGCTCACCTATTCAGGCAGGCGCTGAACTTTATGGATATAAAGGTATAGAGGGTGACATTGAAGTTATAGAGCTTATGGCCGCCTCTCTTTCCTTGATTGGTGTCGAAGACATAACTCTTAGTTTCGGTAATACAGCAATATTTAACGCTATTTGTGAATCTGCAGAACTTAATAATCAAGATATAGCATCTTTAAGAGATATTTTTAGGCGTAAATCCATTCCTGATTTAACTGATTTTTTTGATAGTAAGGAAATTAATCATGCAGATAAGTTTCATTCTTTGATTTCTCTTGATGGTGATGAAAGAATTCTTGATAAAGCGACAAATATTTTTAAAGAATTTCCAACAGTTATAGATGCAATAAAAGACCTAAAAAAACTACATAGCTTTTTTAAGGATAGTAATCTTAGCTTAATGTTTGACCTGGGTGAAGTTAAGCCCTCTGAATATCATAATGGTCTTGTGTTTGCAGCCTATCATTTAAACTTCTCAAAGGCATTAGCACAGGGTGGAAGATACAATAGCCTAAGTGAATCATTTGGCTCATCAAGGGATGCTACAGGCTTTTCTTTTGATCTGAAGTTTTTAATTCAACAACAACTAAATTCTTAAATCAATACTCAGGTAATAAGATGGGAAAAAATGTAGTAATTATAGGTACCCAATGGGGTGATGAAGGAAAAGGAAAAATAGTTGATTTAATTACAGATAAAGTAAGTTCAGTAGTTCGTTTTCAAGGTGGCCATAATGCTGGACATACTTTGGTCATAGATGGTAAAAAAACGGTTTTACATTTAATCCCTTCGGGAATCCTCAGAAGTAATGTACAGTGCTTAATAGGACACGGTGTTGTCTTATCTATGACTGCCTTGCTAAAAGAGATGGCGGAGTTAGAGAGCTCGGGGGTTGACGTTAAATCTCGATTAAAAATAAGCCCCGGCTGCCCATTAATTCTTCCATATCACATTGAGCTTGATGTTGCTCGAGAAGTTTACAGAGGGAAAGCTGCAATCGGAACCACTGGGAATGGTATTGGTCCTGCGTATGAGGATAAGGTAGCTCGTAGAGGTCTTCGAGTAGGAGATCTACTAGATGAAAAGCTGTTTGCTGAAAAACTTAAAGAGGTAGTGGATTATCATAATTTCAGTTTGGAAAATTATTACAATCAGCCTACTGTTGACTATCAAAAAACTCTTGATGAAGCCTTAAGTCAAGCAAACATAGTTAGACCAATGATTGTTGATGTGGCTGAGGAGTTACATCAACAAATGTCACGTGATGAAAACATCCTGTTTGAAGGCGCACAAGGCGCACTACTTGATATCGATCAGGGGACCTACCCCTTTGTTACTTCTTCAAATACAACTTCTGGCGGTGCAGTAACAGGATCAGGTATAGGTGTTAGAGATATAGATTATGTTTTAGGGATTGTTAAGGCCTACACCACAAGAGTAGGTGGTGGTCCATTTCCTACGGAACTAGACTATGACGTTACTTCCGATGAAGGAGATCCTGTTGGCAGAGAGCTTTGCTCAAGAGGGCATGAATTTGGTGCGACTACCGGTCGACAAAGGCGCTGCGGATGGTTGGATTTAGTAATATTAAATCGCTCTTTTAAGCTGAACGCTGTCAGCGGAATTTGCCTTACAAAGCTGGACGTCTTAGATGATTTGGATTTGATAAAGATATGCGTAGCCTATGAGGTTGATGGGCAAAGAACTACAACTCCACCTTTCTCTGCTGAGGGTTATTCTGCTGCTAAGCCAGTTTATATTGAAATGCCTGGATGGAAGTGCTCTACTATTGGTACACATTCATTTGATATGTTGCCTTCTGAGGCGCAAAGCTATATTAGAAAAATTGAAGAATTAAGTCAACTCCCAGTTGACATTTTGTCTACAGGTCCAGATCGAAAAGAGACCTTAATTCTAAACAATCCTTTTGATTAACTGTAATCATAACTAAGCTTACTTTATACTTAGCACATTATGTCTGACCCTCACTATGATCGTGAAGCAGAAAAATATGAGAGCCCGATTCCATCTCGCGAACATATTTTAAGTTTTATTCAAGAAAAACCTAGAACAAAAAACCAACTTTTTGATTTACTGTCATTGATTGACGAGCAAAAAAAAGGCTTTGAAAGACGATTAAGAGCTATGGTCAGAGATAAACAGCTTAGCTGCAATAAAAATGGCCTTTATAGGCCATATTCAAATCGAGGACTTCTTACTGGAACGGTGATTGCTAACCCAAAAGGCTTTGGGTTTGTTTCTCTTGATAAGGGAGGCAAAGATTTAAGACTATCTTCCCAGCAAATGAAGCTAGTTTTTCATGGTGACAAGATTAAGGCTCGCCTCCTTAGTCGAAATTTAGATGCAGAAGTAGTAGAAGTACTAGAAACCATTAAAACTCTTGTTGGTAGGCTCCATATTGAAAAAGGTGAGTCTTATGTTGTAGTAGATGACAAGAGAATTAAACACAATATTAAAATTACAGAATTATTAGATGGCTGTGTTGATAGCCAAGTGGTTATCGTTGAGATTCTATCGTCACCAACCCTAGAGTCTGATGCAACAGGAAAGATTACTACTATTCTTGGGAATTATCTTGACGAAGGGGTAGAAGTTGACTCTGCAATTTATCGTCATCAAATACCTTCTGTTTTTAGTGAAAAGACACTTTCTGAATCAGTAAAATTACCAACAAAAGTTCTTGAAATAGACAAAAAAGATAGAGTAGATCTTACTAGCTTTGAGTTAATAACAATCGACGGCGATGACTCAAGAGACTTTGATGACGCAGTATATGCCAAGCCATCTAAGGATGGTTGGAAACTCATTGTAGCTATTGCAGATGTATCTCATTATGTAAGTGAAGGCTCTAGCCTAGATGCTGAATCATTTGAGCGTGGTAATTCAGTTTATTTTCCTCACAAAGTTGTGCCGATGCTTCCTGAGACAATATCGAATGGCTTGTGCTCATTAAATCCGAATGTTGAGAGACTTTGCATGGCATGTGAGATGAATATTAATCCACTAGGTGAACTCTTAGATTATAAGTTTTATTCGGCAGTTATGTTGTCACATGCTCGTTTAACCTATGGTCAAGTTAATGAAATATTAGAGAGCAAAAAAAGTCCTTTAAGAAATAAGTTTAGTAATGTAGTTGAAAATATTGATTTTTTATATGGCTTATACAAAACCCTTAGAATTTCTCGTCAGAAAAGAGGAGTAATGGATTTTGATAGAATTGAAAGTCAGATACTCTTTGATGATAAAGGCAAGATTGAAAATATAGTTGCGAGAAAAAGAAATGATGCTCACAAGCTTATTGAAGAGTGCATGTTAATGGCAAACCAAGCGACTGCAAAGTTTTTACAAAAAAATAACGAAGATTTTCTTTACAGAAATCATCCCAAACCTACTGCTGAAAAGGTTGAGGTTACTAGGCAGTTTTTATCAGCTATTGGCTTAACCTTAGAAGGCGGTATCGAGCCAGAATCTAAAGATTTTGCAAAAGTATTAAGAAATGCAAAGGGTAGGGAGGATGAAAATATAATAAAAACCGTGGTTCTTCGTACAATGAAGCAGGCAACTTATACGCCAATAAATGATGGCCACTTTGGTTTGGCCTTTGAAGACTATACTCACTTTACCTCGCCAATTCGTCGATACCCAGACCTGCTAGTGCACCGCGCTATAAAGAGAGTTCTGAAGAGTAAGTCAAGACCTCCATCAAAAAAAATGATTGAACTTGGAGCTCACCTTTCAATGACTGAAAGAAGGGCTGATGACGCCTCTCGTGATGTAGAGCAATGGCTTAAATGTGAATATATGCGCGACAAAGTAGGCGAAAATTTTAATGGTATTATTTCAGGAGTGGCAGGCTTTGGTCTATTTGTTGAGCTATCTGAAGTCTTTGTGGAGGGGATGATTTCTATTCGTGATTTAAAGGACGATTACTTTATTTTTGATGACGTTCATCATCAGCTAAAAGGACAGAATAGTGGAAAAATCTATCGCCTAGGCGATATGATTAAAGTCAAGGTTGCTTCAGTCAGTCTTGATGATAGAAAAATAGATTTCATTCCTTCTGGCTCGTCACAAAAAAAGCCGCGTAAAAAACGTAACTAGTAACAATAGATTACTCAGTTATTGCTCCACGAGAAGCAGACTGAGCAAGTTTTGCATACTTTGCCAATACCCCTTTGGTATAACGCGGAGAAGGTTTCTTCCAGTTTGATAATCTTTGTTCAATGACTGATTTATCAACTTGAAGCTCTAGACTATTATTTTCAGCATCAATCAAAATCTGATCTCCATCTTCAACAATTGCAAGAGCACCACCACTAAATGCTTCAGGTGTTATATGGCCTACAACAAATCCATGAGTACCCCCAGAAAACCTTCCATCGGTAATTAGTGCAACTTTACCCCCTAAGCCTTTACCCATAACTGCAGAAGTAGGCGCTAGCATCTCTCTCATTCCAGGACCACCCTTGGGTCCTTCATAACGAATTACAATTATGTCACCCTCAACTATTTGGTCATTCAAAATAGCCTGAAGCGCATCCTCTTCGCATGCGAATGTTTTTGCACTGCCATGGAAGGTAAGCCCTTCTTTACCAGTTATTTTTGCTACAGATCCTTCAGGTGCAAGGTTTCCTCTTAAAATTCTTAGATGTGAGTCCTTTTTAATAGGATTATCAAGAGGCATTATAATTTTTTGCTCATCTGCATAAGGCTTAACATCTTTTAAATTCTCAGCTAATGTCTTGCCTGTTACTGTGATGCAATCGCCATGAAGCATTCCAGCATCCAAAAGCATCTTCATTAATGGCAATGTACCGCCAATTTCAACTAGCTCGCTCATCATGTATTTACCAGAAGGTTTTAGATCTGCAAGAACAGGAACTTTAGCACCAATTCTAGTAAAGTCATCTATTGTTAAATCGACATTAATTGCATCAGCCATAGCAATTAAGTGCAATACTGCGTTAGTAGATCCTCCAAGTGTAATGATCACAGTTATGGCATTCTCAAACGCCTTTTTAGTCATGATATCACTAGGTTTAATGTCCTTATTTAGTAAGTTTAATACTGCTTCACCGGCACGAAAGCAATCACTATTTTTGTCATCAGATATAGCATCCTGTGATGAAGAGTTAGGAAGGCTCATTCCTAGAGCTTCAATAGCTGAAGCCATCGTATTTGCCGTGTACATTCCACCGCAAGAACCTGGACCAGGAATGGCAGTCGACTCAATTTGTTCTAGCTCAATATCAGTAATATCATTGTTCGCTCGTTTACCAACTGCTTCAAAGACGCTGACAATGTCGGTATGATTTTCACCAGGTTGAATGGTTCCTCCATAAACAAAGACAGAAGGGCGATTAAGTCTTGCTAATCCCATAACGCATCCTGGCATATTTTTATCACAGCCGCCAATAGCCACTACCCCATCAAACCCTTGGCAACCGGCTACAGTTTCGATAGAGTCAGCAATAACTTCTCTTGAAACTAGAGAATACTTCATACCTTCAGAGCCCATTGAAATACCATCTGAAACAGTTATTGTGTTGAATATCACAGCTTTTCCACCAGCACCGTTGACTCCGTTTTCCGCCTCATCAGCCAAATCATTAATATGCATATTACAAGGTGTTACCATTGACCAAGTTGAGGCAATACCAACTTGAGGTTTATTGAAATCTTCTTTTTTGAATCCAACAGGATAAAGCATCGCTCTTGATGCGGCACGTTGATAACCATCTACAACTACTGAGGAAAATTTTCTAGTATTTGACATCTCTTTTAAATCAGCAAAAAATTACAAATTTTAGACTAAAATAGTGCGGTTCTATTGGCAATTTAAGGCTAGAAATTGAGTAAAGTCAAACAATTAATTGAATTAATGCAACCATTTGTTAATGATGGTAAGTTATTAAGTAGAAGCTATAAGCAACTTAGTGAAGCGATCGATGAGTTTGTATTTATAGAAGATGCTGGTCAAATTATTGCATGTGCGGGTTTAAGGGTATACAAATCTGAAAATATGGGTGAAATATATGCTTTAACTGTTAACAAGAGTTTTCATAATACTGGCACTTCCTTGAAATTGATGGAGAAATTAATACAAAAAGCATCTGATTTGGATCTAGATAGTATTTTCGCTCTCTCGAAATATGGTGGTAGATTCTTTTTTCGACATAATTTTGCTGAGGTTAATGTAAGTTCTCTTCCTTTATTGAGGCAAAAGAGTTATGATTATCAAAGAAATTCAATTATTTACTTAAGGGTTCTGTAAATATTTTTGAATTACTAATCACTTTTTATTTACCCACTAAAGATTAATGAAGCTTAAAGACAGAATTCGCGGTTATCTTCCAGTTGTGGTAGACGTTGAAACCGGTGGTTTTAATGAAAATAGTGACGCATTATTGGAAATCTGTGCCATTATTATTGGTCTTGATGATAATGAATCTTTTGTTCCAAAGACCACACTTCATTTTCATATTACACCTTTTAAGGGTGCCAATATTGAACCATCAGCATTAAAGTTTAATGGTATTGATGTTGATAACCCATTCCGTCTCGCTGTTGGCGAAAAAGAAGCACTTAATGAGATTTTTTCCTGTATTAATAAATGCTTATTAGAGGAACAATGTACTAGATCAATTCTTGTAGGACATAACGCATTTTTTGACCTTGGATTTGTTAAAGCCGCAACAAATAGAGCTAAGCTTAAGAGTCCATTTCATCAGTTCTCTACGATCGATACTGTTAGTTTATCTGCTCTTTACTGTGGCGAAACTGTTCTAGCTAAAGCAGTAACAAAGGCCGGAATTGAATGGGATAACAACGAGGCTCACTCTGCTCTTTATGATACTGAGAAGACTGCTGAACTTTTTTGTCATATCTTTAATTCACAGAGATTTTCTTGAAATCATTAAAGATTAGTGGTAAAGGTTATTAAATTAAGTTTCTTTTTCTATTCGTCTTAGATATTTATAATCCATTGCCCATTTAATAAAGTCGTTTGTATTTATTTTATTGCTTCTAAATCTTTCTCTAAGAAGGTGGTTTTCTACTCTTTGAAAAAATATTAAGCTTAAATGTTTACCCTTAAGAATTCCAATGTCATTTAATTTTATTTTATATAATTTGGGCTCTACAAGATCAGCAAGAGTAGGGCTAATACCAAGTAGAATCAAAAGGCATTCGTTATAACTTAGATGTTTTGTCTTTATTAAAAAATCATGCCATTCTTGCCTGGTAGTCAATTGTCTTTCTGATGCCTCATGACTTTCATAATCTAGTATATAGTCAGAAAGAAGTATCTCAAGTGTAGCAATATCACATTTAATGTCTACTTTTCCAAATTTATGAACTTTATTCTTGCTTCCAAAAAGCAATGCATCTCGGAGGCGACTAACTTCAGTCCTTATATTTTCTGCAGTCCTTTGACTAAATAGTTTGTAGTGAGCTTCAATCATTATTTTTAATTAATATTTTAATTATCCGTATTTATTTGCTTGCTCTAGTGTCCAATTCCTAATCTCTTCTGTTATTCCAGAAGACGTCATACTTGAGCTTGAAATGGTCTCCCCAATAACAATCGTTATAACACCAGACTTTTTAATAAAACTTCCTTTAGGCCAAATTTTTCCTGCATTATGATATACAGGGATTATGTCATAGCCAGTTTTTTTTGCAATAGCAGCACCGCCATTTTGATAATCACCTAATTGATTATATGGTTGGCGAGTACCCTCAGGAAATACAACAACAGAGATGCCTTTGTTTAGCCTATCAGAGCCTTGTAATATAACTTTTTTAATGGCATTTAGCTTATCACCACGATTTATAATAATTGGCTTAAGGAGGGCAAGACTCCAGCCAAATACTGGTAGCCATAAAAGTTCTTTCTTTAGGACCCACGTGTGAGCAGGAAAGATGGTTTGAAAAGCGAGCGTCTCCCAGGTTGACTGATGATTAGAGATAATTACACATGGCGACTTATTAACATTCTCTTGACCAATAATTCTTGTTGTAATATTTAACGTGATTTTTAACCACCAAATGCAAAAAATAGCCCACTGTGAAAGAAATTTTTGCCGAGTAGAATATGGAGAAAATACAAAAAATAATCCACATAAAGTTATCGTAATTACACTGATAATTGAGCCAACAAAGTACAATAAAGATCTTAAAAACAGCATAGGTTATAGTAGGGTTAACGTTATAATTTAAATGTTATTCTAATTAAAATTTTACTAACATTGCAAACAATAGATTCATATATTTCATGAGAGTAAATAATATTACTAAATAAACTTTTAAAATTTTTAAATCTTGGAAAGGCTTTATGGATATTGTAATAGCAGTCTTGTCTTTATTGGTTGGTGTCTTTATTAGCTATTATATTCTTAATAAAAAGCTGTTATCTTTGAGTGAAAAAAATATTCAACTTAAAACTACACTTGAAGAAAAAGAAAAAAATCATGCTGAAAAATTGGAATTTGTGGATCAGCTTAAAACACAAGTAAATAGTGATTTTAAAACTTTAGCGTCTGATATTTTAAAAAATGATCGTGATAAACTAAAAGTTGATAACTCTAATCTTTTAACTCCTCTTCAAACTCAACTTAAAAGCTTTAGAGAGAGAATTGAAACCATTACTAAAGAGCAGGTCGAAGAAAGAACGACTCTTAAAGAACAAATTAAATCTTTGCATGAAGCAAACATCGATACCCAGCAGTCTGCTCAAAATCTTACAAATGCTCTTACTTACGACAACAAATTACAAGGTGACTGGGGTGAAGAAATATTAAGCTCATTGTTATCTAGTTATGGGTTTCAAGAGGGAGTTGAGTTTGATTTACAGAAGCAACATAAGAATGAGGCTGGTGAAAAATTCAAACCTGATGTCATACTTCACTTGCCAGAAGGAAAAGATGTCGTTATTGATTCAAAAGTATCTCTCAAAGATTATGTTGATTATGTGGCTGATCAATCCAACGAGGAGGCTTTAAAAAAGCATATTGCCTCAATAGACACACAAATTAAAAATATAAGCATAAAAGAGTATGAAAACCTTGAAGGTGTAAGGAGTCTTGATTTTATTTTTGTTTTTATTCCAATTGAAGGGGCTCTTTTATTAGCTCTTCAGCACAAGCACAGTTTGTTTGATGATGCCTTAAAGAAAAATATTATGCTTGTATCACCTTCAATGCTTAGTATGAGTTTAAAGACAGTCAACTTTATGTGGCAGACTGACAAACAGAATAAGAACGCTGACGAGATTGCAAGACAGGCAGCTGGTATGTATGACAAATTAGCGCTATTTATTGATGATCTAGATAAGATTGAAGGTCAATTAGATAAAACAAAAGAGGGTTTTTCTAGTGCTCGAAATAAACTCTCAACTGGCAAAGGTAATTTAATCAGTCGTGCAGAACGCTTAAAAGCACTTGGTGTTAAATCAAATAAAGAAATTGGTGAATGAAACTTCCTATCAATTACAAAGTTAAGGAGGGTGAGCTAGAGGATAAGGTTATTTTAGTCACTGGGGCTAATAGAGGGTTTGGTTTGGCAATAACAATGGATCTTGCAAAGGCAGGAGCAACTGTTATTATGCTTGGAAGAGATTTGGGCTCACTTGAATATGCCTATGATTCAGTAGTTGATGCCGGCTACAAAGAACCTATACTTTACCCCCTAGACCTTGAGGGTGCGACACCTGAGAATTATCAAGAACTGCAAGATGATATTCTTGATAAATTTAAAAAGCTGGATGGTCTTATACATAATGCCGCAATTCTTGGAACACAAATGCCTATTGATCAATACGATATCAAGCTCTGGTATTCAACTTTACAGATAAACTTAAGTGCGCCATTTATGTTGACGCAATTCCTTATACCTGCTCTAATGAAGTCAGATGACGCTAGAATTCTTTTCCTGTCTTCTACCGTAGGAAGAAAAGCAAGAGCTTACTGGGGAGCTTATAGTGTTAGTAAATTTGGAATAGAAGGTTTTGCAAAAACTCTTTCTGAGGAACTAGAGAAAACTCAAATTACTGTAAACACAATCAACCCTGGAAAAATAAGAACTGAAATGAGAAGAACGGCATACCCCGCTGAAGATGCTTCTACTGTTCCAAAGCCAGAAGAGAAGAGCTCTGTGATTGTCTACCTTTTATCAAATGAAGGCTCTAAGATCAATGGTGAGCAATTAACAATTGTTGAATAGATTTTTTAACGTTGTAAATCTTCACTCAGGTGAGGGTGTATTTTCTTTAAAAGTGCTTTATATACGTCTGCATTGCCTGCAACGACGTTACCAGTCTCCATATATTGATCTCTACCTGAGAAATCTCCTATAAAGCCACCTGCCTCTTTAACTAGTAAGGAACCAGCAGCCATATCCCATGAGTTAAGGCCTATCTCCCAAAATCCATCTAATCGGCCAGCAGCTAGATATGCTAAATCAAGTGCAGCAGAACCTGCTCTTCGAATTCCAGATACATGTGGATGTATTGCTTTAAAGGTTTCAAGATAGCAGTCTAAGTGCTGAGGATGTTTAAATGGAAAGCCAGTCCCAATTAAGGTGTCTTGAAGTCCGTTTGAAACAGTAACTCTGATTCTTTCATTATTTAGATAGGCACCATCTCCCTTTGAAGCGGTGAAGAGTTCTTCCTTGAAAGGGTCGTAGATTACGGCATGAGTCATGACTTGCTTTTCAAGTAAGGCAATCGAAACAGCGTATTGAGGGAAGCCATGCAGATAGTTCGTTGTTCCGTCTAAAGGGTCAATAATCCATTGAAAATCACTGTCACCCAATATTTCACCACTCTCTTCAGCTAAAATTGAATGTTTTGGGAAGACTTTTTTAATCTCGTTTATAATGGCTTTTTCAGCCGTTTTATCAACCTCAGAAACAAAGTCATTGATAGACTTATTTTCAATGGTTAATAAATCGATCTGGTTGTGATACCTTAGGATAACATCACCAGCTGCACGAGCAGCTCGGACTGCAATATTAACGGTAGGATGCATGATTAATGAGTCAAATAATTAAAGAAACGAATTATACCTTGACGAATTTTGATAAAGTGAGGATTGTCATGGTGAATACGACTGAGCCAGGTAATATTGGCGCTGCTGCAAGAGCAATGAAAAATATGTCTCTTAAGCAGTTGTTTTTGGTTAACCCTAGTAATTACCCTTCTGCGGTAGCAACCGCAAGAGCAAGCGGTGCTGATGACATTTTATCAAGTGCAGTAATATGTCATTCACTAGAAGAAGCATTGGTAGGCACTCATTTGGTTATTGGTGCAAGTGCTCGTCAACGCAATATTAAATGGAAGCAACTAGATGTCATAGATACTTGCAGCGAAATACAAGCATCAATTACAAAAGCTAACCAAGAGGTTGCAGTTGTTTTTGGCACTGAAAATTCAGGATTAACCAATGAAGAACTAGACTTATGCTCTATTCTAATGACAATCCCTGGAAATCCAGAGTACTTTTCACTAAATGTTGCATCGGCTATCCAAGTCTTTGCTTACCAAAACTATGTCAGTAATGTTGAAGGTGGCTTTGATAACTCTGGAGGTGAACTTGCTAACTTTAACGACTTAGATAGTTTTTATAAGCACCTTGAGCAGACACTTAAACATATCGATTATTTTGATAAGAAAAAACCAAAAAGCCTGCTAATGCGACGACTTCGTAGGTTGTTTGGAAGAATTCATCCTGAAAAGGAAGAAATCGCAATTTTAAGAGGAATTCTTAATAAAATTAATCCATATAAAAATTAGATTTTCAATAGACGAAAAAAAAGCCCGAAATTCGGGCTTTTTAAATTAAGATTCTTATCCAAGCATCAACTTGTTCATCCGTTTGACAAACTCTGCAGGCTCTTTTAATTGACCACCTTCACTAAGAACAGCTTGATCAAATAACACTTTGACTAGGTCTTCATCGACCTTATTTTTAAGTTTCTTAACGAGTGGATGCTCAGGATTTATTTCTAGGATCGGTTTAGTATCAGGAATATCTTGGCCAAGTGACTTCATGATGCGTTCCATATTTCCACCCATCTCGTTTTCATCTGCAACTAGGCATGAAGGAGATTCACTTAAGCGACTTGAAACCTTTACTTCTTTAACTTGACTTTCAAGGATTTTTTGAACCTTAGTTATAACTTTTTCATAGTCCTTGACTGTTTTTTCTTTCTTTTTCTTGTCTTCTTTTGAATCAAGGTCCTCTAAATCACCTTTTGCAATTGATTTAAGTGACATTTCTTCAAACTCACCAAAATTAGCCACTAGCCATTCATCGACTCTATCAGAAAGTAAAAGTACTTCAATATTTTTCTCTTTAAAAATTTCTAAATGAGGTGATCCTTTTGCAGCTGCATAATTATCTGCAGTGACGTAGTATATATTTTTTTGGTCCTTATTCATTCGACCAACATAATCTTTCAGTGAAACTGTCTGTTCTTCAGTGTCATTTGATGTTGATGCAAAACGTAAAAGGTTTGAAATTTTGTCCTTATTTGCAAAATCTTCAACCACTCCCTCTTTGATAACCATACCAAACTCTTTCCAAAATACTGAATAATCCTCAGGTTTGTTTTTAGACATTTTGTCTAGTTCAGATAAAATTCGTTTTACTGAGGCTTTTTTGATAGTGTCAACAACTTTGCTGCCTTGTAGTATTTCTCTTGAAACATTGAGTGACAAGTCAGCAGTATCAATCACACCCTTTACAAATCGAAGATACTGAGGAAGTAATTCTTCATTACCCTCCATAATAAAGACTCTTTTAGCATAAAGCTTTACGCCACCTTTTCTTTTAGGTTCCCACATGTCAAAAGGCGCTTTTTTAGGTATAAAAAGCAACGATGAGTACTCAAGTTTTCCTTCAACTCTATTATGAATTTGAGTTAATGGTCCTTCAAAGTCATAGGTTAATGATTTATAGAATTCGTCATAGTCACTTTGAGACAACTCTTTTTTGTCTTGCATCCAAAAAGCAGTCGCTTTATTGATGGTTTCATATTCAATTACATCTTTATCTTCTTCTGATGATTTCAGCATCATAATTGGTATGGTAATGTGGTCAGAATATTTTGAAACGATGCCGCGGATTCGATAGTCATTTACGAATTCATTTTCAGCTTTTTTAATGTTGAGAATTACTGTCGTACCGTAATCATCTAATTCAACTGTTTCAATTGAGTACTCACCTTTTCCTTTTGATACCCATTTTGTGCCGTTAGCTTTATCATCTCCAGCCTTTCTACTCAAAAGAGTGACCGTATTTGAAACGATGAAAGAAGAATAAAAACCCACACCAAACTGTCCAATAAGGTTTGAATCTTGTGTTTGACTCTTGTCTAGGCTTTCAAGGTATTTGCGAGTACCTGAGTTAGCTATAGTACCTATATTGTCCATAACCTCGTCTTGAGTCATTCCAATGCCGTTATCTTTTATGGTAATAGTCCCTGCTTCCTTATCAATATCAATATGAATACTAAACTCTTGTTTACCTTCAATCAGCGATTCATTAGATAAAGACTCAAATTTAAGTTTATCGATTGCATCTGAAGCATTTGAAACCAGTTCCCTTAAGAATATCTCTTTATTGGAATATAGGGAGTGGACCATTAAGTGGAGTAGTTGCGATACTTCTGTCTGAAAGGCGTGTGTTTGTTTTTGACTCATCTAAAATCCTTAATCGTTTAACGTAAAATGTAAAGATATGGTCAATCAAGAAAAAAACAAGTCTCAAGATGAAATATTAGTTAATCGAATCGAAGAATTTGTGACTTATTTGGGCGTTGAAAAAAACTATGCCATAAACACCATTGCATCGTATGAGAGAGATTTATTAAAGTTTCTATCTTTTTTAATTAATAGGAATATTGCTGATTGGCTGGAAATAGAGAGTGATACAGTTAATCTATTTGTAATGGGACTTAGGCATAGTGAGATGTCAGGTAAATCCATTAGGAGATATTTGTCTTCAATAAGAGGTTTTTTTAACTTTTTAATTGATAATGGAGTAATGGTTAAAAATCCTGCACTATCCATTCAAGCCCCTAAAATAGACCGAGTTTTACCTAAAACAATCGATTTTGATGACCTTAGAAATATGATGAACTTAAAGACAGATCATTACTCTGAGTTGCGAGCAGTGCTAATGATTGAGCTATTATATTCCTGTGGCTTAAGGGTTTCAGAACTAGTCGGAATAAATATTAAGGATTTGGATGTGAATGAAGGCTTTGTAAGGGTAATGGGTAAGGGCGGAAAGGCCCGTTTCTCTCCAATTGGTAGTTCAGCGATAAATGTTCTTGAGACGTATCTTACAAAAAGACCAGAATCTGAATCTGATGCCTTATTTTTGAATCAAAAAGACTTAAGAATTAGTCCTCGATCTGTACAAAATATTGTCAAAAAAAGGGCGCTTGAGGTAGGCGTCTCAATCAATGTTCACCCTCACATGCTAAGGCATGCAGCAGCGACTCATTTTCTTCAGTCAAGTCATGACCTTAGAACTGTCCAAGAATTCTTGGGCCATAAAAGCATTAAAAGTACTCAAATTTATACTCATTTAGATTTTTTAGAGCTCTCTAAAGTCTATGATGAATTTCATCCTAGAGCTAAAAAATGAAATTAACTGCGAAAATTCGACTGGCACTTAACCATCTAAGGACTGGTGTGATAGCTCACCCTACAGATACTATTTATGGCCTAGCTTGTTTGGCTAACAATCAAAGTGCGATTCAGATATTGGCAGATTTAAAGCAAAGAGATATCAAAAAAGGCTTTATATTGCTAGCATCTGACATTGGTTTTTTATTACCATACATTGATCCAAATCTAGATATTGAGTTATTGCACAAGCTTACTAAGCCAGTTGATAAGCCTACAACTTACCTTGTTCCAAAATCTGAAAATGTTTCCAGTCTTATTACTGGTGATCACGAACTTCTTGCAGTGCGAATTACTTCGGATCCACTGATTTCTTATTTCTGTGAAAATACGGGCTCTGCTCTGATTTCAACGAGCGCTAATACTCAAGGAAATGAAGTTGCCGGATCTTTACTCGAGCTAAGAACGTATTTTGGTAATGAGCTTGATTTTGCATTACCTCCAAATAAATATAATTCTGAGCCTTCAAGAATAATTAATTTATTGACAGGTACTCACCAAAGATGATAGAACAAGTAAAAAAATATTTAATTGACCTTCAGCAAACCATTTGTTCTGAAATTGAGCTGCTTGATGGTGGTGCTTTATTTGAACAAGATCATTGGTCTAGAGAGGATCAAAGAGGAAATGGTGTAACCTGCATTATTTCCAATGGCAATGTTTTTGAGAAGGGGGGTGTAAACTTTTCGATTATTCGTGGTGATAAAATGCCAAAATCTGCTACCGCGCATAGACCTGAGCTCGAAGGAAGGCAATATACTGCTCTTGGTGTTTCTTTGGTTCTGCATCCTGATAATCCATTTATACCCACTGCTCATGCAAACGTTCGATTTTTTGTCGCGGAAGAGCAAGGAAAAGATCCAATATGGTGGTTTGGAGGTGGATTTGATTTAACGCCATATTATGGTTTTGAAGAGGATGCAGTGCACTGGCACGAAACTGCTAAGAAGGCTTGTATACCTTTTGGGGAGGACGTTTATCCAAAATATAAAAAATGGTGCGACGACTATTTTTGCTTGACTCATAGAAATGAACAGCGAGGCGTTGGAGGCTTGTTTTTTGATGATCTTAATAATGGCGATTTTGATAACTGTTTTGACTTTATTAAGAGCGTTGGAAGTCATTTTACTGAAGCATACATCCCAATTGCTAAAAAGAGAATGAATACCTCTTTCAGTGAAAAAGAGAAAGATTTTCAGCTTTACCGTCGAGGTCGATATGTAGAATTTAACTTGATATATGATCGTGGAACCTTGTTCGGTCTCCAGAGTGGAGGAAGGACAGAGTCAATTCTAATGTCATTGCCTCCGAAAGCTCAGTGGTCTTATCAATATAAAATTGAACCAGGTAGTGAAGAAGAAAAACTAACAAGTTACTTTTTAAAACCTAGAGATTGGGTTTTATAATCTCAACCTGAATTGAATAATTTTTTAGTGTAAATCTAAAAGAATTAGGATATAATATTTCTCTGAAATAATCTTTGTTAGTTTCTTTAAGAGACAACAATATCGTTTGCAACGGCGCAGACTTTCTGACAATGCCTGTCAACTTTGTTATTTATTTTATATAATTAGGAGTATAGCTATGTCTGCAAAAGATGTAATGAAAATGATCGAAGATCAGAATGTTAAGTTTATAGATTTTCGCTTCACTGATACGATAGGGAAAGAACAACATACTAGTGTTCCTGCTCATACAATTGATATAGAGAAGCTAGAAGATGGTCAAATGTTTGACGGCTCTTCAATCTCTGGCTGGAAAGATATTAATGACTCTGACATGATTCTAGCTCCAGTCACGGAGACAGCAATCCTCGACCCCTTTACTGAAGAAGTTACACTCAATATACGTTGCAATGTCGTTGACCCTTCTGATATGAAAGGTTATGTTAAGGATCCACGCTCTATTGCAGCTCGTGCAG
>JAPYSK010000026.1 GCA_029936515.1 Candidatus Thioglobus sp.
GATATTGCAATGTTTAAAGTTGAGGCAATTACTCCTTCAATTGGAGCAGAGATCTCTGGAGTCTTTCTTAACAAGGATTTAAATAGTGCAACTGTGGAAAAAATATATAGTGCGCTGATTAAACATCAAGTTATTTTTTTTAGAGACCAAGATATTTCACCTGAGAATCATCTAAAGTTAGCAGAAAGTCTTGGAGATATTGATCCAGGACATCCGGTCTATCCACATGTTGAAGGCTACCAAAGCATTGTCTTACTTAAAAATGACGCACACACCACGCCTGATACTAATGATTGGCATAAAGATTTGACATTTAAAGCCAACCCTGCTTTTGCAAGTATTTTGCATGGAGTCAGTGTACCCCAAGTTGGAGGTGATACTCTTTGGGCTAGCATGAGTGCTGTCTATGAAAGCCTATCGGATGGCTGGAAGGAACACTTAGAAGGCTTAGAAGCAATACATGATATGGGCACTTTTAGGAATGACTATTATAAAGATGGAGGAATTGAATCTGTTAACAATGCTCTTAAAAAAGTTGGCTCAGCTGTTCACAAAGTAGTTGAAACGCATCCTATTTCAGGTTTGAAATACTTAAATGTTAACCAGTCTTTTACTCGTCACATTGTCAATGAAAGCCAAGGACAAAGCGATCATGTGCTGCAATTCTTATTTCATCTCATTGCTAAACCTGAATTTCAAGTTAGGTTTCACTGGGAAAATAACTCAATTGCTATTTGGGATAATCGTATAACTCAGCATTATGCCGTTTGTGACTATTTACCAAATTTTCGCCACATGCAGAGAATTACAGTTGTTAATGACAAACGAGATAAGTAGGTATTTATCTATTGAAGTTTTGTAAAGCTATTTTTAAGGTCTGCAATTAAGTCATCAGTATCTTCAAGTCCAATACTTAAGCGAACAAGGTGTTTTCCATCGTGAACCCATTTGCCATCGCGCTTATAAGGTCTTGCTGTTAGAAGACTCTTGAAACCACCCCAGCTAAAACCAAATCCAAACATCTTCAGAGAATTTGCAAACAATGCAATTGTTTCTGTCGAATATGAGTCTTTAAACGTAAAAGCAAAAAGACCAGAAGCACCAGTAAAATCTCTTTTCCATAGATTATGCTGAGGGTGTGACTCTAGACCAGGATGAATAACTGAATCAACGATTTCTTGAGACTCCAACCATCTTGCAACTTCATAAGCAGATTTTTGATGAGCCTCCAGACGAACCTTGAGTGTCCTTAAGCCTCTTAATGCTTGGTAACAATCATGTGGGTTGGCATAGTTTTCTACGGTATGAAAATACTCAGCAAACTCTGCTGCATATTTCTCGTTAACTGTTGAACACCCTATTAATACATCAGAATGCCCACAAATATACTTAGTCACTGATTGAATTGAGATATCAATTCCGAGATCCAAAGGCTTTAAAAACAGAGGAGTAGCCCAGGAATTATCAATAATTGAAATTATGCCTGCTTTTTTAGCAATTTTTACAATGGCAGAAATATCCTGAATTTCAAATGTATTAGAACCGGGTGATTCTAAAAAAATCAGCCTCGTATTTTCATTTATATAATGACTAATTTCAGCACCAATATTTGACTCTATGTGCGTAATTTTAACGTTATATTTGGTAAGAATTTTATGGCAAAAGCTTGCAGTAGGTCCGTAAACGTTATCACAAAGTAAAATCTCATCTCCACTCTTAGTAAAAGCCATCAAGGTATTTGTAATTGCACTAATACCAGAAGGAAATGCATATGAAGCATGGCCATTTTCAATCTCACACATGGCCTCTTCAAATGCCTTCTGGGTTGATAATCCATGAGTACCATAATCAACACCAGGATACTCGCCCTCAAGCGCCAACTGCATATCTTCAAAATGTTCAAATAGAACCGTTGAGCCACTTTGTATGGTGGGATTAATAGTTCTAATTTCTCGACCACCATAGCTGCGGGTATATTCATCCCATCCAACTATATTATTATTTTTTCCCATATATTAAGCGTTAATTAAGTTGGCATTTATCATAGGTTGAATTGTAAGCTTTGTCCAGTAATTTTTCTGCTTAAAAGCAAAATTAAAGAAGTATTAACTGACTAACTGATGGGCAGTATAGTGCTGATCTAGAGGGTAGCCTAAAGACCTCTTCAAGAATCTCTTGATATTCAAGGAGTTGCTTATGATGAGAGTGCTTTTGACGTTCAATAAACGAATTGATAGACTCATCTTCATTGAGAGTGGCAGTTTTAAAATCAATAACCCATAAAATGCCGTTATCAATAAACAATCTGTCAATGATTACAGTTTTTGTATGATTGCTATATTCAGACTCAACTTCAGTAGACTCTCTTTTCATAAATAGCCAATCAAAATCTTTATCTCGTTTAGTATTCACTAGCAATCGACATACTTTGCTTGAATAAGATTGAATTAATCTTTGAGGAAGTCCAAGCTCTAGAAACTTGGTTTCAATACTTTTAATTGGTGGCTCAAACAAACTATGTTCAAGATAATAATGCACTATTGAACCTAGTGTGCTCTGATAAATTAAATCAATATTTTTAACTATATTTTTTGACTGATTTTTATTATTAATCACCCTCTTAGAAAGAACACTAAGCTCTTTATAACGAACCATTTTTGGTGGAGTAGGTTCTTTGGAAGGAAGTGAAGTCTCACTCTTAATATTTGCAATTGATTGTTGATAATATTGACTCAATAATGAAAGAAATGAATTACTAGCAACGTTGCCGGATTTTGTAACACCCCCCAGTAAATAAAGTTTTTCTTTGGCGCGACTCATAGCAACATACAATAAACGCATCATTTCGAAGTATGTTTGTTGTTTTTGTAGGTGTTTCAAATATAGATAAGTCTTACTCTCTTCTTTTTCATTAGATGATTTAATTGGTGCAAGCAAGATACTGTTATCTGAAATCTCTTGAACTTGGATCAAGGCCAATGAATCACTTTTTCCAGTTTTACCGAGCCCCGGAATGATTACTGTTTCAAACTCAAGACCTTTAGCTTGATGTATTGTCATAAGCTTCACAGATGCTGACTGAGATGGTGCATATAAGTCCTTAAGCATCGACTGAAGTGTTTCAATATTCAAAGTTTGATTTAATTCGCATTCACTTATAAGGCTGAGAAACTGTGACCTTATAATCCACTCCTCTTTGGTTAATTTAAGATCATTAGATAACTGACTAAGTGTATAACTAAAACGCTCAACAAAAGAAAATCGACCTTCATTCATAATAGCCCCTTCAATCGCTTGATATAGATGCTGAGATCTTTGAATGCCATCCTCGCTTAGCTTTTCTATTAATTTCTTACTATTTAATTGGTGAAAAATTGTCATTTCATTTGAATTGCTGACAATTAATAAATCCTCTAATGTTAGGCCGCACCACGGCGCACGAAGAATTGACAACCATGCCAACCTATCACCTAGACTGAGTAATGACCTTGCCAAGCTTATTAGGTCCCGTGTAAAAAGATTCAATTTTAAAGGCTCTGTTTTTATAGCCTCAAAATTAATTTTGTGAGATTGAAGAGAAGAAATAATCTCCTTTAAATGTATTCTTGACTTAACTAGTACTGCAATTTCTTGATTTGGATTATCCTGCAATGAGTCTTTAATAATAGCTACAACCTGCTCGGACTCCTTTAAATCTTGGTCATAACTGTAAGGATAAAAATTGACAACATCCTTTGGCTCTTTTTTAGAAGCAGAGGTGGAATTAGAAAAAGTAATAGCGCCCTTCAATAGATTATCCTCGCTAGGAAAAATTTGAGAGAAAATATTATTATTGATTTCAACAATACTTTTATTGGATCTAAAGTTGGTAGTTAATATCAATGAATTTATATTAAGATTTGCAATACCATTTCTCATTACTTGAATAAAGATGCCTACTTGAGACTCCCTAAATCTATAAATTGATTGCATTGGATCGCCAACAAGAAATATCGACTTATCGTCGCCCTCTTGCCAGCCCTCGACTAGTCTTTCAATTAAATTTAATTGTGAGTATGAGGTATCTTGAAATTCATCTATTAAAAGGTGTTTAATTTGATAATCTAATAGTAGAGCAATATCGCTTACCACTTCACGACTATCGAGGGCTCTTATAGCCTGCATAGCTACCTCTGAAAAATCTTGTAGCTTCTCCTCTGTAAAGATTAATTTCAACTGCGCAACAGCTAGTTTTAGTACTTGAGCGATATCATTGATATTTCGACTAGTTGATTCAGGGAAATGCTCACTCGGCAACTTGTATAGCTCATTAAGCATTGTTCTAAAAGACTCAGCAGAATTTAATGCTTCTAAAACCTCTCTAAATGCATATTTTTGTTCTTTAAGTTCTGCTGGAAACCCAATCTTTGTATCTACTTGTTTTCGCCAATCTCCATTTTTAGTTAAGAGAAGCTCTGCAATGACTTGCCATTCGCTTAAGTCAGATAGATTAGCGCCAGGAAGTTTAGTAATTTTAGTGACATCATCCCTCTTATTCATTCCAAGTAAACTGAAAAATTCAGCATCCAATAATTCAGAGGCTACCTGCTTTAGAGCTCCAAGGTGCTCAATAATAATCTCTTGGGCGGTTCGCTCTAAAGAGCTAATATCAAGTGTTCCTTTGATGTAAAGTTTTGGCAACCACTGTTCTCGCTTAGAAAGCATATGAACTATTAGTCGATAGAATCTATCGACATGGTTGTCTAGATACAACAAAACTGAAGCAACACTAGTCTGGTATTCCTCTTCCTCTATCAGCATTAGTGTTTTTTCTGCTGCTTTTTGGTAAATCTGATCATACTCATAACTATCAACCATAGTTCTGGGTGGAATAAGTTCTTCTATAGAAGGGTACTTCGACACAATTAAGCTGGAAAGTGAGTCAATAGTAATTATTTTTATTCGAGATGGGTTGTTCAGTAAATCCCATTCATTCTCACTGGATTGCCTTAATACTTGACATGCAAGATTAAACGTTGTCAGCTTATGTGGCTCTTTAGGTGGAGTTAGGCTTGCTTTCGCTAATGAATTAATAATCCTGTGTTTAAGCTCATCCACTGCCTTATTGGTAAAGGTCATTACCAAAATATTTTCAGGCTCATCAGCATAGCTCAGTAATTTTAAATAACGCTGTGTGATTAGCTCTGTTTTGCCTGAGCCTGCTGGAGCTTGAACAATGAAAGAGTCACTTATACTTAATGCTTTATCTCTTTGCTGTTGATCATTCACATCGAATCTGGTGCACTAACCCCAAGAATATGCAATCCATTTTCAAGCACTTGTTTAGTCGCATAGATTAATGATAGTCTCGCTTGAGTAAGGTTTTGATCCTCTAAGATAAAAGGACAGGCATTGTAATAACTATGAAAATGGGCAGCTAAATCACGCAAATAATAGGCTAATTGGTGAGGTTCATATTGCAAGGCGGAAGTTTCTATAACACCCCTGTAGCGATTGAGTTCTCTTAGAATAGTCTTTTCACTTTCCTCTAAAAGTAATGATAAGTCAGCACCCTTATGATTAAAGTTTATTCCTTTATCTTGTACTTGCCTGAATACAGAACTAATACGAGCATATGCATATTGGATATAGAAAACTGGATTCTCATTGGTCTTTGACTTTGCTAGATCCAAATCAAAATCCATGTGCTGCTCTGATTTTCTAAGGATATAAAAAAAACGTGCAGCATCATTTCCTACCTCATTCCGTAAATCCTCTAACGTAACAAATGAGCCACTTCGGGTCGACATTTGCACCTTTTTCCCACCCCTATATAGATTAGCAAATTGAACAAGGATGATTTCTAATTTTTCAGGGTCATGATTAAATGCAGCTATAGAGGCTTTAACTCTAGCAATGTAGCCATGATGATCAGCGCCCCAAACGTTTATTACTTTGTCATATCCGCGCTCAAATTTTTCAAGGTGGTAAGCAATATCTGAGGCAAAATAAGTATGAATCCCATTATCTCTAACAACAACTCTGTCCTTTTCATCACCATATTCAGTTGTTCTGAACCAGAGCGCACCATCCTTTGTATAGACATGTTTGGATTTTTGTAGCTTATCAATACTACTCTCTGCAAGTCCACTATCGATCAAAGACTGCTCTGAAAACCATTTTTCAAAGACAACTCCAAAATCTGCTAAATCTTCTTTAATGCCATTAAGAATGCTTTCAATACCTACTTCAAATATAGATTTAAAGTCTGCTCCTAAAAGGTTTTTTGACCTAGCAATTAATTCATCGATATGGGATTCTTTATCACCACCATCAATGCCATCTTTACAAATACCATCAAAAACTAAAGTTGATTCTATTTGAAAGGTATCGCCATATCTTTCAGAAATTCTACCAACAATATCTTTGATGTAACTCCCTTGATAACCATTATCAGGAAATCTTACCTTTTCTCCAGATAGCTCCAAATAACGTAAAAAGATACTAACAGTCAGAATATCCATCTGCCTGCCTGCATCGTTAACATAATATTCATTATCAACTTTAAAGCCGACCGTTCTTAATAGGTTGGAAACGGTTGCACCATACGCCGCACCCCTTCCATGACCAACATGTAATGGCCCTGTTGGGTTTGCCGAGACATACTCTAAAAGAACACTTTGACCCGCACCTATATTTGAAACACCATAACCTTTACCACTATCAATAATTTCATTAATCACGGAACTGCTTGACTCACTTGATAGAAAAAAATTAATAAATCCTGGACCAGCAATTTCTGTTTTTTCAATAAATTCAGCAACACCTAACTGCTTAATAATAGTTTGCGCTAGTTCTTTTGGATTCACATTGGCTTGCTTTGCCAACATCAATGCTACATTCGTTGCATAATCTCCATGACTTCTATCTTTGGTGTGATCTAATCGAATCTTTGAAGGCATCTCACTAATTACACCTTGGTCAATTAAATCACCAATACATTTAATAAGTAAATTTTGCAACTGATCTTTCATTTTGTTAGCAAATGATTATGTTTATTTGTAGATGATATTTTAGTTTAACTCAATAACAAACTTTTACCCAAATTTAGCATTCTAACTAAATCTCAAAATGAGTAGTAGCTGATACTTTAAATCTAATGTGCTTCTTGCCAATTTGATCCAATTCCCACATCAACAACTAAAGGAATGCTAAGTTTCAGAGCATCTGACATCATAATTCTTAAATTTTCTGCATACTCCTGTGATTTATCAGCTTGAATTTCAAAGACGAGTTCGTCATGAACTTGCATAATCATCTTGATACCATTATTTTCTTTATCAATCCAAGACTGAATATCAAGCATAGCTTTTTTAATAATATCTGCCGATGAACCCTGCATAGGGGCATTGATAGCTGTTCTCAATGCATGCTGTTGATGCATTTTATTTTTTGAATTTATCTGAGGTAAATAAAGTCTTCTGCCTAAGATTGTTTCAACAAAGCCCTGTAATTTAGCTTTTTCTTTAGTTTCATCCATAAACTTTAAAACACCAGGATAGTTTTCAAAATAACCATCAATATATTTTTTAGCTTCAGTCCTAGATACATCAATTTGTTTTGCCAAACCAAACGCACTCATTCCATAAATTAGTCCAAAGTTTATTGCTTTAGCTTTACGGCGCTGATCTTTAGAGACTTGCGAAAGCTCAGTATTAAATACTTGCGAAGCTGTAGCGCTATGAACGTCTACATTATTAGTAAACGCCTCAATTAAGTTTTTATCCTCTGAGATATGCGCCATAATCCTAAGCTCAATTTGAGAGTAGTCTGCTGCCAATATTACATTACCTTCATTGGCAATAAAGGCTGACCTAATCTTAGCGCCCTGCTGTGTTCTAATTGGGATATTTTGAAAATTAGGCTTCGAAGATGACAACCTGCCCGTTGCAGTTACCGCTTGGTGATAAGAAGTATGTAAACGTCCCGTTTTTCGATTGATTTGTTTTGGCAATGCCTCTAGGTAAGTAGAATTTAGTTTTGTCAAAGTGCGGTAAGACATTATCAAATCAACTAAAGGGTGGTCTAACAACTTTAGCGCCTCTTCGTTTGTAGATGGCTGACCCTTTGCTGTTTTCTTTTTTGGCTCAAGACCAAAACCTTCTTCACTAAATAAAATTTGTTGAATTTGCTTGGGTGATTCGAGATTAAATTCATCCCCAGCAACTTCAAATGCTTGGTCTTGAATTCTCTTCATTTCAAATTTAATCTCTATTTGCTGACTAAAGAGTGATGATTCATCTACCAGAGCGCCATTGCGTTCTAATTTCAACATAACCTTAATTAAGGGTAGCTCTATACTTTTATATAATGCCATCAGTTTTGGGTATTGCTTGAGCCTAGACTCCAATAAATTGTTAAGCTCATTAGTAACGATAACATCTTCACAGGCATATGGCATTGCCTCTTCAATACTTACCTGGTTAAAAGATAGTTGATTTTTGCCACTTCCTGCCACATCAGCATAATGAATTGTTTGATGCCCAAGGTAATGCTCAGATAAATCATCCATATTATGGCGCGTTGCGACAGAATCTAAACAATAGGATTTCAACATTGTGTCATCACTAATGCCATTTAAGTTAATATCAATATTAGCCAAGACATGTGCATCGTATTTTAAATTTTGACCAACCTTTCCTATACTTTCGTTCTCAAGTATAGGTTTCAATGAATCCAATACCTTATGACGAGACAACTGATCAGGTGCATCTAAATAATCATGTGCTACAGGAATGTAATAGCTCGCCTTTCCTAGCAAAAAAACAAAGCCCACAATCTTTGCCTCCATATAATCAAGACTATTTGTTTCTAGATCAAATACAAATGATTTGCAATTAGCTAGCTTTATTAGTAATGATTCAAATTCATCTTCACTGAGAACAAGGTTTTGTGTGTAGCCCTTAAGAATAGACTCAGTCTTATTATTTTTAGCTTCATTAGATGCTTGCTCTTCAATCTTTTGAGGGGGAGGTTGTTGCTCATTGTTAACAAGTTGTTTTAACCACATTGAAAAACCATATTCTTTAAAGAGCTTTAATAAGTCTTCTGTTTTCTCGCCAGGCTCTTCTTCAAAAATATTAAAAGGCATCTCGACATCAAACTTGAGCTGAACTAATTGGTAAGAAAGATCCAATAACTCAAATGACTCTCTTAGCTTTTCACCTACTTTTCCACCAATGCTTTCGGCATTAGCTTTAACACCCTCTACACTGCCATAAAGCTGCAGCCATTTTGAAGCAGTTTTTGGACCAACACTTGGCACCCCAGGAATATTGTCAGAAATATCGCCCGTTAATGCTAACAAATCTAATATTTGATTAGGCTTAACGCCCATTTTTTCTTCTACTTCATCTTCACTATAAAGTTTGCCCTTCATGTCGAGTTGTTTAATATTGCCACCAACCAACTGGAAGAGGTCCTTGTCACTACTAGCTAAAATAGTTTCAACATCATTTTTATTAGCAAGCTTTGCAAGTGTTGCAATAACGTCGTCTGCCTCAACACCTTTTTCACATAGAAAATGAAACCCCATCGCCCTAATAATTTCGTATAAAGGCTCAATCTGTACTATTAAATCCTCTTCAGCTGACCTTCTATTCGCCTTATATTCTGGAAATATTTCATGACGAAAATTTGAACCCTTTGCGTCAAAAATCATAATAATCTTAGCGTTTTGATATTTTCTTTGTAAGTGTTTTATAGCATTTATGACTCCAAACATAGCTCCAGTAGGAAAGCCACTGTCATTAGTTAAGTTTTGAGATATAGTCGAGAAGTATGCACGAAACAAGAATGCTGATCCGTCTACTAAAATTAGTTGTTGTGCCATGAATGAATTTTACCTCTAATCAAAGTTTTTTTTATTGGAAACTGAATTATGTAAAGAAGTAATCATGCTATATATTATTAAGCCTAAATATGAATTGTTATATAAAATATACCCATGTCCGATGCACTCATTACTGTTAACAATCTTAGCCTTAATCATAATGGTAAAAATATCCTAGATGATGTAAGCTTTAAGCTTCACCCAGGTGAATTTATTACGTTGATTGGACCCAATGGTGCAGGCAAAAGTTCGCTTATTAAAGTCTTGCTTGGGATTATCAAACAAGATAGCGGAGAAATTATTCGTAATGATAATATTCGAATTGGTTATAGCCCTCAGTCGTTTACAGCTAACCCCTATATTCCTATCTCTGTTCTAGACTTTTTAACTCTTAACCAGAAATCAGATCGCAAGTTTACTAATGAAACCTGCAAACTTACCGGTATAGAAGAGCTACTTAAACTTCCATTGAAAAATCTTTCTGGAGGCGAGTTACAAAAAGTACTATTGACTAGGGCTCTTCTTAATAAACCAAATATATTGATTCTAGATGAACCTGCACAAAATCTAGATGTGGATGGACAAATGCAACTATATAAAATGATTCAAGATATCCATCAAAAACAAAACTGTGCTGTACTGATGGTTTCACACGATCTTCACCGAGTTATGAAGGAGTCGACTCAGGTTCTATGCCTTTACCACCATATTTGTTGTGAAGGACTTCCAGCATCGATACTGAAAGATGCGCAGTTTAATGATTTATTCGCAGATCAAATTCATGATTTGATGGCCACTTATGAACATCATCATAACCACCATCACGAACATTAGAGAGGCTCAAAAGCCCTCTGGCTGGTATAATTCATCTTTTTATTAATATTAGAAACTATGAAAGATATCATTGAAGCTGCGTTCGAGGACCGTGCCCATATTACACCAGATTCGGCATCTAAAGAAGTCAGGCAAGCTGTTGATGAAGCAATCCATTTACTTGACTCAGGCAAAGCTAGAGTAGCTGAGCAAAAAGGTATAGGGGAGTGGCAGGTTAACGAGTGGTTAAAAAAAGCCGTTTTATTGTCCTTTAGGCTTGAGAATAATGTTCCCTTATCTGCAGGATTTACTCAGTACTATGACAAGGTACCCTCTAAGTATGCAAATACAACTGTAGAAGAGTTTCAAGCTGCTGGTGTTAGGGTAGTTCCCCCTGCAACTGCTAGGCGTGGCTCTTATATAGCCTCAGATACAGTTTTAATGCCATCTTACGTAAATATTGGTGCTTATGTTGATTCAGGAACAATGGTTGATACTTGGGCTACTGTTGGGTCCTGTGCGCAAATTGGTAAAAATGTTCATCTATCTGGTGGTGTTGGTATTGGTGGTGTTCTTGAACCTTTGCAGGCAAGTCCAACTATTATTGAAGACAACTGCTTTATTGGTGCGAGATCTGAAGTAGTAGAAGGGGTAATTGTTGAAGAGGGAGCAGTAATATCAATGGGCGTCTATATTGGACAATCAACAAAAATCTTTAATCGTATGACAGGGGAAGTGAGTTATGGTCGAATACCTGCAGGCTCTGTAGTAGTGTCAGGCAATCTTCCATCCTCAGATGGTAGTTATTCACTCTATTGCGCTGTTATAGTTAAGCAGGTTGATGCCAAAACAAGATCCAAAGTTGGAATTAACGAATTGCTTCGAGGAATTTAACTTTATCTTATTCAGATAATAAAAAACCCGCATAAAGGCGGGTTTTTTATTGGGTTAATATGCTATATTACTTGGTAAAGATTTTATATATCAAGCCTGCAGCAACTAGACCCACTAGGTTAGCAGAGCCCATCGCAGTAATAATAGAAATTAGGCTACCAGTTACATCGCCAGGAAGGAATGCAGCATCAGCGCCAAAGATTATTTGAACAACCACTGCAAGTGCTATTATAGCTACACCTACTTCAGTTAATTTTTTTGCCCAACCAATTACGTTGTCTAACATAACTTCTCTCCATTTGTTATAAAGAAAACCAGCATCTCTACCGATTGATGGACTTTTTATAGTATCAATATCGTTATGTCAAGTTTTTCTAGATGAAATGATGATGCAAAAAGCCTAAATATTGCTGCTGTAAATAGCTTACTAAATATAAAGATATTTCCTGTGGATAATAAAAAACCCGCCAATTGGCGGGTTTTTTATTGAGTTAATATGGAATGTTTACTTAAGGATTTGGTACAACAACCCTGCGGTAACTAAGCCAACTAAGCCAGCACCACCAAGTGAGGCAATTAAACCCATAAGAGTAGCAACAACATCACCAGGAAGGAATGCTACGCTTGAACCAAAGATTACTTGTGCAACGATTGCAAGTCCTACAAGACCTACGCCCGCTTGCGTTAATTTACTTATCCAACCAGATACATTACTTAACATATTTTCTCTCCATTAGTTTTAAAAATAACCAGCATCTCTGCTGATTGATGCACTTTTTATAGTATCAAAATCAGCATGTCAAGTTTTCTTGATGGAAAAATGGCAAAAAAAGAGTAAAAATGGCAAAAAAATAGCTAAAGGTTGTAAAATAACTACAAAAGATCAATTCAAATTACTACAGATAGAAATATGCCAATAAAGGCTGTCATACCAATGAAATTATTGTTTAAAAAAGCCTTAAAAAATAGCTCTTTTTGCCGTTTTTTCATTAAAAATTGATGATAAATCATAAATATTAAAATAATTACTAAAGAAAAGTAATAAATTGACCCTAAATCAAATAAATTCCCAATTACTACAAATACAATAATCAATAAAATTTGTAAGAAAGTTATGAAAATTTGGTCATATTTTGCAAAAAGTATTGCGGTTGATTTAAGCCCTATTTTTATATCTTCATCTCTATCTGCCATTGCATAAAACGTGTCATAAATCAAAGTCCAAACTATTGTTGCAAGAAAAATCCATCCTGCAGATACAGGGATAGAACCAGTTTGAGCACTGAATGCCATCGGTACACTCATTCCAAATGCTAACCCCAAAACTACCTGAGGTAAATGAGTCCAACGCTTTGTAAAAGGATACAAAGTGGCAAGCGCTAAAGCAATTAAAGAGAGTTGGATTGTCAGGGCATTCGTAAGAAGAACTAATCCAAATGCTATTATTAATAAAAATACAAATAATCTTAACGCTGCCTTAGGTGAAACTTCTCCTGTAATAAGAGGTCTATCCTTTGTCCGAGCTATATTTTGATCAATGTTACGATCTGCATAATCATTAATCACACAGCCTGCACTTCTCATTACAAGCACTCCTAACGTAAATATGATTAATAAGTCAATATCTGGCCAACCTTCTGCACTTAAAAATAATGCCCAATATGTTGGCCATAAAAGTAAATATGTCCCAATAGGCTTATTAAGGCGCATTAAACGTATATATGCATTCATAGTTTACTTATAAAGATTTCAAGATCATCAGGCAAAGGAGCTGTTACTTTCTGAATTTCTTTTGTGATTGGGTTTTTAAAGGTTATCGATTTGGCGTGTAAAAAAAGTCGATTCAATCCTTTTTTCTTTATCAATTTATTAAAATCATGGTCACCATACTTATTATCTTGAGCAATTGGATGCTCAGCATACTGTGCATGTACTCTAATTTGATGAGTTCGTCCAGTTTCTATAACAACCTCAACCAATGAAGCACTGAAACCTTCTGCTAGGAAATTTTTTATTGGATGAAAATGACTGACTGAATCTTTGCCCTTTATATCTATAACACTTTGCCTAGAATTTTGATAAATTGGAGCATCAACAGTGTGCCTTTTTTTACTCCAACTATTTTTCACAAGTGCTATATAACGCTTCTCCAGTTGATGTTTGACCAATTGCTCATGTAGATCTTTTAAAACTGAACGTTTTTTTGCCAAAATTAAACACCCTGAAGTTGCCCTATCGAGACGGTGAACAAGTTCGATAGGCTCTTTATACTGACTCTTAAGTGCCTCAATAATTCCAATACTAATTCCACTTCCTCCATGAACAGCCATCCCATGAAACTTATTAATAACCAATAATCCTTTATCTTCATATAGAATTGATTCATTAATCATCTCAAGTAAATTCTCAGAAGGTTTAATATCCTTTTCAGTAGAAGTTCGAATAGGCGGGATTCGGATAATATCTTCAGTTAGAAGCTTGTAGTCTGCTTTCTTTCTGCCTTTATTGACGCGCACTTCGCCTTTTCGAATAATTCGATAAATATGAGACTTAGGAACTCCTTTGAGCCTCTTAACTAAATAATTATCTAGGCGCTGGCCTACAGAAAATTCATCAACAGTTACAAACCTTGGCGAATCATGAATGGTCATAAGTTCATGAAAAAAATAGTTGATTAAAGTTATTAGTAGTAGTGGTAGCCATTTCATCGATACTTGTATTACGTATCTCCGCAAGCTTTTCTACGACATAGTAAGTATAAGCTGGACTGTTAGGTCTTCCTCTAAAAGGTGAGGGTGTCAAATATGGCGAGTCAGTCTCGACTAAAAGTCGTTCAGCAGGCACTTTCAATGCAACTTCTCGCAAAGATTGTGCGCTATTAAATGTCAAAATACCTGAAAAAGAAATATAGAATCCCAAATCTAATGCAGCCTGAGCAGTCTCCCAGTCTTCTGAAAAACAATGCATGACACCAGCTTCTGCTTTTTCTTCAGTCAGTATTCTGATAGTGTCTTCTTTAGCATCCCTCATATGAATAATCATTGGTTTACCTGACTCATTAGATGCTTTGATGTGCCTACGAAAACGATCTCTCTGCCAGTCTGCCTCTTCTTTTTTTACATGAAAATAATCCAATCCAGTTTCACCAATTGCTATCACACTATCACTTTTTGCATAAACTAATAATTCTTCTATGCTTGGATCCTTACAATTAGTCTCTGTAGGATGAACGCCAACTGAAGAAAAAATATTTGGGTATTCTAAAGCTAAATTGTGAACTTGATCAAAATGCTCTAAATCAATACAGACGCATAAAAATTTGTTCACTGATAGCTCACCAGCATGAGCTAACATCGACTCAATGCTGCCTCCAAAGGCATCCAGGTCTACACGATCAATATGGCAATGAGAGTCAACTATTTGCATAAGAAAATTATATATGAATTTCTAAAAGTGCGCGATTTTCAGAAACAAATGGAACCTTCAATAAATGCAGTTGAGTGTTAATATTTTCAATATTTTCTTCATTAATATTGTCACCCTTCATTAATAAGTATCGCCCTTTATTAGAAATTAAATGCTTAGTTAGTTCAATCGTCTTGCTAACATCTGCAAATGCCCTGGTAGTAATTTGAGAAAAACACTCTTCAGACTCAAAAGACTCGACTCGACTATTGATAACTATTAAATTTTCCAATGAAAGCTCTGTTTTTACATTCTGCATAAAGCGACATTTTTTACCTATACTATCTATTACAAATACCTTGGTTTTAGGCTTCATAATAGCAATCACAATGCCCGGAAGTCCTGCTCCAGAACCCACATCTAATAATAAACCGGGCTTTATAAAATTCAATATTGAGAGGCTATCTAAAAAATGCTTTTTAATAGATTCCAAAGGATCTCGTATTGCGCTTAGATTGTATACCTTATTCCATTTAAGAATAAGTGAATGGTAGCTTAACAATTGCTGGACTTGACTCTCAGAAACAGAGATACCCATCAACTCTGCGCCCTCACAGAGTATTCTTTCAGCCTCACTCACGACAAAGATTTATAGGTTTTCAAAAATACCAGAAGTATAGAAATTGAAGCTGGCGTTACACCTTGAATTCTACTAGCCTGTCCAATTGTTTCAGGCTTATGCTCGTTTAACTTTTGTCTGACCTCGTTTGATAAAGCTTTAATCTCACTATAGTCTATATCCGATGAAAGCTTAGTATCCTCATTCTTACGATATTTTTCAATTTCATCTAATTGTCGCTTGATGTAGCCTTCATATTTAATTTGATTTTCAACTTGCTCAATGATTGACTTGTCTTCTAAGAATGGTTTGGCTTTGTCAATTTTACTGAGCACTTTATAGTTAATATTTGGTCTTTTAAGTAATGCCTCTAGGCTATATTCATGACTAAGTTTTAAACCTAATACACTTTCAGCTTGAAGATCTCCAGCCTGAACCCAAAAAGATTTTAACCGCTTTTTTTCAATTGCTACCTGTTCATATTTACCATTAAACGAATGCCAGCGAAGATCATCAATGAGTCCTATTTTTCTAGCTTGTGGTGTTAATCTTTCATCAGCATTATCTTCTCGAAGTAATAATCGATACTCAGCTCGAGAGGTAAACATTCGATACGGCTCTGTCGCTCCTTTGGTAGTTAAATCATCCACCATAACACCAATATAAGACTCATCTCGCTTAGGAATCCATGGGTCCTTTTCTTGTATCTGCAAGGCAGCATTGATTCCAGCTAAAATTCCTTGAGCAGCTGCTTCTTCATAGCCTGTAGTTCCGTTAATTTGGCCCGCGAAAAATAAACCAGATATTTTTTTAACTTCAAGTGTTTGTTTTAAGCCTCGAGGATCGAAAAAATCGTATTCAATAGCGTAGCCTGGACGAATAATCTTTGCATTTTCAAAACCTTTAATCGAGTTTACAAAATCTTCTTGAACCTCATAAGCTAATGAGGTAGAGATGCCATTTGGGTACACTTCGTGAGTTGTTAGTCCTTCTGGTTCAACAAATATTTGATGCGATTCTCTTTCTGCAAACCTTACAACCTTATCCTCAATTGAAGGGCAATATCGCGGACCAACACCTTCAATTTTTCCAGTATAAAGTGGGGAGTCTTTTAGGCCATTAGCAATATACTCATGAGTTTTGGCATTAGTGTGAGTAATAAAACATGGTATTTGTTGAGGATGATCAGATGATTTTCCCATAAATGAAAAACTTGGTAATGGCGTATCCCCTTCCTGTTTTTGTAAAACATCAAAATTAATTGTCCTTCCATCAAGCCTTGGAGGGGTTCCAGTTTTCAGTCTTCCTACACCTAAATCATATGAACGTAATCTTTCAGATAAAACATTAGCGGGCGCATCACCAGCCCTACCTCCTTGATAATTCTGCTGGCCAATATGTATAATGCCGCCTAAAAAAGTACCGGATGTTAAAATCACTTTATCGGCAAAAAATTCTAAGCCCATTTGAGTTATAACACCTTTAACTCTATGGTTTTCAATAATTAAATCGTCAACTGGCTGCTGAAATAAAGTTAAATTCTCTTGATTTTCAATTTTACTTCTAATAGCTGCTTTGTATAATATTCTGTCTGCTTGTGCTCTAGTAGCCCTTACAGCAGGACCTTTAGATGCGTTTAATGTTCTAAACTGAATACCTGCTAGATCAATAGCTTTTGCCATTGAGCCGCCCATTGCATCTATCTCTTTTACAAGATGGCCCTTACCAATTCCACCAATCGCGGGATTGCAACTCATCTGTCCTAGCGTCTCAACATTGTGCGTTATTAGTAATGTATCAACACCCATTCTGGCTGAAGCAAGAGCTGCCTCTGTTCCAGCATGACCGCCACCAACAATAATTACAGGGTAATATTTACTTTGCTTCATTCTTTTTTGTTTTTGAATAAAAAAGGCCCGAAATAATTCGGGCCTTTTATTATACGCTTTAAGATTTAGACTAAATTATTATGTCTAAATCTGCTCAAACAGGCAAAGATTAGTACTTATACCCAGCTTCAAACAATGTCTCTTGAGAAGAAGGCTGAGAGCCAGCAACATAACCACCAGTAGAGGCTTCAGAGTTAGCTTGGCATCTTGCCATCAAAGCTTTTATACCTGCTTCAATATCATTACCCTTCCATGCTTGTAAACAAGATTGCTGGAGAGCTCTTCCATATGAAAATGTCAAGCTTGTAGAGCTTTTATGCTCAATACTGTTCATGGTATTAAGATAAACAGAGGCATCCTCTTCGGTCAACCCACCTGAAAGAAACATAATTCCTGGAACAGCTGCTGGTACGCAACGATTCATTGTCCGAACTGTCATCTTAGCAACTTCTTCAGAACCTGCTTTATTAGTATTATCAGCACCAGAAACCGTCATTGATGGTTTGAGTAATGTTCCTTCCAAGAAAACATTATTTTCTGAGCAAGCTTTGTAAACTTCAACTAAGACTTTTTCTTGTACTTCTGCTGTTCTCTCAATAGTATGATCACCATCCATTAAAATTTCAGGCTCAATAATTGGCACAAGACCAGACTCTTGACAAATTTTTGCATATCTTGCAAGTCCCCAAGCATTTTCTCTAATTGCAAGATCTGTTGGACATCCGTCAGCTGTAATTTGCAAAACAGCACGCCATTTTGCAAAACGGGCACCTTGTTTATAATATTCAGCTGTCCTCTCAGCAAGACCTTCTAGACCTTTACACCAAGTTTCAACCTCATGTGCTCCAGCTAGTGGACTTAGACCCTTATCAACCTTGATACCAGGAATAATGCCCAACTTTTTAATTTTTGAAACCATAGTCTCACCATCAAGATGATTTTGATATAGTGTTTCTTCAAAAAGGATGGTGCCACTTATGAACTCACCAAGACCTTCTGCAGTAAAAAGCATACCACGATAGGCTTGTCGATTTTCTTCTGTGTTTTCTACATTAATTCCAGCAAGACGCTTACCTATAGTTGGAGTAGACTCATCAACTGCAAGTAATCCTTTGCCTCTAGCAGCCAATTGATTTGCTGTTTGTCTTAACTCTTCTTGATTATTGATCATAATTTTCACCCTTATGTTTTATTTTTAATAATTTCCATCACCTACACGAAGAATCTTCATCAGGTTCGTACCACCCGATTTATCTTTATGCATCCCTTTTGTTAATATTACTATGTCACCATTTTCAACTACAGATTTACTTTGAAGATTTTCAATAACACCGCTATTGACATCATTCCAATCATCCGCACTAGTTTTTTCTATATAACAAGGATAAACACCTCTATACAAAGTAACTTTTTGTAACGTTTTATTATTATCTGACATAGCAAAAATTGAAATATTTGAACTAATTCTAGACATCACCAAAGCAGTCTTTCCTGTTTGAGTCAGCGCTGCAACAACTTTTGCACCAATATGATTTGCACCATACATGGCACTCATAGCGATCGTATAATCAATCTCTTCAAACTGCTCGTGAAGTCTATGATGAGATAAGGTCGCCGTTCGACTTTTTTCAGCCTCAAGACAAACATCACTCATTGTTTTAACGGCATTGACTGGATATTCACCAACGGCAGTTTCTGCTGAAAGCATGACAGCGTCTGTGCCATCGAGAACGGCATTGGCTACATCAAACACCTCTGCCCGAGTGGCAATGGGATTAGCAATCATTGACTCTAACATTTGTGTCGCTGTAATCACAAATTTATCACTAGATCGAGCCAATTTTATAAGCCGTTTCTGCACTGCTGGTAACTGCGGGTCTCCGATTTCAACTCCTAGATCCCCACGAGCAACCATAATTCCTGCTGACTCATTTAATATCTCTTGAATTATGTCGTCTTCTAATGCTTCAGCTCGTTCAATTTTCGCGATAACGCCTGCACTTGAACCAGCCTCTTTTAAGAGGCTTTTAGTTTCACGTACATCATTTGCATTGACAGGAAAAGATAAAGCAACGTAGTCAGCATCAGCCTTTGCTGCAATCAAAATATC
>JAPYSK010000027.1 GCA_029936515.1 Candidatus Thioglobus sp.
TCATTCCTTCTAATTCACTTGGAAGTGGGTTTTTAGTCAGCTTCACCGCGTCTTCTGCTGTATAGGACACAATGAATAGAGAGCGCGGTGATTTAGTGTTGTTTGATTTAGAGCCATGCATTAATTTTGAATGCATTAAACATGCCGAACCTGCCTTGCCTACACAACTAATAGCCTTGGTTTTGCACTCGGCTTCAATTTCTTCAGAAACGGCGCCCGTAAAGATACCATCATGCCATAATGAATAAAACGGTCCCTGATGTGAACCAGCAACCACCTCTAAGGGCCCGTTTTCAAGTGTCACGTCATCAAGAAAAAATAAAACTGTCATTAAGTCTTCATTTGAGTGAGGCTCAAAAGGAAAATCCTGATGAAATTTCACTTCCGTGCCAGAGCCAGGAAGCTTAAGGTTAATTTTATTTGTCCAGTGCTTTATATTTGGACCAAAAATTTCACTAACTAGATCGAGCGCTTTGTTATCTTTGACTACATCAAGGCATGCTTGTGAAATTTCGGCAGGCGAAGTAATCCTTCTCAGTGCAGGGCTTTCAAATGAATGGGTATCTACCTGTAGATCAAAACGTGGCCTTCCATCCATGATTTTTCCGTAAGGCTTTTCATTGCCCTTGCTTTCTTCAACCCACATTGATAATTCGCCATTGAGCGATGATAATTGAGAATCAGTTAATGCATTCTCCAGAACGACAAATCCATCCTTTTGAAATCTTTCAACTAGATGTTGATTACTTGAGGGCATTTTATTTACCAAAGACCTTTCACAAAGTTGTCATTATGAACTAAATAATTAAAAAATACACAATTTTATTAATGACATTAACTAAAGTCATAATATCCTCTCATAATGAATATAAAATCATCCTAATGGAAATGCTATTTGAAAATTTAAACTACATGCATTGGCTAGTCCTTGGTCTAGCTCTAGTAATTATTGAACTCTTTTTATGGTCAGTATTTCTGCTCTGGATTGGAGCATCAGCAATCACCGTAAGTATTATTTTCTATCTCGCTCCTGAGACCTCTGGCTTCATGCAGATACTTATTTTTGTCTTGCTTTCAATATTTTTGACCTATTTATCAAAAAAATACTACCCCATTAAAACGGTTGATGACCAGCTAAATAATAAGGCTAAGACACATATTGGTAAAGAGTGTGAGGTAATATCTATTGAAGATGGTATTGCTAAGGTTCAGATAGGTAAGTCACTCTGGTTTGCAAAGGGTCTTGACCTTAGTGTTGGTCAAAAAGTACAAATTGTTGATGTTGATTCTTCAACGTTTATTGTTAAGCCATCCAAGTAGAGATTAATACTAAATCATTCTGCTTAAAATTCTAATATTTAGCTAACCCCATACTGAGATCTGTAGCTCTCAATCCTATCAACAATGTCTTGATCTTTAGAGTCTTGTAAATAATCAACAATGTGTGACAAATTAATAATACTTAGAACCTTAACACCAAAGATTTGCTCAACCTCCTGAATGGCAGATAACTCTCCCTTACCCTTCTCTTGGCGGTCTAGCGCAACTATTACACCTTTTGTATTAGCACCATTAGCACTGATAATATCTTGAGCTTCTCGGATTGCAGTTCCTGCTGTAATTACATCATCAATAATTAGAATATCACCCTCTAAAGGGTGCCCAACAATGTTTCCACCTTCGCCATGGTCTTTCGCTTCTTTGCGATTGAAACTGTAAGGAACATTTCTATTAAAACTCTCTTTCAGAGCAATAGCTGTGGCAGTGGCCAAAGGAATTCCTTTATAAGCGGGACCGAACAGAACATCAAACTTTAAGTTGCTAGCCTCGATAGCTTGGGCATAAAATTTTCCTAGTTGCGATAAATGACTTCCCTTATTAAATAACCCTGCATTAAAAAAATAAGGACTGATTCGGCCAGATTTGAGTGTAAATTCACCAAACTTTAGTACTCCAGTCTCTAACGTAAAATCTACAAAATCCTTTTGATACTGTTCCATCAAATATTCCTAAACTATTAAAATAACTTCAATGAGAATTATAACAATTAATGTCAACGGAATTAGAGCTGCTGAGAGAAAAGGTTTTTTCAGTTGGCTAAAAAAACAAAATGCTGATGTTGTGTGTTTGCAAGAAATTAAAGCCCAAGAGGATCAACTGGATGAGCGCTTTTATCCATCTGATATGCATACCTACTACCATAGTGCTGAGAGAAAGGGCTATAGTGGAACTGGGCTCTATTGCAAAGCGAAGCCTGATAGGATTACTTATAGTCCGTGGGAAGATATCAACTCAGAAGGCAGAATAATTCAGGCTGACTTCGGGGAATTAAGTGTCATCTCTATCTACTTACCGTCAGGCTCTTCAAAGGAGGAGAGGCAGGCATTCAAAATGGAATTTATTAGTGATCGTTTTCTACCTCACTTACGCAAACTTCAAAAAGATGGCAGAAAGTACATCATTTGTGGTGATTGGAATATTGCCCACAAAAAGATTGACCTAAAAAATTGGCGATCGAATCAAAAAAACTCTGGCTTTCTTCCTGAGGAGCGCGCATGGCTAGATACACTTTATGATGAGGTAGGCTATGTGGACTCTTTTAGAGAGATTAATCATGAAGAATTTCAATATACTTGGTGGTCAAATCGAGGACAGGCTTGGCTGAATAATACTGGTTGGCGACTTGATTACCATGTAGTAAGCTCTAACCTAGCTGGTTTGGCAACGTCCTGTGAAATTTATAAAGAAGAGCGCTTTTCAGACCATTCTCCATTAATTATTGATTACAACTTATGAGCGACGTAAAACCTCGACGCAAAATTAAGAGCTTTGTTAAGCGCTCAGGAAGACTTTCTAAAGCCCAGGCCATAGGTTTAAATGAGCTATGGAATGATTATGGAATCAATCTAAATGGCAAGCTACTTAACTTTGAAGAACTGTTTTTGAATCAAAATAATGTTACCCTTGAGGTGGGCTTTGGAAATGGAGACAGCTTATTAGAGACGGCCATTCATCAACCTAATCAAAACTTTTTAGGTATTGAGGTTTATGAAGCTGGAGTTGGGAGGCTTATTAATGAAGCCAACAAAAATCAACTTGTTAACCTTAAAATCATTAAGGATGACGCTGTAGAAGTTCTTAATAACAATATTCCTGATGACAGTATTTCACATTTTCAGTTATTTTTTCCTGACCCCTGGCACAAAAAGAGGCATCACAAGCGTAGAATTGTCCAAACAAGCTTTCTAGATTTACTTTCAAAGAAGCTTAAAAATAATGGAATTGTCCATATAGCTACTGACTGGGAAAACTATGCGGAGCACATCATGGAGACGTTAGAATCGCATTCGCACTTTAAAAACTGCGCTGGTGACCATATATACTCTCCAAGACCTGAGCAACGGCCATTAACAAAATTCGAAAATCGAGGTCAAAAATTAGGTCATGGCGTTTGGGATATTATTTTTACAAACTTAAAAGGAGGTTAAATGATATTTCCTATATTTGTAGTTGTTACCCTTGCTGAAATCTATGTATTGGTTTCTGTAGGAGATGCTATTGGCGCATGGTCAACCATACTATTAGTTATTATTACTGCCTTAATAGGATCCACCCTTCTTAAACAGCAGGGCTGGTCAATAATGGCAAAAGCACAACAGAGTATCGCTGAAGGTAGAACACCTGCACTAGAAATACTTGAAGGCGTTGTTATTCTAGTTTCAGGAGTTCTCCTACTGACTCCTGGCTTTATAACGGATGGCCTTGGATTACTAGGTTTAATGCCTTGGAGTCGAAGTTATTTTATTAATCATATCCTTGAGAAGAATGCTGAGCGCGTTTTTAGTCAAAGAAATTCAGTTTTTATTCATAAGACTAGCAACCAAGAAACAAAAACTGCTAACAAAGATGAGCCAATTGAAGGTGAGTTTTGGGAAGATAAATAATCCAAAACTAATCATTGATTCGACACTGTAATCTTAAAATATGCATAAGAAAAAAACCCTTGATGATTGGCTAAGTTGGCAAGAAGAACTAATGGAAGAAACTATTGTTCTTGGTCTAGAAAGGGTTCAGATAGTCTACGAGCGCCTTTTCCCAAATGGTGTACCGTTTGCTGCAATTACTGTAGCTGGAACTAATGGTAAAGGATCAACAATTGCTTTTATTGACAGCATATATAGAGAATCAAAGTACAAGGTGGGTCGCTCTACTTCACCCCATCTTATAAACTACAATGAGCGTTTTGCAATTGATGGAGTAGATGTTAGTGATGCATCAATAATTGAAGCTTTTGAGTTAATTGAGAAAAATAGAGAAGGAATTTTATTAACCTACTTTGAATTTTCAACCTTAGCAACATTGATCATATTTGCCAACGAAGCTGTTGATCTTGCTATTCTAGAAGTTGGGCTTGGTGGTCGACTCGACTCTGTCAATATCGTTGACAGTGATGTTAGTGTTATTACAAATATTGCAATTGATCATACCGACTACCTTGGCGATACTAGAGAAGCTATTGGCAAAGAAAAAGCTGGCATCATGAGAACCTCCAAGCCCTGTATTTGTGGCGACCAAGATCCGCCAATAAGCTTACTCTCTTATGCAAAAGAAATAGACTCACCCCTTACCCTTATAAAACAAGGATACAAAGGTGAGATAGGTTTAGAGGGAATACATCAAAAACTGAATGCAGCTGTTGCAATCAAAGCGATAGAGAAGCTTGATGATAGGTTCCCTGTATCCAATGATATGATCCTTGATGGAGTCAAAAAAGCTCGAATCGTTGCTCGATTTGAAAAAATACCTGTAGGCGATAAAACCATTGTTCTGGATGTTGCTCATAACCCAGAAGCGGTCAAAACTTTAGTGAATACTTTGTCAGCATCTCCAATGGAAACAGTAGCTATTTTTTCTGCACTTGCTGACAAAAATATTGATGACATGATTGAGCTTGCATCAGACACCATTAAGCACTGGTTTTTGGTTCCACTTTCTGCTGATCGCGCCATTCAAATGGAGGCTCTCGAGAACAAATTTAGTAAATCACAAGTAACAACAGTTTGTTTAAATATGGATAATGCTATTGAAAAGGCGCTTGCACTTATAAATATTAAAAGAATTGTAATTTTTGGGTCGTTCTATACGATAGCTGATGCAGCTAAATTCTTAAAAGAATCTGAGTATTATTAGTTACCGGAGTTAACGACAGACCCTAAGAAACTATTGTAAAATTAGTCCTATCTTTAAGGGAGACCATGGGCAATTTTTTTAACAACTTTTGGGATACTATAAGTTTGCTGGCTTGGTCAGACTGGTTTACCCTCATAATACTCATCATTTTTGTTGTAAGAGGCTTTATTCAAGGCCTTGCTAAAGAAATCATTAGCCTTGTTTTTGTTATTTTGGCAATTATCTTAGCGTTTCTTTATTATGATGAATTTGCAAATACTTTTCTGAGTAGCTGGATTAGCTCAGCAAACCAGTCAATTTTTGCACTCTCTTTTGGAGGTATATTTCTTGGTATTTGGTTTATTAAAAAAGGATTTTATAGGATAGCAGAGTCCTCTTCACATATCGATAATCCTTGCGACCTAAATAGACCCTTTGCAATTAGCGTAATAACTACTATAATTGCCATCACCAGTTATAATTATCTAGGAATCATTTCTGAACTTAGAACGATAGAGGTGATGATAGTTAATGAGTCATTACGTAATTTTGTATCATTCTGTGTTGTTTTTGCTGCTTTTCTTACAGCTACTATTGCTTTATCAAAACTTCTTAATATTAAAATAGACAATGAAGAGCCTTGTGTTATGGCACCAGTATTTAGTGGATTTTTAAGGGTTTTTAGTACACTTGATGTTTTAATTAATGCGCGAAATATAGTCGGACTAAAGAATAAATTTTTTGGTGCAGTACTAGGTTTATTTAAGGGTGGTATTTTTGTACTAATTATTGTACTTATCCTGCAAAGCATGACGTGGGTTACACAAAATCATGCCTGGGTAGAGACTAGTGGCGCGTTAAGGACTTTTCAAGACTGGTCAGTTGACATAAAACCTTTATTGTCTAAGTATTTGTTATTTGTTGAGCTCGAACCCGGTGATGCAGTCGCTGAGTTCATAGAGACTGAAATTTTAGGGGAATAAATTATGTGTGGTATTGTTGGCATACTATCTACTACAAAAAAAGATGTGGGTCTTTATATTTATGACGCACTGACAATTATTCAGCACCGTGGCCAAGATGCTGCCGGTATAACAACTGCCAGCAAAGGGCGTTTTTATATGCGCAAGGGGAATGGACTTGTTCGCAATGTTTTTAGAACAAAGCATATGGAAAAATTGATTGGCGACATGGGAATTGGTCACATCCGCTATCCTACAGCAGGAAGCTCTTCTGAGGCAGAAGCTCAACCATTTTATGTTAATTCACCTTACGGAATTGCATTTGCACATAATGGCAACCTAACCAATGCTGAGTCATTAGCAAAAGAACTCTTTGAGCAAGATCTTCGACATATCAATACCAACTCTGACTCAGAGATACTGCTCAACATACTTGCCAGTGAAATGGCCGAAGAACAAAAGCATCGAATCAATGAAGGAGATATTTTTAAAGCGGTAACAAAGCTTCATAAACGAGTAAAGGGCGCTTATGCAGCAATAGGAATGATACCGGGCTATGGTATTTTTGGGTTTAGAGATCCTAATGGAATTAGGCCCTTAATACTCGGAGAAAGAACTACAAAAGATGGCACTAAATATATGCTTACTTCTGAAAGTGTTGCTCTTACCGCACTTGGTTATAAAATTACTCGTGATGTTAAGCCTGGAGAGGTAGTTGTAATTGATCGAAAAGGAAACGTTCATTTTCAACAATGCTCAGATAGTTCAACGTTATCACCCTGTATTTTTGAATTTGTATATTTTGCAAGGCCTGACTCCATTATTGACAACATTTCAGTCTACAAAACGCGCCTTAGGATGGGTGAAAAGCTTGCTGAAAAAATTAAGTCTAAATGGTCTGAGGAGACAATTGACGTTGTTATGCCAGTACCTGACACCTCTAGAACGGCAGCGCTCCAATTAGCTAATGAGTTGGATTTAAAGTATCGAGAAGGCTTTATAAAAAATCGTTATATTGCAAGAACTTTTATTATGCCTGGTCAAAAACAACGAAAAAAATCGGTTCGTCAAAAACTTAGTGCAATCGAACTAGAGTTTAAAGATAAGAATGTTCTTTTGGTTGATGACTCTATTGTGAGAGGAACGACAAGTAGAGAAATTGTTCAAATGGCAAGAGCTGCTGGAGCAAAAAAAGTCTTCTTTGCATCAGCCGCTCCTCCGGTACGTTATCCTAATGTGTACGGCATTGATATGGCGAGTAAAAATGAGTTTGTTGCCCACAATAAAACGACTGATGAGGTCTGTCAATCTATTGGTGCAGATAAATTAATCTATCAAAATCTTAAAGACTTAATCTGGTCAGTTCAACAAGGTAACCCAGATATCTTGTCTTTTGACTGTTCTTGTTTTGATGGAAAATACCTAACTAATGATATTGATACGTCTTATCTTGATAACCTTGAAGTAAGAAGGTCTGACCAAGCTAAACAAGATAATATGATCAATGAGAGTTCTGAATTAATTTACAATGATGCTGACTAATAATAAAAATGAAAGATAACAAGTTTAAAACAATAGCAATCCGTGAGGGATATCAGCCAACTCAAGAGCAGGAACATTCTGCTGCTATTTTCCTGACCTCTAGCTTTAGGTTTGATAGTGCTGAGCAAGCAGCTAAAAGGTTTGACGATAAAGATCAAGGCAACATATATTCAAGATTCACTAACCCAAGCGTTGACGCCTTTCAAGAGAAATTAGCCGCCCTAGAAGGGGCCGAGCAATGCCTCGCTACCGCTAGCGGTATGTCAGCTATTTTTGCAACAATTATGACACTCCTCAAGCCAGGTGAACATATGGTTGCATCACGTGGAATGTTTGGAACCACCATAGTTCTTCTTAATACCGTTATCCAAAAGTTTAGTATCGAAGTTACATTTGTTGACTTGCCTGACTTAGATGACTGGAAAAATAGTGTTCAAACTAATACAAAATTATTTATGCTTGAAACGCCTTCGAACCCACTAGGCGAGGTTGTAGATTTAAGAGCGCTTTCGGCAATTTCTAAAAAAAATAATATTATTTTAGCGGTTGATAATTGCATTTTGACGCCTGCCCTTCAAAAACCATTAGCTTTAGGTGCAGACTTAGTTATCCACTCAGCAACTAAATACATTGATGGTCAAGGTAGGTGTCTCGCTGGTGCTATTGCTGGAAACAATAAACTGATAGATGAAATAAGCAGCTTTGCAAGAACTACAGGACCAACCTTGAGTGCATTTAATGCTTGGATTGTATTTAAGGGTCTTGAAACGCTGAGCTTGAGAATGAAAGCACACTGTGAGAATGCAAAAAAACTAGCAATCTGGCTTAATGAACAAGAATTTGTAAAAAAAGTACACTATCTTGGATTGGAGTCTCACCCTCATCATAGTATTGCGAAAGAACAACAGTCTGATTATGGTGGAATTGTGTCATTCGAAGTAATTGGTGGTAGGAAAGAAGCTTTCCGTCTAATTAACAACACCAAAATGATTTCTATTACCGCAAATCTTGGCGACACTAAGAGCACCATTACTCATCCAGCTACTACAACCCATGTTAGACTTTCAGATGAAGAAAAACAACAAAGCAATATCTCTGAAAACCTAATTCGTATCTCGGTTGGATTAGAAGATATCGAGGATATTATTGCTGATATCAAACCATAAGTTGAATTTTTATCTCAATTTAAGTATGTTACAATCCTTACAGTACTTGATATATCAATCTTTATGAAGAAAAACAGTTACTCATATGATGATCTAATTCTTTGTGGCAAAGGAGAATTATTTGGGTCTGGTAATGCTCAGCTTCCGCAACCACCAATGCTGATGTTTGACCGCATCACTAATATTAGTGAAAATAGTGGTGAGTATGGAAAGGGTGGAATGACTGCAGAGTTAGATATCAATCCAAGCTTATGGTTTTTTGATTGCCACTTTAATGAAGACCCTGTTATGCCTGGTTGTTTAGGCGTTGATGCACTTTGGCAATTGGTTGGCTTCTATCTTGGCTGGCTTGGTGGACCTGGAAGAGGTCGCGCTCTTGGGTCAGGTCAAATTAAATTTACAGGCCAAGTCTTACCAACCAATAAGAAGATTACTTACAATGTTAGCCTTTCCCGAGTTATTGCACGAAAACTTTATATGGGTATTGCTGATGCAACGGTGGAAGTTGATGGCAAAACTATCTATGAAGCAACTAATCTAAAGGTGGGCTTGTTTACGGATACATCTTCTTTCTGATGAACAGAGTAGTCATAACCGGGATGGGTATTGTTAGCAGCTTGGGAGGCAATAAAGCTGAAGTCCTAGAATCTCTAAAATCTGCAAAAACAGGCATAGAATTCAGTGAAAAATACGCAGAAATGGGCCTCAGATCTCACGTACATGGATCGATCTCAGAGGTTGATACAAGTGACGTTATCGATCGCAAGATGCTTCGCTTTATGGCTGATGCAGCAATATTTAATGCGATCGCTCTTGATGAAGCCATTAAGCAGTCTGGACTTAGTGAAGATATAGTCTCTAATGAACGCACCGGCCTTATTATGGGCTCTGGTGGAGCATCAAATGTTAACGTTGTTGAGGCTGCAGATATTTTAAGAGAAAAAGGCATAAAACGCGTTGGACCTTACCGTGTTCCAAGGACAATGGGTTCGACTACTTCTGCTTGTCTCTCTACTCTATTCAAAATAAAGGGTATTAATTACTCAATCAGCTCAGCTTGCTCCACAAGTGCTCACTGCATTGGTAATGCTATGGAGCAAATTCAACTCGGCAAGCAGGATGTCGTCTTTGCTGGTGGTGGCGAGGAATTAGACTGGTCAACAACAATGCTATTTGATTCTATGGGAGCACTCTCTTCAAAATACAATGAAACACCTGAATTAGCATCACGTGCATTCGATGCCAATCGAGATGGATTTATAATTTCAGGTGGTGGTGGTGCCCTTGTTCTTGAATCTTTGGAACATGCTGAGGCTCGCGGCGCAACTATAATTGCAGAATTGGTCGGTTATGGCGCAACCTCCGATGGTTATGACATGGTCGCACCATCTGGTGAAGGTGCAAAGCGCTGCATGGAGATAGCTCTAAGTACTGTCAATGGCCCTATAGACTATATTAATGCTCATGGCACTTCAACACCGGTGGGCGATGTAAAGGAGCTTGAAGCGATCAAAAAGGTTTTCGACGCTACATCAATTCCACTAATTGGTTCGACTAAATCTCTTTCTGGGCATGCCTTAGGGGCAGCGGGAGTGAATGAATCTATCTACTCATTGTTGATGCTACAAAATGACTTCGTTGCTGAGTCAGTTAATATTGAAACACTTGATGATGAAGCAGAAGGTATGCCTATTGTTAGGGAAACTAAAAATGTAAAACTGGATCGAATACTATCTAATAGTTTTGGATTCGGTGGCACTAACGCATGCCTTGTATTTGAAAGGTTTAATACATAAAACCCAACGACTTCTTAATTTTGTAGATTAAAGAAAGGCTTTTTAAGCTAAGGTCTTGCGTCTATTTCCTTTTTCTCTTTTTCAGAAGGTAGTATGTCTTCTTTAGAAATTCCTAGTGCAAGAATCATCGAGCTTGCAACATATATAGAAGAGTATGTACCAATAACAACACCGATAATAAGTGCTCCCGCAAAGCTATGAATTACTTCACCACCTAAATAGAACAATGCCAAAAGAACAATTAATGTTGTCAATGATGTCATTAATGTACGCGACAAGGTTTGATTAAGTGCATCATTAACAATTGGGCCAGGCTCGATATGGCGAGTGGACAGAAAGTTTTCTCGAATACGATCAAAAACTACAATCGTATCATTAAGTGAATAGCCAATAACCGCTAAGATTGCAGCCAGTACAGTTAAATCAAACTCGATCTGCAGTAAGGAAAATATTCCTATGGTAATAATCACATCATGAACCAGTGCGGCAATCGATCCCAATGCAAAGCGATACTCAAATCTAAAGGCTACATAAATCAGGATCCCGATAAGCGCATAAAGCATCGCTAACCCGCCATCATTAGTTAACTCTTCACCCACTTTAGGTCCAACAAACTCGACTCGACGGACATCTATACCATCGCCAAGCATTCTAATAATTGATGAACTAAGCTGTGCAGAGGTAGTAGCCTGCGGCTCAAGTTGAATCAACACTTCAGTGTCTGATCCAAAATACTGTACATTTGCTCCTGAATAATTAGCTGAAGTAAGTTTAGAACGAATATCTTCTAAATCTGCTGTTTTTTCATAGCCGAGCTCTATCAACGTACCACCAGTAAAGTCAATACCAAACTTCAGACCTTGAAATCCGATTGACGCTATTGAAACTGCCAGCAAGATAGTAGAGAAAATCAATGCATACTTTCGATTGCCTACAAAATTAATGACTGGAATATTTAATGACTTAAGGCTCATATAGATAGCTCCTCAATTTTTTTACCACCATAAATAAGATTAATCATAGCCCTAGAAACTATGATTGCTGTAAACATAGATGTGATGATTCCTATTGAAAGAGTAACAGCAAATCCTTTGATTGCCCCTGTACCAAAACTAAACAAAACTAATGATGCGATTAGTGTAGTGATATTTGCATCAGCAATTGTCAATAGGGCTTTTTCATAGCCGGCAGAAATTGCCTTTTGAATATTTTTAGTAGAACGTAGTTCTTCCTTAATGCGTTCAAAAATTAGAACATTTGCATCAACTGCCATACCTACAGTTAAAACGATACCAGCTATACCTGGCAGTGTGAGTGTTGCCTGAAGCATCGATAAGATTGAAACTATAGTTATCAAATTAAGGGTTAAAGCTACATTAGCAACTAAACCAAATACACGGTATCGCCAACCCATAAAAACTAGAACCAAAGCAAACCCAACCAGAACCGAGATCAGTCCTTTTTGGATATTATCCGCTCCTAAACTGGGACCGATAGTTCGCTCTTCAATAATCTCAATAGGCGCTGAAAGTGAGCCAGCTCTTAATAGCAAAGCTAAATTTCTTGCCTCTCTAGAACTATCTAATCCAGTTATCTGGAAACGATTTGAAAAAGTACCTTGAATTGTTGCTGCATTAATAATATCTTGTGTTTTGCTTCGCTTCTTAACTGTTTTTCCATTTTCTATAATGGTTTCAACCTGATTTTCAATAAAAACAACAGCCATTCGATAACCTAAAAATTCTTTAGTCGTCTCAAGCATTGTTCTGCCACCAGCATTATCAAGAGTAATACTAACCATCGGGTTATTGTCTTTATCTACACTAGAAGATGCATCAACTATATTCTCACCGGTTGAAATAACAGTTGTTTTAAGAAGCAAAGGTCTGCCATCTTTAAATTTATAGAGTTTTGATCCAGATGGAATTTTTCCTGACTGTATCGCTGTCTGAACATCATTTTTTTCATCCACCAGTCTGAACTCAACGGTTGCAACTGCTCCCAAAATTTCTTTAGCCCTGGCAGTATCCTGTACGCCAGGCAACTGAACCACAATCCTTTCAGATCCTTGTTGCTGAATAATTGGCTCTGCAACACCTAGCTCATTGACACGATTACGAAGTGTTGTAATGTTTTGATTTAAAGCGCTAGATTTAGCGGCTTTCTGTGCATTAGATGACATCTCTAAACTCACTTCAAGTTCTGACTCACTTCCTTCAACAATCCTCAAATCAAAGAGGTCATTTTTAATGAGTTTTTTTGCCTCATTCTTTTGCTCCTCAGTCTTAAAACTGGCCACCAAAAGATTATCTTCTTTACGAATTTTTTTATACAACTTATCCTTACGAAGAAGCGTTCTTAGCTCATTGTAGTAGCGATCAATAGATGTTGATACAACTGCCTCCATATCAACTTCAAGCAAAAAGTGAACACCGCCCCTAAGATCAAGTCCAAGAGACATGGCCTTACCACCAAGACCTGAAAGCCACTGAGGTACTGATGGCGCTAAGTTTAAAGCTACAACATAGTTTCTGCTCAGAGTATCTTTTAATAAAGCTTTAGAAGAAAGTTGAGACTTTGAGTCGTTAAATCGAATCAAAATGTTGCTGTTAATAAGTTCCACTGATTTAAAGTCAATAGCATTTTCAACTAATGAGTTATTTATTCCTTCTAGATCATTCTCTTCAACAACATAGTCACCCGTACCAGTAATCTGAATGGCCAGGTCAGAGCCATAAATATTTGGCAATGCATATAGTGATGTAATAAACAAGAAAAATACAACTAATGTATTTTTCCAGGGTGCGTAATGATTCATATAGATATTTTGTTAAATGTTATGCCTTAGTTTCAGTCACCACTTTGGCATCTTTCTTAGCAGCAGCTTTTGACTTAGCACTTACCTTAGTCATAGGCTTTACGCTTCCTTTTGGCATTTTTTGGTTAATACCCTGTTTTTGAACTTTTACAGAAATGCCTGGGGCAATCTCTATCTCCGCAAAAGACTCATCTACCGCATTAATTTTTCCTATAACTCCACCATTAGTTACAATTTCATCACCTTTTTTAAGCTCTTTAAGTAATTTTTTGTGGTCCTTTGCGCGTTTTTGTTGTGGTCTGATTAATAAAAAATACATCAGCACAAACATTGCTATCAAAAATAGTTCTGGGGGTAAATTCATCTCTTGCTCCAAAAAATATAAAGGGGTTATTTTATCTTAGTTATGCCACCCATGTAGCCCTGTAATACTTTTGGAATAGTAATACTACCATCAGCGTTCTGATAATTCTCAATCACGGCAACCAAAGTTCTACCAACTGCCAATCCCGAACCATTCAGTGTATGTAAAAACTCTGACTCCTTGGTTTGAGGATTCTTCCATCTAATCTGCATTCTTCTTGCCTGAAAGCCTTCAAAACATGAGCATGATGAAATTTCTCGATAAGCCGCCTGTCCTGGCAACCATACCTCGAGATCATAAGTTTTAGCTGAAGAGAATCCTAAATCTCCGGTACATAAGATAACTTTACGATAAGGCAATTCCAATAATTTAAGGATGCCTTCTGCATGCTCAGTTAATTCTTCGAGAACATCATAAGAGTTATCAGGATTAGAAATTTGTACTAATTCAACCTTTTCAAATTGGTGTTGGCGAATTAAACCCCTTGTATCTCTTCCATATGAACCTGCTTCAGATCGAAAGCATGGCGTATGAGCAACAAACTTAAGAGGTAGCTCAGAGTCTTTTAAAATTGAATCACGAACAATATTAGTGACTGGAACTTCTGCAGTTGGAATTAAATAGAGTGCCTTAGCCTCACCCTCTTCGCCATGCAGACGCGTTTTGAATAAGTCAGCCTCAAATTTTGGTAATTGCCCAGTCCCTGTCAGTGAATCAGCATTAACTAAGTAAGGAACATACGTTTCAGTATATCCATTCACTTCAGTATGATGGTCAAGCATAAACTGAGTTAATGCTCGCTGTAGTTTTGCAAGCTTTCCAGTAATAACAACAAATCGTGACCCTGAAATCTTAGCTGCAACTGCAAAATCTATACCATGCATTTCGCCTAAATCAACGTGGTCTTTTAGCTCGAAGTCAAACTTTTTTGGCTCACCCCACTTCAACAACTCAATATTATCATCCTCACTTTGACCCTCTGGCACAGAGGGGTGTGGAATGTTAGGGATTGCCATAACAATTTCATCAATCTTTAACTGAAGGTCATTCAATGCTGACTTGGCATTATCAAGCTTTTCTCCTAGATCTGAAACCTCTTCGAGAAGTGGTTCAATGTTTTCTCCAGAAGCCTTGGCTTGGCCTATCGCCTTAGATTTAGTGTTACGTAAATTTTGCAAATCTTGGGTTTGAACTTGAATAACCTTTCTTTGATCCTCAAGTTTATTAAATTCCGCAACATCAAAAGAAAAATTTCGTCTCTTGAGTTGCTCAACTACAAAATCAATATTGCCTCTTAGAAGCTTACTTTCTAACATTAGAAAAACCTAAATTAACATGCATAAATTATACTATATTCATTAGAATTAGAGGGTCGATACATTTCATTACGTACTTATCGAAATAATCAAATAAACTTTAAAATCAATACTGGTACTTAACTTCTAAATTAACCCGCTGATAATCATCAAGCAAACTGAAAGCGCGATCCGATTTAGCATTTGCATAAGAGGCGCCTAAGGAAGCCTTCCAGTGGTCATTAATGTCCCAATCAAGACCAGTGGATGTCAAAGAAAGATCATTATTAGAGGCAACAATATTAGATAAGCTCCAACTCCAATCTGAGTCCCCAAACTTATCACTTACACTTACCATATAAGTCGTACTGTTTCTCTTCGAACTAACACTACCTAATAAGGTAGGAGTTAAATAGTCTTCATAGAAATCCAATAAGTACTGAGAATTAATAGAAATCATCCAGTTTCTATCATTGTTTTGAATATCAAAAGCCAAGTCCCAATCAATTCTATCGACTTTTATAAACTGTCCTAATCGGTTATGCTCAAGATTACGCTTGTATGCTATATCAAATTTAAGTAAGTAGTCATCAAATGCTTTATTCATACCAAAACCTAATAACTGATAAGGGCTAGCATAAGCAACCCCATCTATTAGATTTTTTAGAGCGTTATTGGGTATTAGTTGACCAGCGTAGAATGCCACATCACTTCCCTCCCGATTAATCCCATAACGCACCCCAAATTCATCATCACTATCATCTTTAAGGGAGAGTAAGGCGCTCTTTGTAATTGAGGGATTTGAATTATAAAATAAACTTAAATCACTATTATTAGAATAACGAGTAGCGCTTAGAAACCACTGTGAAATTATTTTCGGATCAGTCAAACCGCCAGCAGGGTTAACCACATCAAGGGCGCCACCTTCAAGCTCACCCCAACCAATAGTATATCGCCCCAACTTAGTACTCCAGTCTTCGAAACTAAACTGCAAAAATGCCCTCTCTACTTCTATATCACTCGCTGAAGTTGAATGATAGCTATCACTAGGCCAATATTTCGTTGCCTTAAGTTCCACTTCACCATAACCTGAATCGGAAACAGAGACACTTGTGCCTAGTGTTAATTCAGTTCTTTCTTTTGTGGTACTGTAACTACTGGCAGGATTAAATCCCCATTTTTGCGAAACGCCAAGATTAAGCCAAGCCAAAGACTTTTCATCATCAATAGATTCATCACCAAAGATGTCACTATCATCTGACCATTCATCAAGCTCTTGGTCAGAATCCTCAAAAACAACTTCATCATCAAAAAATGAGTCATCAGCATTAACAACAGAGTTGAAAACTAAGCCAAACATTAAATAAATAATGAATATTTTGATTAGATTAACCATGCTTACTTTTAAAATTATTTTGCCTGCTTACGCAAATCTTTTAAATACTTCTCTCTGAAAGCTTGGTCAGTTAAAGCCCTTTGAGTCAAAAAATCATCTTTAATATCTATATCAAAATTTATTGCTTCAAGCTTCATATTGGTCAACCTATTGCTGACAGTATTAAAAAATGTCAGACTTCTTCCCATCCAGACATTATTGATCTTTTCAACCCTGCCTACCTCTAGCTTCTTAATAGGATTATTGTATTTATCAAACATTTGAACTTTAAGAGAAATAAACCTTTCAGTGTCAATCCAGCTTTGCGTTTTTCCATAGCTACTTTTGCTAAGACGATGTGGTTTTGGCGTTGACTCAATTACTGCAACCTCTCTACCTCTAAAGGTTCCTTGATCTAGTAATTCATATGTATAGTCATCAAGTTTTCCAGTCTCTTGATCCTCAGTTGTCATCTCTGTTCCAAAAATGCTAGCAGATTCTGTTTCTTCATCATCACTATTTCTAACACTAATTCTCTTTACCTTTCCAAGAGCAGATAGATATAACCAAGTTTCATTATCTCGATCGCTATCATCATAACTGTAAGACAACATACCTATACCTTTTTCACTTGCAGGTTCAAGAATGAAGGCAATACTCTTGCTATCTTTGTTATCCTCGCCGGTATTAATTTGTGCACTCTCTACTAATTTAACGCGGGCTTTTTCAGCACACTTTACCTTTCCTCCACTGAGTCCATATTTACAAGTAGTAAGCTTCATTCGAGTGAAAGCAGAGTCTGTTGACTTCCGACTTTCTTCGTCAACTTTTTCCATAATCTCTCTGGCACTTAAGTCAGTTTCAGCATAAACATTTGAGACAGAAATAATTAAAAATATACTCAGCGCAACAACGAGTAGCGGTGAATTCGAGTTATTTAGTATTAATCTATTCATTTTGAAACCTCTATAAAATTGAAATTATCTGCAACATCTTTTTGGCCAAATTTTGGCTTAAATATCATAATTAGCGCTGGAAAAAAGAGCAAGTCACAGAGCAGGGCGACAAATATAGCCAATGATCCAAAACCACCGATCTTGGCCAAACCCAAATAATCACTAAAAGTAAGCATAAAAAAACCAAGACCGAGTATTAATGTTGTAAAAGTAACCGCCTGCCCAACTTCTTTTATTGCATCAACCAAGGCCAATCGCATGTCATTGTTTTCAGCAAGTGACATTCTATAATGACTAATAAAATGAATCGTATCATCTACCGCTATACCTATTATCAAAGGTGCAATCATCAGAGTATCGGTGTCGAGTGGAATTCCAAAAAGACCCATCAAGCCAAACACCAGAGTGGCTGGGATTAAGTTAGGGACAATCGACATAGCTCCTGCCTGCAGTGAACCCAGTGTAACCATCAACAAGGAGCTAATAACTACAGCAGCTATAGCTAAACTCTTGAACTGGTTCCTACTTAAATCATCTGCAAGCCTCATCATCATTGCAAAAGTACCGGTAATTTCAACGTCCAAATTAGGGTAACGGTCTTTTAATGTATCAAATTCATTACTTATGTCCTTTCGGATGCCTTCAAAAAATTCTGCATATTCATTTGACCCTGCATTTTTTAACTGAATACTAATGTGGCTTTTACTGTAGTCATCACTCACCAAGGCTCGTCGCTCCTCTGGGTTGGCGCTGTTAAACAAATACAACAACTGTGATACCGTGATTTGACTGTCAGGGATGGTTCGGTACTGTTCATCACCTTGCATAATGGCATGAGTTTCTTTAACCAAGTCTGCTAAGGAGTTAGTTCGAATAATATATTTGCTATAACTTTCCTTGACTTGACTCTGGAGACGACTCATTGCGTTTAAAACTGCAGGGTCCATGATGGCGTCAGACTCTCCGGTATTAACCACAATAATCATATTCCCTGTACCCATCATGTGCTCATCAACGATATCATATGCCTGGCCAATAGGGACATCATCAGAATAAAGCTCAACCAAGTTGGAGTCAATTTTGACTTGAGTTGCACCGTATAGGCAGATTCCAAATACGCCAAAAAAAATCACAACTACTGCATATCGAAAACGCTGCACGAAGGATGGAATTTTATCTAATAATGGTTGAAGCCATTCTGCACTTAGAAGCCATACCAAGCCAACTGTTTTTGCTCCCTTCATTAATGGGTTAATAAAAAAACATAAAAAGCTTAGTAACTTTAATTTCAATAATAGTGCTAGTACCTTTATGCCAGTTTTTCTATTTTCACCTGGTGTTTTTATCTTTTTAGTTTGCATTGGATGCCAGTAATCCAGTAACACTGGTAATAGATAAATTGTATATAGAAAAGCTAGACCAACTCCTGCCGCAGAAGAGAATCCAAACAGAACAAATTGTGGCATTCCTGTCACTGCCAGTGAGGACATGCCTGCCATTGTTGTGATAGTGGTGAGCAAGATTGGCACTCCAGTTTTGCCATAAGCTTGCGACAAGGCCTGTTCATGGTCATTACCTGAACGCCTAAACAATAAATAAGAACTCATTACATGGACGCAGTCCGCCACACCAACGGCGATCACTAACATTGCTGTTAAAGCAATGAGTGTGGTGGAGGCTATATTAAGCCAACTCAAACCGCCAATTACAAACAAAATACTAAGGCC
>JAPYSK010000077.1 GCA_029936515.1 Candidatus Thioglobus sp.
CTGCTAAATATGGATGAAGTAATTTCATTTCTCAGAGGTAAACGCGTAAATATTGATGAGTTACGCGCAGAGCTTGATCAATATATTGATTCACATACACCAATTATTTCAGAAGATGCGGAAATTGATATCGTCCCAACAGTTGGTTTCCAGAGGGTGCTTCAGCGAAGTGTTTATCAGGCTCAGTCTGCTCAGAAAAATTCTGTTAATGCAATGAATGTCTTTGTAAGTATCTTTTCTGAGAAAGAATCTCATGCTGTTTATATGCTAAAGCTTAATAACATTTCAAGACTGGATGTTATGGAGGGAATTTCTTCTCAGTTGGCTGATACTCCAAGGGAGGAAACAAAAAAAGTTGAAAGTGAAAAACAAACCAAACCATCCTCTCTTGAGTCATTTACAACTAATTTGTGTGAAAAAGCGAGGCTTGGTGAGATTGATCCACTTCTTGGAAGAGAGGAGGAAGTTCTTCGAACAGTTCAAGTTTTGTCAAGACGTCGTAAAAATAACCCATTACTCGTTGGCCAAGCTGGAGTTGGTAAGACAGCTATAGCACAAGGATTAGCAAAGAAAATAGTAGATGGACAAGTGCCTGAAATTCTTAAGAATACAACTATATACTCTCTAGATGTTGGTGTTTTAATTGCAGGTACAAAGTATCGAGGTGATTTTGAGAAGCGCTTAAAATCAGTACTTTCAGATCTTGAAAAAGATAAAAACTCAGTGCTCTTTATTGATGAAATTCATACTTTAATTGGTGCGGGAAGTGTATCAGGAGGGTCTTTGGATGCATCTAATTTACTTAAGCCAGCTTTAGCAGATGGCACTCTTAAGTGTATTGGCTCTACAACCTATGATGAATTCCGCAAGGTTTTCGAAAAAGATCATGCACTAGCAAGACGTTTTCAAAAAATTGATATTGAGGAGCCTTCAGTTGAAGATACGATCAAAATTCTTCATGGACTCAAAAAATACTATCAATCTCATCATAAAGTTAAGTACTCATCTGCATCTTTGGCTTCTGCTGCAGAGTTAACTCATCGACATATAGGTGATAGGCGGTTACCAGATAAAGCGATTGATGTAATTGATGAGGTTGGAGCTCTTCAACAAATACTGCCTAAATCAAAGCGCAAAGTCAACATTGGTGTTTCTGATATAGAGAATATTGTAGCTAAACTAGCTCGTATTCCTTCTCGTCAAGTAAATAGTGATGATAAGTCTCTACTTAAAAACCTAGAGAATGATCTTAAGCTAGGTGTTTTTGGTCAAGATAGTGCTGTTGAATCACTATCAACTGCCATAAAACTCTCTCGCTCTGGGCTTTCACCTGTCGAACAGCCGATGGGTTCATTCTTATTTGCTGGTCCTACTGGTGTTGGTAAAACTGAAATTTGTAAGCAGCTTTCAAGAATTATGGGAGTTAAATTGTTACGTTTTGATATGTCTGAATATATGGAACGGCATTCGATTTCTAAACTTATAGGTTCCCCTCCAGGTTACGTAGGATATGACGAGGGAGGCTTATTAACTGAAGCAGTTAATAGTCACCCTTATGCGGTTCTATTATTAGATGAGATTGAGAAAGCTCACCCTGATATTTTTAACCTCTTATTACAAGTAATGGATCATGGAAAGCTCACTGATGCGAATGGTCGCGAAGTTGACTTTAGTAATGTAATACTTGTGATGACTTCAAATGTGGGCGCTCATAGTGTTCAGAGAGCCTCTATAGGATTTAATGAGCAAGACCATTCTCTTGATTATGAAGGAGAGTTAAAAAAGATTTTTACTCCAGAATTTAGAAATAGACTTTCTGAAATAATTTACTTTAATTCATTAAGCGAAGAGGTTGTGGTTTATGTCGTAAATAAGTTCATTTTTGAACTTGAAGACGTACTCGAGCAGAAAAATGTTTCTTTGATAGTTTCTGATTCAGCTCGGAAGTGGTTTGCTGATAATGGCTATGACTCTAAAATGGGCGCTCGTCCAATGATAAGGTTAATTGAAAGAGAGATTCGTAAACCACTCGCTGATGAGTTGCTCTTTGGTAAATTAAGCGCTGGAGGCACTGTTAAAGTAGGTGTTAGTAAAGATAAGATTGCTTTAACACTCTCTTAATGAGAATTCTTATAAGTAATGATGATGGCTATGAAGCTAAGGGCATCAAGCAGCTTGCAAAGTCTCTGAGTGAAATTGCAGAGGTTATTGTAGTTGCTCCTAATAAAAATAAGTCAGCAGCTAGTAGTTCATTGACACTTGGTAAGCCATTAAAACCAATCCAAATTGACAAAAATATTTATGCAATTGATGCAACACCGAGTGATTGTGTCCATTTAGCTTTGTGTGGTTTTATTAAAGAATCAATTGACTTAGTGGTTACTGGTATTAATTTTGGTGCAAACCTTGGTGATGATGTCATTTATTCAGGAACAGTTGCAGGTGCGATAGAGGGTCGTTTTTTAGGCTTGCCATCAATCGCAATTTCTTTAGCTAGTTGGGAGTGTAAACACTTTGAAACAGCAGGAGCAGTCGCCAAGAGCCTAGTTACTCAAATTGATAAAGCGCCATTATCTTATAACACCATCATTAATGTTAATGTTCCAGACATTGCACTTAATGAGATTAAAGGCATTAAAAGCACTCGCCTAGGTAATCGCCACAAATCTGAACCAAGTATACAAGATGAAAAAGATCCATCTTTATACTGGATTGGTGAAAATGGCAAAGAAGCTGACAATGGTGAGGGAACTGACTTCCATGCAATTTCTAATAACTATGTTTCTGTTACCCCTCTTCAGATTGATTTAACTAAGTATTCTGAAGTAAAACAAGTTTCTGATTGGCTGCAAAAACTAGATTACTGATTCCAGGTATCTCTGAGTCCAACTGTTTTATTAAATACTAGTCCTTCAGATTCACTATCTCGGCAAAAATATCCCTCTCGTTCGAACTGGTATGCTATTTCGGCTTTTGCATTTGATAAATTTGGTTCTACAAATCCATTTTTTATATTAAGTGAGTTAGGGTTAAGTGTGGATGATAGATCATCAAAATTAGCTGGGTTTGAGTCTAAAAAAAGGCGGTCATATATTCTAAATTCAGCACTAATAGCTCTGCTTGCTTCTACATAATGAATAACACCTTTAATTTTACGTCCATCAGAAGGATTTTTTCCTAACGTCTCAGGATCATA
>JAPYSK010000028.1 GCA_029936515.1 Candidatus Thioglobus sp.
GACTCAGTTTCATGAACAAACGAGTTTCCAGAAGATGCTTTAATTGCTTCATAGGTAACATTCATGTCCATACCAAGAGCTTTCATTGTTGTTAGTGCTTCAGCAATTGAAGTTAAATTAACTGTTGCTAAATAATTCGTCATTACTTTAAGCGTAGAAGCTGTCCCTAAATCACCAGTATGTAATACACGGCGACCCATAGTTGTTAATATTGGCAAAGCAAGCTCAAATGCCTCTCGTTTACAACCTGCAAAAATTGAAATATTGCCAGTATTAGCTCTATGACACCCCCCTGAAACAGGACAATCAATTGGCAAAGCACCCACCTTATCTACTAAAGCACCAATACGACGAATTTCAGCTTCATCAGTTGTACTCATTTCTAGCCATATTTTTCCTTTACTAAGTCCAGCTAAAATCCCATCCTTAGATTCCATTACTTCTGAGCATGCCTTAGGTGATGGTAAACAAGTAATAATCACATCGCAATACTCTGCCATTTCTTTTGGTGAGTTACCACTCTTAGCACCTCGCTCTACAAATTCATCAACAAATTCTTTATTTAGGTCTCTCACTGTAAGATCAAATCCATTTCTTAATAGGCTACCAGCAAGCTTGCCACCTGCATTTCCTAAACCAATAAAACCTACTTTCATTGATATCTCCTAATAACTATATAAATTTAATCATCTTCAACATAATAAGGATTTGAATCCATAGAAAGATGAAGCTTTTTCCCCTTATAGGGTGAATTTGACCTTACAACTTCAAGATTAAGTTCAACCCCTAAACCAGGTTTATCTGAAGGAATAATGTTTCCATTACTCCAATTTAATGGTTCCATTAAAACCTCCTCATGAAACCCATCCCAAGTCTTGATGCTTTCCATAATTAAGAAATTAGGTGTTGCAGTTGCAAGCTGAATACTTGCTGCAGCACCTACTGGACCGTTATATAAATGGGGAGCAATCTGGGTATAGAAAACTTCAGCAAGGCTAGCAATTTTTTTTGCTTCTAAAATTCCACCAACTCGGCCTAAATTCATTTGAATAATAGAAGCAGAGTTATTTTTCAAAATATCATAAAATTCATACTTTGAAGTTAATCGTTCACCAGTTGCTACAGGAATACTAGTGTTTTTTGCAACTTCTGCCATTGCACCAGACTGACCTGGAGGTACAGGCTCTTCAAACCACAAAGGGTCAAACTTTTCTAAACGTTTTGCCAGTCGAATTGCAGATGCTGGCGTTAATTGACCATGAGTGCCTATTAAAATATCACATCTATCTCCTACAGCCTCTCTAACTTCTCTACAGTAGTTTTCGCAATGATTTAAACGACTCAATGATATTTGATGTCCAGAATAGATAGAGTAAGGCCCAGCAGGATCAAACTTAAGCGCAGTGAAGCCTTGCTCCATAAACTTAATAGCAGACTTTGCGCCAAGCCCTGGATCTTCATAATTAAGAACGCCATTTTTATCTTCTGGATATAAATAAGTGTACGAACGTAGTTTGTCATGAACTTTACCGCCTATAAGCTCATAAATTGGCTTATTTGCAGCTTTTCCAATAACATCCCAACATGCGATCTCTAAGCCGCTTAATACGCCCATCATCGTCAAATCTGGCCTCTGGGTAAAGCCACTTGAAAAGCATTCTCTATAAAAGCGCTCTATATGGTGAGGGTCATGTCCTTTTAAATAGCGCTCAAATACATCTTCTATTGCTTTAACAACAACCTCTGGATGAAAAGATGCTGAATAGACTTCTCCAATACCTGTGATTCCGCATCTAGTTTCGATAGACAGAAAAATCCAATACATGCCTCCGATATGTGGTTTAGGAGTAGCAACTATATAGGTATTTAATTTAACTACTTCCATGACAGTAAAATAAAATTTAAAGATATTGGTGTCATTTTTATACTTATATAGTCTAGGATGCAAATATTCATTTCATTGATTAATTAAGAACTCTGGATAGATCTTTTAGGTCTATCTTTACGCTGAGAATTTTGCCAATTTGGGTCAATCCATACATCGGCATTACTTGCCTGAAGAGGGGTATTTCCTAATATAGAATCAGCCATTTTTTCAGCCAACATTATAGTAGGAGCGTTAAGGTTTCCGTTAGGTATGCTTGGAAATACAGATGAATCAATTACCCTTAATTTTTCAATACCATTTACTTGACCTTTATTATTTACAACAGTCAAAGGATCATCTATATCACCCATTTTGCAAGAACATGATGCGTGATAGGCGCTTTCAACATTAGCTCTAACCCATTCATCTATCTCATCATCACTACTAACCTCTATACCCGGACTGGCTTCACCTGCGTTATATTCATCAAGAGATGGTTGGCTTAATATCTCTCTTGTTAGCCTAATACAATCGCGCCAGTCTTGTCTATCTTGTTCACTCTCTAAATAATTAAACAAGATTGTTGGCTTGGCTTGTGGATCTGAACTGTTTATTTTAATACAGCCACGACTAGTTGTTTTATTCACCCCAGCATGGACTTGATAACCATGACCATTCATTGCTGCATTGCCGTCGTAACGCATTGCTGCTGGCAGGAAATGGTACTGAATATTAGGCCATTCAATGCCCGCTCGTGAGCGAATAAAGCCACAAGACTCAAAGTGGTTAGTGGAGCCTAATCCATTATTAAATAGTATCCAGCGGACACCAATAAGACCCTTACTAAATAAATTTAACTTACTATTAAGTGTGATTGGTTTTTTGCAACGATATTGAAAATAAACTTCAAGATGATCTTGAAGATTTTCACCAACTCCAGGCAACTCATGATGTAATTCAACGCCAGCTTTCTCTAGAACATCTCTTGGTCCTATTCCTGATAATTGAAGGAGCTGAGGTGAGCCAATAGAGCCAGCACAAAGTATTACTTCTTTATTGGCATTAACTGTTTCATTTTTTCCTTTTAGTTTGTATTCAACTCCTGTTGCAATTTTATTTTTGAGTAATACTCGCTGAACAAATACTCCAGTTAATATTGTAAGGTTTGGTCTATTTTTTGCTGGTTTAATATAGGCATTTGAGGTAGAAGAACGTATACCCTTACCGACAGTCATATGCATAGGCCCAAAGCCCTCTTGTTGTTCAGCGTTATAGTCACTAGTTTTTGGATATCCTGCTTCTTGACCAGCTTCAATAAATGCTTCATAGAGAGGGTTTAACTTCATATTATTTCCATTCGAGGTAGCAATAGGACCGTCGCCTCCTCGGTAATCATCTTCTCCCTTATGCCAAGTCTCAGAGCGCTTAAAGTAAGGTAGGCAATCTTTGTATGACCAGCCCTTTGCTCCTTGCTCTTCCCACTGATCAAAATCTCGGGCATGTCCCCGAACATAAACCATTCCATTAATTGAAGAGGAGCCGCCCATTACTTTTCCTCTCGGGCAATGCATCTTTCGGTTATCGAGGAAAGGTTCTGGTTCAGTATGAAATTGCCACGCATACTTTTCAGTATTCATTGGATAAGATAAAGCAGTAGGCATCTGAATCATTATATTTTTATCACTACCACCTGTTTCTAATAGTAACACCTCATTGCTTCCAGATTCTGTCAAGCGATTAGCTAAAACGCATCCTGCAGATCCTGCACCAACAATAATATAATCAAATTGTTTACTCATATTAATATGGACTTTCAATATTGTCTAATCGAACAAAAACACTTTTAATTTGAGTATAGCTTTTTAAAGTCTCAGGGCCATTTTCACGTCCTATTCCTGACTCTTTATAACCTCCAACAGGCATTTCAGCGGGAGAGTCACCCCAACTATTAATCCAACAGATTCCAGCCTCTAATTGGTTAATAACTCGATGAGCACGATTAATATCTTTTGTGAATATTCCTGCAGCTAATCCAAACTTAGTATCATTTGCTCTTTTGATTACTTCAGCTTCATTATCAAAGCTCAAAACTGACATTACCGGACCAAAAATTTCATCAATAACATGGTCTGAGTCATCTTTGCAATCAGCAAATATTGTTGGTTCAACAAAAAAGCCATTAGAAGTTTCTTTTGATTTATAACGATTACCACCTATTACTAATCTTGCTCCTGATGCCTTTGCTTTATCTATATAACCCATCACTTTATTAAGATGTTTCGAACTAATTAATGCCCCCATCTGTGTATCGGGGTTCATAGGGTCACCAAGTTTTATTTTTTTACTACGTAAAGAGGCTTTTTCTAAAAACTGATCATAAACTTTGGAGTGAACATAGACACGTGTACCGTTGGTGCAGATTTCTCCCTGTGTATAAAAATTAGCCAATAATGCTCCTGATACTGCATTATCTATATCAGCATCGTCAAAAATGATTAATGGTGATTTGCCGCCCAACTCTAGAGTTACTTCTTTGAGCGTTCCAGAAGCATCTGTCATAACCTTTTTCCCGGTTCCACTTTCACCAGTAAAAGAAACTTTAGCAATTCTTGGGTGCCTTGTTAAATATTGTCCAACACGATAATCTCCTTGCACTACATTAAAGACACCGGGCGGCATTCCTGCCTCTGTATATATCTCAGCAAGCTTCATCACACTTAGTGGAGTTTCTTCAGATGGCTTAAAAACCATAGAATTGCCTGCTGCTAAGCAAGCTGCAGACTTCCAACAAGCAATTTGTATAGGATAGTTCCAAGCACCAATACCTGCACAAACACCCAAAGGTTCTCTCTTTGACATATAAAACGTATTGGAATCTAAATCTTGCTGAGTTCCCTGTAAAGCAGGAGCAAGTCCAGCATAATATTCTATTACATCAGCACCAGAATGGATATCCACACAGTTAGCTTCTTGCAAAGGTTTGCCGCAGTCCATAACCTCCAAGGCAGCAAGTTCATCGTTTCTTTCACGAAGAATAGTAACCGCTTTCAAAAGAATTCTACCTCTTTCAACCGCTGTCATAGAGCTCCAAGTAATAAAACCTTGTTCAGCAGACTTAATGGCTTTCTCAACATCTTCTTCATTGGCATGATCAACGTTGGCAATAACTTTCCCATTCGCAGGGTTTATAGTCTTAAAGGATTCGCCAGAGCTTGATTTGTAATAAGCACCATGGATATATAAATGTTTTTTCATAAGATAATATCAAACAAGTTTACATATAAAAAAAACTAATGATACATACTAAATGAGTGTCACAAATAAGATTATTCTCGAATAAGTTACTTTGATATCGAAAAAAATTATATGCCTTTCATTTGTTAAATTCTTTTATCAGAAAAAGGCAAAATATATTAAAAAAATAAGGTTTTTAGCTTAGGCCCTAAGTCTTAATTTTCTATGGCATAACAATATTTTTTAGTTGATCTTTAAGCAGATTTAGGTGTGTTTCTTTTTTTTCATCATCAAAACGACTAATAGGTCCTGAGACAGTAATTGAACCGACAAACTTACCACTATTTGAAACGACAGGAACAGCTAGTGCAAAAAGTGCTGCATTGTGTTCATTAATTGACAAGTAGTAACCTTTATCTCGAATCTCTTTATAGAAGCCTTTTTTATCATTTTTACGCTTCCCATAAGCCAAGATAATTCGACCTGCCCCTCCTCGATTAAGCTCTAAACGAGACCCTTGTTCAATGTTATGGCGTATTTCATCTCTTGACTGCGCTCTATAAAGGCAAATACGCATATTATCTTCTTCCACAAAGAAAGATGCAGTTTCACCAGATATATCTCGTATTCTATCGACAATAGGACGAATCTGCTCTAAATGGTTGCTTTGGGTATAAATAGCGCTTAAATATAACGCCTGTGTACCCACAACATATTCCTTATTTTTAAGTCGTGAAACATATCCATAATCTTCAAGGGTACAGAGAATACGATATGCTGTTGAAACATTAAAGTTTAATTGATCGCATATCTCTTTAATTGAGAACTGAGATTTATCCAATGAAAACATAGATAGAATTTGCAAGCATTTTTCGATCGCGTTGTAGCTCTTATCGATAGACCTTAATTTCATTTGTAATTCATATTATGAAAAAAATATATTATATCGTAAAATTATGTGACCTTAAAAAGAATATATTGGTATTATAAAAATTCCAGTAAATATTAGTTTTATCAAAAGTTTATCTACTTAAGAATAATCATAAATACTGTCTAAAAACTGTCTGAAATATATATAAATAAAAAGGAGAAATCAATGAACAGAAAAGAACAAATTCAAGCCCTAGAAAAAGACTGGCAAGAAAATTCCAGATGGGAAAATGTTAAACGCACGTATTCTGCAGAAGATGTTGTCAGATTGCGTGGTTCTGTTCAACCTGAATGCACTTATGCTCGAAGAGGCGCTGAAAAGCTCTGGAATCTTGTTAATGGCTCATCTAAAAAAGGTTATGTAAACTGTATGGGAGCAATTACTGCAGGTCAAGCAATGCAACAAGCAAAAGCAGGTATTGAAGCTATCTATCTTTCTGGATGGCAAGTTGCAGCAGATGGAAATACATCTGAGACGATGTATCCAGATCAGTCTCTCTATGCATATGACTCTGTTCCTACTATGGTTAGGAGAATAAATAATACATTCAAAAGAGCAGATGAAATTCAATGGGCACAAGGTATTGATGAAAGTGATGATAAATATATTGATTTCTTTTTGCCTATAGTGGCTGATGCTGAAGCTGGGTTTGGTGGTGTATTGAATTCTTTTGAGTTAATGAAAAATATGATTACTAATGGAGCAGCAGGAGCTCACTTTGAAGATCAGTTAGCAGCTGTTAAAAAGTGTGGACATATGGGTGGCAAAGTATTGGTTCCAACACAAGAGGCAGTACAAAAACTAATCTCCGCTCGCTTAGCTTCTGATGTGATGGGTGTATCCACCCTGCTATTAGCAAGAACTGATGCCGAAGCTGCAAACTTACTTACCTCTGATGTTGACCCTTATGACGCCCCTTTTGTAACTGGTAAAAGAACTGCAGAGGGTTTTTATGTTGTTAAAAATGGACTCGAACAGTCTATATCTAGAGGTGTTGCATATGCTCCATATGCTGACCTAATATGGTGTGAAACAGGAAAACCGGATCTCGGCTTTGCTCAAGAATACGCAGATGCAGTATTAGCTGAAAATCCCAACCAACTTCTAGCCTATAACTGCTCACCTTCATTCAACTGGAAAAAGAATTTAAATGATGCTGAAATTGCTTCTTTTCAAGAAAAAATTGCTGCAATGGGTTACAAGTATCAATTCATCACTTTAGCTGGTATACACAATATGTGGTATAACATGTTCGACCTTGCTTATGATTATGCACAAGGTGAAGGTATGAAGCATTATGTCAACAAAGTTCAAGAGCCTGAATTTGAAGCCGCTAAAAAAGGTTATACTTTTGCTTCTCATCAACAAGAAGTTGGTGCAGGTTACTTCGATGATGTTACTACAGTTATTCAGGGAGGCGAGTCTTCAGTAACTGCATTAAAAGGCTCTACTGAGGAAGAGCAGTTTAATTAAGAAGTAAACTGCTAAAAATAAGACTTGCCTTTTTATTAGTAAGGCTTGTTTTTAGTGACTTTATTCTTATGGTTAATAACTCATCACAAAAAATTTCATCAACAATCGCAAAGAAGTTTCTTAGTGGAGTTAATAACTCATCACACAAAATTTCAGCATCGATCGCAAAGAAGATTCTTAGTGGATTTGAGCAGCATTATCAAAACATAAAAAGTGCTTCGATAGAAGCAAAACGGTGCTTTGAGGAAAGGGAATGGGAGAAGATTGAGAGTGACTCAAAACTAAGGCTAAACTTCTATGATAAGCAAGTAGATGATTTTTGCAAAAAACTCTCTTCTGAGCTAAAAAAGCAAACTCTTTATGGGGCAAAGGCTGAATTTAATGAGCCAATCCACATGGGAAAATTTAACTCAGAGTTCTGGAAAAAAACTAAGCTTATGTATGTTGAGCTCATTACTGAACACAAGCAGCCAGAACTTGCTGAAACTTTTTATAACTCGGTCTTTTGTAGACTATTTTCTAGAAGTTTTTATAACACTCAATATATCTTTACAAAGCCTTCTGTGTCTCTGAGTTATATTGACATGGATGAGCCAGTAACTGATAGCTACTTTATTGAAAATGATCAACTTAAAAATTCTTTTAATAGTATTCTAACTAGCTACTTTAACAAGTCCTTATTTGGCAGCCTTGAACAAGATATTCAGAGACTGGAAGAGCAGCTATTTACTCAACTTCCCCGTCTAGAGTTAGATGTGTTCGAAATTCAAGTTATCAGTACTCCTTTTATTAGAGGCAAAGCTGCCTACATAACTGGAAAAATTGTATCCCAACTTCACGCTGATCAACCTTTATTAATTGCCCTATTAAATGATGAGGAAAAAGGAATTTATGTTGACAGCCTACTGACCGATGTTGGAAGTATATCTATAGTATTTAGTTTTTCAAGATCATATTTCTTTATTACTACTGACTATCCATCAGCCATTGTTGAATTTCTAAAAGATATTCTTCCAGGAAAAACTAGGGCTGTCCTTTATAGTGCTATTGGTCTTCATAAGCAAGGCAAGACACTCCTCTATAGACACTTCTTAAAATACTCAAAAGTTACTAGCGAAAAACTGATTATCGCTCCTGGAATTAAAGGAATGGTCATGTCAGTTTTCACTTTCCCTATGTATCCTTATGTTTTTAAAATTATTAATGACCAATTTGCCCCACCAAAGATGGGAACAAAAGAGATGGTAAAAGACCGATACTACTTTGTTAAAAACCATGTAAGAGTCGGGAGACTTGCCGATACATGGGAGTTTTCTAATGTTGCGTTCTCAATGAAGGATATCGATGATGCTCTTTTAACTGAACTGAAGAAAAAAGCAGGTTCAAATATAGAAATAGAGGGAGACTTACTAATTATTAAACACATGTATATTGAAAACAAAATGACTCCACTTAATATCTACCTTGAGACTGCTAACAAAGAGCAGCAAACCCATATTATTAATGACTACGGTAAGGCCATTGATGAGTTAATTAATTCAAATATATTCCCAGGAGATATGCTGACTAAAAATTTCGGTGTCACACGTCAAAATCGAGTTGTCTTTTATGACTATGATGAGATTACTTTAATGAGTAAACCAGTATTCAGGAAAATTCCAAAATCTAGAACTTATGAAGAAGAAATGGCTTCAGAGCCTTGGTATTATGTTGGACAAAATGATGTTTTCCCAGAAGAGTTTAAATACTTCATGCTACCAAATAAGTTCATGAAAACTGCCTTTAATAAACGCTATAAAAAACTACTTGATGCCGATTATTGGACTTCTATTCAAGAAAAAATTCAAAAGAATGGTGTAATGGATTACTATCCTTATGGCTCAGAAAAACGAATGTGCGAAATTTATAGGGAGAATAATGACTAAATCAACCTGTGATATATCAGACAAACTCCATCCAAATGTACAGTATTTAGAATCAGTATACAAAATTTATGGCGCAAAAAAAGCCTTTTCAGGTCGTATTGTTACCATTAAGTGCTTTGAAGATAACTCGCTTGTTGAAGAAACTCTAAAATCCAATGGTAAAAATTCAGTATTGGTGATTGACGCTGGTGGTTCTAAGAATTGTGCAATGTTAGGAGATAAAAGAGTTACTGATGCTATTAAAAATAAGTGGGAAGGAATAATTGTTAATGGAGTAATTAGAGACTCAGCAATAATAAATACAATGCCAATTGGAATTCGTGCTCTAGGAGTTTGCCCCCTTAAAAGTGTTAAAAAAGGGGCTGGAAAAAATGATTTAATGGTTAATTTTTCGAATGTAGAATTTACTCCAAATCAGTATCTATATGCCGATGAAGATGGCGTGATTGTGACCAAAAATGAGGTTGATTTATGAATGAAGCTAAACATATTTTTTCTAATATTAGCGTTGAAAAATCGCTATTTGACTTCATTAATAATGAGGTATGTATTGGTTTAAATATTACAGCAGAAGATTTCTTTGAATCTCTTTCTGATATTTTGAATGATTTACAGGATGAAAATACTCAACTTCTAAAAAAGCGAGACTCTCTTCAAGCTCAAATTGATAAATGGCATCTAGAAAATAATGAGATAGATCCGACTAGTTATATAAATTTCCTAAAAGATATTGGCTATATTGTGCCTGAACCTTCCAAATTCTCTATCAACGTTGATAGAGTGGATGATGAGATTGCCAATATTGCCGGACCTCAGCTTGTGGTACCAATAACCAATCAAAGATTTGTACTCAATGCAGTTAACTCTCGTTGGGGTAGTCTATTTGACTCTATATATGGCACCAATGTCATACCAAATAGAGGTAGTATGACAAAATCTTTTGCTCATAACCTTCAACGCGTTAATAGAACGGCTGAATTGGCTTGTGATTTCCTAGATGAGGTTGCGCCGCTAAAAGGTGCCTCTTACAGACAGATTGCTTCAAAAGTAAGGTACACAGGAGTGTTGATTTTTAATTTAAATAATGGTGAGGTAGCCACCCTAGTCAACCCCGAGCAATTTATAGGTCTTAGTGATACTGGAAATGTACTACTTCAAAATAATAACCTCCATATTGAAATTGTTGGAGATCAAGAAAGGAGCTTTCACAAAAGTGGTATTTTTGATGTCATCCTAGAGTCTGCTATAACAACTATTGTTGACTTTGAGGACTCCGCATCTACTGTTACTGATGATGAAAAAATACACGCATACCGAAACTACTTAGGCCTAATGAAACGTGACTTAAATACAACATTTACCAAAGGTGGTGAAACACTAACTCGCTCATTAAATAAAAATAAAAAATATACAGACTCTAAGGGAAAAATATTTAGTCTTTCTGGAACTAGTCTTACCTTGGTTCGTAATGTCGGCATACATATGATGACTGAACTAGTAACCAATCTAGATGGATCTCCAATTCCTGAAGGTATCTTAGATGCAATGGTTACCTCATTGATAGCGCTTCACGATTTAATAATCAAAGCAAATTCAAAAAAAGGTAGTTTTTATATAGTGAAACCCAAATTACATGGTCCAGAGGAAGTTGAATTTACTATGAAATTATTTTCATTGGTAGAAAAAGCGCTTTCACTAAAAGAAAATACTTTAAAAATTGGTGTAATGGATGAAGAAAGGCGAACTACGCTTAACCTAATGGCCTGTATTCATTCAGCAAGAAATCGAATTATTTTTATCAATACAGGCTTCTTAGATCGAACTGGTGATGAAATTCACACATCAATGATGGCCGGTGCAATGAGATGCAAAAATCTTATTAAGGAAGAAGCTTGGTATTCAGCTTATGAATCAAATAACGTTAACATTGGATTAGAGTGTGGCTTATTTAAAAAAGCACAAATAGGAAAAGGTATGTGGGCACAGCCTGACCAAATGCGACAGATGCTAGATAATAAAATGATTCACTTAGAAGCTGGTGCAAACTGCTCATGGGTCCCTTCTCCAACTGCAGCTACCCTCCATGCAACTCATTATCATCGTTTTGATGTCTTTGAACGACAAAAAGAGCTTCTTTCCAAGCAACAACAAGTAAATCAAGAAGATCTTCTTGTTATTCCTTTATTAAAGCTCCCAGAACAAATATCTGAAGACAAGATTATCAAAGAAATTAATAGCAATGCGCAAAGTATTTTAGGTTACGTTGTAAAGTGGATTAACCAAGGAATTGGTTGCTCTAAAGTGCAAGATATAAACAATGTTGGGCTTATGGAAGATCGTGCTACTCTTAGAATATCATCACAACATATGGCTAACTGGCTTCATCATAAGATATGTTCAAAAGAGCAAGTTAATAAAGCATTTCAAGACATGGCTGTAGTAGTTGACGAACAAAACAAATATGATCCAAATCATATACCTCTTGCACCTGGTTATGACAGCTTTGCATACCAAGCATCTCTTGCTTTAGCTATTAAAGGGTTAGACCAGCCTAATGGCTACACAGAAGGAATCTTAACAAGTTTTAGACGTAAATTTCTTGAAGCTAAGCAATCAAAATAGATAATTCAACCTTTGAAAGCGTTATCAGAAAGAAGATAGTCGAGCTCCTCCATAGTGCTCATTCGCTCTAATATTTCATTCCTATGAGGAAAACGACCAAACTTTTTAACAAGATCCCTGTGATGCTTAGAATACTCCAAGTTAAAGTTGTATTTTTCAAATAAATAAACTTGTAAGTTCTGATGATCAATATTTTCACTATGCATTAAAGGCATAAATAAAAATAGTAGCATTTCAGTACCAAGCTCTTCATCAAAGCCATTCTCAATTGCTTCTAAAGCTACTTCAACAGCTATTTTCTCTGTTTCAAAAGATCTAGGGCTTCCCCTAAACATATTTAAAGGAAATTGATCTAAAACTATAATCAATGCTACACAACCTTCTGGGCTATCTCTCCATTCATTAAGCTTACCTGAAGCAGCTAATTCCCATAGCTGTTCATAATTTTTCTTTATTTCATTATCTATTTTTGAAGTAGAAGCAAACCAGAATTGCTGACTTCTTTTAGAAAACCAATAGTTATTTACTGCCGAAGGTGTTGACATATTATCACCAAAAAAATATTGAACATGTTTTTCTTCAGAGAAAGATAATACCTCACTCTGAAGAAATTATATTAATATTTATCTGTGTGGTGATTTTTCGCCAAAATCCTTATATTTTTCAAGATGTCTAACGGGTTTACTTAATGCATCTTTTCTGAACGGGTCACCCAATTCTCGAGAACACATAATCTCAATAACTGTTGTTTTTCTCTCATTCATTTGCATATCAATAGCTTTTTTCAATGCAGGTCCAACGTCTTCCAGTTTGTCTACACGAATTCCTTCAGCACCCATTGATTCTGCAATATTAACAAAGTGTTGATCAGTAAGCTCCGCTGCTATAAAACGCCTATCATAAAAATCTACTTGATTTTTCTTTTCAGCACCCCAATGACGGTTATGAAATACAACCGCTGTAACAGGAATATCATGCCTTATACACGTCATTGTCTCGACCATACTCATTGCCCAAGCCCCATCTCCCGCGTATGAAACCGCAGGCCTATGTTGTGCTGCAGCTTTAGCACCAATTATTGTTGGAAAGGCGTAACCACAATTTCCAAAACTCATTGCCGCAAAGAAGCTACGAGGCTTTTCAAAACGAAGGTAGCTGTTAGCAACTGAATTAATGTTTCCAATGTCAGTTGAAACCATAACATCTTCAGGCATTGCTTTTTCAAGCTCGCGTAATACTTGTCTAGGATGGAGCCAACCCTCTTCTTTATTTGCAATCATATCCATACTGTATTGATCAGTTTCATGGATCCACTCATCAAGCTCCAACTCCCAAACAGCCTTTTCGTTTGCAATAATAGAGGCTCTATCAGCCTTAGAAGAGTCACAATTTAGAGTTTCAGATGCCAATTTTTGACAAAGGACACTTGCAACTGCTTTAGCATCTCCACAAATACCTACATTAATTGGTTTAACCAATCCAAGCATTTTATGATCTGCATCAATTTGAATAATTTGAGCATCTTTCGGCCAGTAGTCCATACCATATTGAGGTAATGTTCCAAATGGACCTAAACGAGTACCTAGAGCAATTACAACGTCAGCTTTTGAAATTAGTTTCATTGCAGCCTTTGAACCTTGATATCCTAAAGGGCCACACCAAAGCTCATGGCTTGCAGGAAAAGAGTCGTTATGAAGATAGCTATTAACAACTGGCGCACCTAAACGCTCAGCTAAAGCTGCGCATTCATCAACACCATCAGCCATAACTACGCCGCCGCCAGAAACAATAACAGGAAACTTAGCTTTAGCAATCAAAGCTACTGCCTCATTTAAGGTATCTTCACCACCTGAACCTCTATCAATTCGACGAGGAGTAGGGATAGTAAATTCACCATCCGCATAAAAATAATCTCGAGGGATGTTTAGCTGTGTAGGTGCCATTTCACTCATTGCCCTATCAAAACATCGGCCTGTAAATTCCGCCATTCTCATTGGGTTAACAACATGGCCCTGATATTTAGTAAATTCTTGGAACATTGGTAGTTGATTAGCTTCTTGAAATCCACCTAAGCCCATCCCCATTGTTCCAGCTTCAGGCGTAACAATTACAACCGGACTATGAGCCCAATATGCAGCAGCAATAGCTGTTACGCAGTTAGAAATACCGGGACCATTTTGACCAATGACTACACCATGTTTTCCACTAACTCTTGAATATCCGTCCGCCATATGCGCACCACCCTGCTCATGAACCACGGGAATAAATCTAATTCCTGCCGGTTCAAAAATATCCATTGCATCCATAAATGCAGAGCCCATAATACCAAATATATCGGTTACATTATTAGCGACCATTGTTTCAACAAAAGCCTCACTCGAAGTCATTTTTGCCATTTTACAGTTCTCCTTTTTAATTTATTTATTAAGCATGTCAAGTGCTGAAACGTAATCATAACCTAAGTCATGAGCCACCTCAGAACAAGTTACTTGACCACTATGTACATTTAATCCAGCTCTTAGATGTTCATCATCTAATAAAGCTTGTTTAACGCCTTTATTTGCAATACTAAGTCCAAATGGAAGTGTTACATTATTTAGCGCATAGGTTGATGTTTTTGGAACTCCACCCGGCATATTAGCAACACAGTAGTGAACAACATCATCCACGATGTATGTTGGCTCTGCGTGAGTAGTTGCCTTTGAAGTCTCGAAGCAACCACCCTGATCAATCGCAACATCAACAATAACTGATCCAGGCTTCATAGCCTTGATCATTTCTCTGGTTACTAATTTTGGAGCCTCAGCACCAGGAATTAAAACACCACCGATAACTAAGTCCGCTTGTAATACATACTCCTCCACTGAGCTTTTTGTTGAAAACACTGTATTTGTACTTCTACCAAATTGCTGCCAATGTTGCTCCAATGTATCAGGATTATTATCCAAAACCCAGACATCTGCACCCATTCCAACTGCCATATGGGCGGCATGAGCGCCAACAACGCCTCCACCTAAAATAACAACATTTAAAGGGTCAACACCTGGAACGCCTCCAAGCAAAGCCCCCATTCCACCATTAGGATGCTCTAAAAAGTGCGCACCAGCTTGAACAGCCATTCTTCCTGCAACCTTCGACATTGGAGCTAATAATGGGAGACCTCCTATTGGAGATGTTACTGTTTCATAAGCAATACAAATAGCGCCGCTCTCTACAAGACCTTTTGTTTGTTCAGGGTCTGGAGCAAGGTGAAGATATGTATATAGAATTTGACCTTCTCTAAGCATTGCAATTTCTTCAGCTTGAGGCTCTTTAACTTTAACAATCATATCCGCAGTTGCGAAAACTTCTTTAGCTGTAGCAATGATTTCAGCACCACTACTTGCATACTCGTCATCGCTTGCACCAATACCAACACCTGCATTTGCCTGAACTAAAACTTTATGACCATGATTAATAAACTCTTTAACACTTCTAGGCGTCAAACCAACTCTGTATTCATGGTTTTTAATTTCTTTTGGTACTCCAATTATCATCTCAATATTCCTATATTAAATTAATTAAACTTTTCTATTTATTTGCTTCTAACGCATTGTCAACAGATTCAACGATTAAATCTATGTCATTTTTAGAACAAATAAAGGCTGGACTAAATAATAAAACATTATTGTTAGTTTCAAAACTTCTATTTGTTCTACCAATCATTACCTTGTTTTGAAAGCAATGTCCTGCTACTGCAGTAGCAATCTTTTCATCTACAGGCTCTTTAGTTGCTCTATCTTTTACTAGCTCTACTCCACAAAACAATCCTTTTCCTCTTACTTCACCTATCATTTCATGTTTATCTTGTAATTCTAGAAGCTTATTTTTTAGATGATCCCCAACCACGTTAATATTTTCTATAAGCTTTTCTCTTTTAATAATCTTTAAAACTTCAAGTGCAGCTGCAGGACCAGCAGTACTTCCACCAAAGGTAGAAATATCTCTGAAGTAACTATCAACATTAGTTGGGTTCTCTTTAAACATGTTAAAAATTTTTTCAGTAGTAACCGTAATTGATACAGCAGCGTAACCAGCAGCTAGGCCTTTTGCTGTTGTTACGATATCAGGCTGAACATCATAGTGCTGATAACCAAACCACTTTCCTGTCCTTCCTAGCCCACATACAACTTCATCGATATGTAGTAAAACATCATATTTTCTGCATATTGCTTCAATAATTGGGAAATACTCAGGAACAGGTGGAATAACTCCGCCGCCTGCAGTAATTGGCTCTAAAACTACTGAGCCAACAGTATCAGGGCCTTCAGTTTTAATAATATCTTCAAGAGCTGTTGCACACTCAATATTGCACTCTCCATATTTTTTCGCAAATGGGCATCTATAGCAGCAGCAGTGAGGCATTTCAACGAAACCTGGCACAAATGGCCCATATTGTTTTTTTCTCTGAAGCTGACCAGTTGAGCTCATAGCACCAATTGTAGTTCCATGATAGTCTCGGTCACGGTAAATTATTTTATGTTTTTTTCCATCATTATGAAAATGAGCGAGTTGGCGAACCATTTTATAGCCTTTTTCATTGGCTTCAGAGCCAGAATTTGAATAATATACACGGTCTAAGCCAGGCATAAGAGAAGTAACTTCTTTTGCGTATTCGGCAGCTGGCTCGTTACCAAAAGTGCCGGCAAAATATGGAATTTTTGATAATTGATTGCTTACAGCCTCAACCATATCATCCCTTCCAAAGCCCAAGTTTACAGTCCATACACCACCAGAGGTTCCATCAAGATACTCATTACCTTTGGTGTCAGTAACAATCATCCCTTTTGCTTTCGAGACAATCATTGGATCACTCGATTCAAAAGCCTTATGCTGCGTTAAATGATGCCAAACATGGTCCTTGTCATTTTGTATGATTGTGTTGTCAGACATAATCGCCCCCTTGTTAATTAAAATGCAAAATTATATAATATTGACTGAAATTCACAGGAATGAATTGTAAAATATAAGTAGTCCTAAATTAACATATATATAGAACCAGAAAACTTATAATTAATAGGCCAGTTAAATGAATGAAATGTGGAATCAGTTCTTTTCACTAAGGCATGATAAGCCTCGGACCCTTCAACTGCAAATTCGTCAGCAACTAATTGATGCCATTACTAATGGTTTAATTGGACCAAATGAGCCTCTTCCTTCTTCGAGAAACCTAGCTTTAGCGCTTAAAGTTGCAAGGAATACTGTGATTGCTGCCTATAAAGAACTTGAGTTCGATGGTTATATTACGCCTCAACAAAGGAAAGGTTATTATGTTAATGAGCAATTTTATGAGAATTACACCAACAGTAATGAAAGCCAACCCAATGATCTCACTCCTCCTTTATGGCTTAATAAATTAATTACAAAAAAACCATCAATCCAAACCAATATTCATAATCCAGAAAATTGGCAAAGCCTTCCCTATTCATTCACAATTGGTCAAATAGATAAGAGTTTAATTCCCTACTATGAGTGGAGAGAGGTGGTCAGGCATTCTTCAACACTGCCTGAAATACAAAAATGGAATATTGATCATGTTGATAATGATGATCCCTCTTTAATCAAGCAAATTCAATCCAAAGTTCTTCCAAAGAGAGGTATTTGGGTGAATAAAGATCAAATTTTAATTACCGCAGGTAGTCAGAATGCAATCTACATTATTGCAAACCTTCTTGTTAAACAAAATACCGTTATTGCTATAGAAAACCCAGGATACCCAGATGTTAGAAATATCTTTAGCTTTAGAACCGATAATATTATCCCAATTTCAGTCGATAAGGATGGAATCGTAGTCAAAGAGATAAAAACAGATACAAACATAGTTTTCACCACTCCAAGTCATCAATACCCTACAGGTGTAACAATGAGTATGGAAAGAAGAAACAGCCTTTTATCTACTGCAAAAGAAAATAATATGGTCATCATTGAAGATGACTATGAGGCAGAAATTAATTTCCAAAAGAAACCCAACCCATCTCTAAAAAGTCTTGATAAAGATAATAATGTTATATACGTTGGTAGTTTTTCGAAAGCCTTTGCTCCTGGCTTAAGACTAGGATACATGGTTGCCCCAGAAAGCTTTATTAAAGAAGCAAGAGCCTTGAGAAGATTAATACTAAGGCACATACCTTCCAATAATCAGCGCTCAGTGGCACTATTTATTGGACTTGGTCATTATCATAATATGTTTACAAAGATACAAAAAACGAATAAAGAACGCTGGGGGTTGATTAATGAAAAAATTAATCAAGAACCTTTGTTATCTTGTACTCCTACTCATGGAGGTTCAACTTTTTGGGTTAAGATTCCAAAATCAGTAGATAGCGACAAGCTTTGCCAAAAACTTCTAGATAGAGGTGTTGCTGTAAGACCTGGACACGCTTCTTTCTTTGAGGAAAAACCTCCATCAAATTATTTACATCTTGGTTATTCTGCAATTGATACCAATAAAATCAATAAAGGTATAGATATCTTAGTGAAAGAAATCAAATCAATGATGTCATAAATTCTTTTGGGCTTTTTTATTATGAAA
>JAPYSK010000001.1 GCA_029936515.1 Candidatus Thioglobus sp.
TATTTGCTCTGCAACGTTGCTCATTGCGTCTGAAATAAGAACTTTAAACATAATTAGACCTCACTTGGTAATAAGCCCAATCTATCCATGGGAGTAGTTTCTTTATATTATCTGGCTCTACTGTACTTCCTCCCCAAACTCTAAAGGATGGAGGTGCCTTTGCGTAACTATTAATATCAAAAGCTACTTCTTCTTTCATTAATAAACCAATTATCTCTTTCATTATTTCCTTTTGTTGTTTTTCATCCTTTTCAACAAACCAACTTTCACTAATTTTAAAGGTAATACTTGTATTGGATCTTAAATCAGGGTCTTTGGATAAAAATTCTACCCAACTTGTTTCATTTATCCAGTTATCTATATTGCTAAATGATTCTTCCGACCTCTGAATTAAAGATTTAAGACCACCAATGTCTTCAGCCCAATTTAATACATCAATAGCATCTTCAACGCATAGCATTGAAGGGGTGTTAATAGTACTGCCTTCAAAAATTCCGGATATGAATTTCTTTTTAGATGCCATTCTAAAGACTTTTGGCACAGGCCATGTTGGCTGATGATTTTCTAATCTTTCAACTGCTCTTGGAGACAATGCAATCATTCCATGTGCAGCCTCTCCGCCAAGAGCTTTTTGCCATGACCAAGTTATAACATCACATTTTTTATAATCAACAGGCATTGCAAAAACAGCAGAAGTGGCATCACATATTGTAAGACCTTCTCTATTGTCAGGTATCCAGTCACCATTAGGGACTTTAATTCCTGAAGTAGTTCCATTCCATGTAAAAATCACATCTCTAGAAAAGTCAACCTTACTTAAATCTGGTAATTCACCATAAGGCGCTAAATGAATATTCTTATCTTTAATTTTCAATTCATCAACTACATCTAAAATCCAATCTCTACCAAAATTTTCCCAAGCAAGAACTTCAACTCCTCTATTACCGAGTAAACACCACATAGCTGCCTCTAGTGCCCCAGTGTCGGAACCAGGCATAATTCCCACGTGATAGTCATCAGGAAGGCCAAGTATTGACTTAGACTTAGTAATTACTTCTTTTAATTTGTCTTTACATTTAGGAGTCCTATGAGATCTACCTAATAAAGCTCCCTCTAAATTATTTATTGACCAATTAGGTCTTTTTGAACATGGACCACTTGAAAAATTAGGGTTTTCTGGCTTGATATCTGGCAACTTCATTAGTTAATTATCCTGGTTAAATTCATATACAACTAATCCGTCCAAAGGTTTAGGGTCGAACCATGTTGATTTAGGTGGCATAGTTAATTTATTATCAGCCACTCTCATAACTTCTTCAATGTGTGAAGGAAAGATTGAAAATGCTACACTGTCATAATTTTTATTTACTTTATTTTCTAGAGCAGTTAATCCATGACAGCCTGCAATAAATCTAATCCTCTCATCATTATTAATATCCTTGATACCTAGTATAGGAATTAAACAATAATTATTGAGTATGTTAATATCCAGTAAAGATAAAATATCATTTTCGTCAGGAAAATTACCGATAAACTCCAGTGAATACCATTTGCCATGATGATACATGCCAAATTGTCTTTTGCTTTTAGGCTTAAAAGAAGAATCACTGATTGTAACTTTAAAATTTTCTTTGAGCTTATCTAAAAAATCACCTTCTGAAAGACCATTCAAATCTTTAATCACTCTATTGTAGTCATATATTTTTGTCTGCTCTGCTGGAAAGGCAGCTATCATAAAGCTATCACAGTTATTTTTTTGTTTTTTGTAATTTTGAGAGATTATATTCATAGCCTCCATCCTATGATGGCCATCAGCTATATATAAAGAGTTTATAGATTTTAGTTGTTTAGAAATCATTTTAATATCTTTAGGATTGCTTATACACCATAGTTTGTGATGAGAATGATCGAAAGATTCAAAGTCATAATCTGGTACTAGCGAAGTGAAACTTTCTAATAATTCATTAATTTTATTATCATCGGGGTAAGACGTATAAATAGGGCCGATTTGAGTTTCAATGTTGGTCATTTGGTTCGCTCTTTCATTCATTCTTTTTTCTTGAGTATTCTCATGGCCTTTAATCTTATGGCACAAAAAATCATTAATATTGGCTAAAGCTAGAAACCCTAATTGAGTATGGTTTCCTTGTGAGATTTGATAAATATAAAACGACAATCTATCATCTTGTTTTATAACTTCATTTTTTTTCATTTCATTGAAATGATTTTTAGAAGCAAGTAAGGTTTCAGATTCTTTAAGTTGCCCAACAGGATTTAAAATTTTTAAATAATTCCAGTAATTTTTATTGGATATTAAATCAATATTTTCTTCAGACAAGTGATCTGTAGAAGGAGCTATAATATTTATAGCATCCTCATTAAATGGTCTAGTTCCTTTGAATGGTTTTAGTGAAACCATAATATGATATCTATCTTTTTATCCAGCTGTATTTATACCCTGATTGCTGCTACTCTAGCATTAATAAAATTCAATCATACCTGCAATATAATTGTTTCAGTTTAACCTTCTTATGCTTTAATTTCGAGTTCTTGTAATATAGTTAATTAAATGCTCTGATAGCTCATGTTGAATATCAGAAATACTAAGGCTATTATCTGTTAGATTACGCATTTTTGTAACCTTTAGATCACTATATCCACAAGGGTTTATTAACTTATAAGGAGAAAGATCCATATCAATATTGAGACTTAATCCATGATAAGTTCTTCCTTGTTTCACTTTGAGCCCTAATGCTGCAATTTTAGAGTCATTTACATAAACTCCTGGAGCACCCTTTAAGGTATGTGCTGTAATGTCATAACTTGATAATAATTCAATTAATGATTGCTCGATTATAGTGACTATTTTTTTGATTCCTATACCGAGTCTTTTTATATCTATGAGACAGTAGATTATTAATTGGCCTGGTGCGTGATAGGTAATTTGACCGCCTCGATCAGATTGAATAATAGGAATTTGAGTTGCTTTGAGTAGGTGTTCTGGTTTTCCAGAGAGACCTTGCGTGAAAACACTATTATGCTCAAGAGTCCAAAGCTCATCGGGAGTATCAGAATTTCTATTTTCAGTAAAGGATTTCATTTCTTCCCAAGTTTTAACGTAGTCCTGAAGACCTTTTTCTCGAATTTTAATCATAAGAATTCACAGAAGATATGAAACTAATGGACAAGTGTGGAGTTCATGGTTGATAGCATCAAGCTGCTTACGACTTGTTGCAATAATTCTTATTGTTATTGAAGTGTATTTTCCTTTAGAGCTATTTTTAATGGTAATTTGATTTGTGTGAAGCTTGCCAATGTGGCTCTCAATAATTTTACAAACAGTTTTTTTAAACTCGGGCTGACTTAAGCCAAATATCTTAATTGGATAGTCACAAGGGAAATCAAAAATATCATCATTATTCGTGCTCACGATAGAAATTTTACCCATTAAAGTTACTCATACATAAACGATAAGAATAAAATATAATTTATAAATAAAACTTAAAAGAGAGTGCCAAAATGATTGATGATTTAACACCTGTGGAATTTAAAAACTATTTAGCTGAGAACGATGTTGATTTAGTTGATGTAAGGGAGAAATGGGAGATAGAAATTTGTAAAATAACTGGCGCTATAAATAGCCCTATGAGTCAAATTGAAGAAACATTTATAGAGCTAAACCCTGATCATAACCTTGCTCTTTATTGTCATCACGGTATGCGTTCAATGCAAGTTGCTAATTTCTTACTTTCTAAAGGCTTTAAATCTATTGTTAATCTTCAGGGCGGTATTGATGCCTGGTCTAGGGAAATTGATACATCACTAGAGCGGTATTAAATATCTCTTAATCGCTATTTTTAGAGTTTAACTGTCTATAATTTAATTAATCTAAAATAATCCATTTCTTATGAATCAAATTGAACAAATGTTTAACCTTCAAAAGCAGTTAAATGATGATACAAATGGTGAAATATGGCTAACTGGAGTGACTAGAGAAAATAGAAAAATATCCTGGTATCAATGCATTTACATGGAAGTTGCAGAGGCAATTGATTCCTTTAATTGGAAGCATTGGAAAAATATCGATAATGAACCAGACTGGGCTAATATTAGAGTAGAGCTAGTAGATATTTGGCATTTTATAATGTCTGAATCAATTCGTATTAATGATGAGAAGTATGCAAATAAATTCCTAGAGCTACAGCCAAAAGGTGACTTTGATGTTGATGTTTTGGTTAATTCTTTAGAAAGCATGTTAAGCCTCTCAGTCACATCAAGTATTAAGCCAGAAGCTAATAATATACGAGAAATTACTGATATATTTTTTACAATAATATCTCACTTAGATATCAATATAGAGGATTTATATAAGCGATATGTTGTTAAAAATCAATTGAATACCTTTAGACAGAAAAACGGATACAAAGATGGTAGTTATATTAAACTTTGGAATGGTGTTGAAGATAATGTCATTGCATTTAAACTTATGGATAAAAACCCAACTATAACGCCAATTGATCTCTATAAAAAGTTAGATTTTGAATACTCTCAGCTTTAATAATCTTGAATACCAATTCAATTACTTCACCCATTAAACTAACTGAGTTCAGTCATGGCGCTGGATGTGGCTGTAAAATCTCACCAAAATTGTTAAAAGAAATACTAGGAAGTGATCATGACAAGCTAATTGACTCTAACTTGATTGTTGGAAACGAGTCAAATGACGATGCTGCAGTCTATGATCTAGGAGATGGAAGGGCGCTTATAAGTACTACAGACTTTTTTATGCCAATCGTTGATGATCCTTTCACCTTTGGAATGATCGCTGGAAGCAACGCATTGAGTGATGTTTATGCAATGGGTGGAAAGCCATTAATGGCAATAGCAATATTTGGTTGGCCTATCAATGAACTTTCGGCTGAGATGGGATCACAAGTTATTGAAGGTGGAAGAGAGATATGTAGAAGAGCTGGTATTAGTCTGGCTGGTGGTCACAGTATTGATTCTCCTGAACCTATATTTGGTTTATCAGTCTCTGGGATTGTCGAAATTGACAAACTTAAAAGAAATACAAGTGCAAAAATTGGTGATACTATTTTTTTAACGAAACCCATTGGTATAGGGATTTTATCAACGGCTCAAAAAAAGAAATTAGTAACTCCAGATGACCATAATATGGCAGTTAAGCAAATGTGTATGTTGAATGATATAGGTTTAGAAATTGCACAAATTTCTGGTATAAATGCGATAACTGACGTTACTGGATTTGGTATAGCAGGACACCTTTTAGAGGTTTGTAGAGGTAGTAATGTAGCTGCAGAGATCTATTTTAATGATCTACCACTTTTACCAAATATTCAAAAATATATAGATGATGACTGCATTCCAGGTGGCACTATTAGGAATTACGATAGCTATGGAAGTTCTATTAGCAAGTTATCATCATTTGAGAAGGTTATTGTCTGTGATCCACAGACTAGTGGTGGTCTTTTAGTGACAGTTTCAAAGGAGGCTTTGCCAGAATTTGATAAACTCCTTGTCGCCAAAAATATGAGTCTCAATCCTATTGGAAAAATTATTAAACCTATCCAAAGCTCTGAAACCATCTTTTTAAGATGAGTGACCTCGAAGAAATTGACGATTTCTCTCTGGTTTTTCAAGGGGATACTCCATTGCTAGATATTAGAGCACCTATTGAGTTTGCTAATGGCTCTTTTCCAAGAGTCCTGAATGTCCCACTAATGACCGATGATGAAAGGCATCTAATAGGTATACGCTATAAAGAAAAAGGTCAAGAATCAGCAATTAAACTAGGCCGTGAGTTAGTAAATGGACATTTAAAAGAGCAAAGAGTAGGTAATTGGTTGGATTTTGTTAATAAACATCCTTCAGGCGCACTTTATTGTTTTAGAGGTGGATTACGCTCAAAGATAGCTCAAGAGTGGATTTATCAGCAATCAGGCATTTCTTATCCTCGAATTAAAGGCGGTTATAAAGCTTTAAGGTCATTTCTTATTGATGAAATGAATCGAATTGTAAATGAGAAAATATTTTTGGTTGTCGGCGGTCAAACCGGTTGTGGCAAAACTATATTATTAAATAAACTTGAAAATAGCATAGATCTTGAAGGTCTCGCTAATCACAGAGGTTCGGCTTTTGGTAATAATGTGACTCCACAACCTAAACAGATCGATTTTGAAAATGCATTTGCAATTGAGCTCATTAAAAAAGAAATTAATGACGTCCTTATAATTGAAGATGAAGGAAAAAATATTGGAATGATACATTTACCTGATTCGCTTAAAAATAAAGCTCTTCAGTCAAGTATTGTCATTCTAACTGCGACTCTTGAAGAGCGTTTAGACATAAGTTTGAAGACATATGTCATTGATATGGCTGAAAATTTTTGCTTAATAAATAATGTCTCAGGATTTAACAATTATTCAGATTATTGGAAAAATAGTCTTTTCAAAATTCAAAAAAGGTTGGGTGGTTTAAGATATAAATTACTCCTAAATCAACTAAATTTAGCGCTTAAAAGTCATAAAGAAAATAATGATTTACAAAATTATCGTCCTCTTATTGAGTCGCTTTTGGTTGATTATTATGATCCAATGTATGACTACCAGATAAGTAAAAAGAAACAAAGAATTGTTTTTCAAGGTAATTCACAGGATGTTTTAGCTTACTTGGATTGTAATTAATATTTTGCAGTAATCTTTATATCTGTAACTGGCTTTGATTGACAGGCAAGTATTTCGTCTTTAGAAAGTGGAACTAGACATTCTTGGTGAATGACATCACCAGAAACTAGTTTTAAGATGCAACTTCCGCAGTGACCTTGTCTGCAACTATAGTTTACAAGGACATTATTAGCCTCTAGCTCAGTTAATATTGACTCATCGCCATATACATAAAGCGACTCTGTTTTTCCGTTAATATTGTCAACATCAATTCTAAACATTTAATCAATGCCATTACTTATAACTTAAAGTCATTAAAGTCTTGGTCACCAGCATCTATAGTGTTGTCAATGGCGCTTACAAGATAGGATGTAATTTCAGTTTCTTGAGGCGCTACTTGGACATTGTCTGAATCTAACCAATGGTTTAGCCAGGGGAGTGGGTTAGTAGTTTGTTTAAAAATAGGCTTCATATTTAAAGCTGACATACGAATATTTGTAATATATTCTAAGTACTGTTTAAGAATTTCAGCATTTAGACCAATCATTGATCCATCTCGAAATAGATATTCAGCCCACTCTTTTTCTTGATTTGCTGCATCTTTAAACATCTGTATAACTTCAGAGTCGCACTCAATAGCAATTGCTTTCATATCTAGATCATCTTTACCATCGCGCATTAAATTGATCATATGTTGAGTACCAGTTAAGTGTAGAGCTTCATCACGTGCAATTAATTTAATAATTTTTGCATTACCTTCCATGACTTTTCTTTCAGCAAAGGCAAAAGAGCAGGCAAAACTCACATAAAACCGGATGGCCTCTAGTATATTAACAGAAATAATAGTTAAATAAAGTAGGCGCTTTAGAGAATATAGATTTATATCAATTATTTCACCATCTACTTTGTGTTTACCTTCACCATGAAGTAAAAAGGCTTGTGAATGCTTAATTAATTTATCATAATATTTTGACACACTTGTTGCTCGCTGAATAATTTCATCAGTTTTCATTATTTCATCGAAGACTACTCCGGGCTCGTTCACAATAGCGCGAATAATATGAGTATAGGAGCGAGAGTGTATTGTTTCCGAAAAGGCCCAAGTTTCAATCCAATTTTCAAGTTCAGGCAACGAAACAATTGGCAAAAAAGCTATATTTGGAGATCTGCCTTGCACAGAGTCGAGTAAGATTTGATATTGTAAATTGGAAATAAAAATATGTTTTTCATTGGGAAGTAGCTTTGCAAAATCAATTTTATCCTTTGAAACATCTATTTCTTCGGGTCGCCAAAAGAAAGAAAGCTGTTTTTCTGTTAGCTTTTCAAACATTTCAAATTTTTGTTGATCAAAGCGAGCAACATTAACAGAGTTACCAAAAAACATTGGCTCTACTAAAGTGTTGTTTATTGTTTGATTGAAAATACTATAAGACATATTCAGTTATTAGAGTTTGCATACACCGTCTTCACAATCATCATCACTCGGATTATTAATACTCTGATCATCACTCGCTCCATCTCTTGTTGTATGGTAATAAAGTGTTTTTATGCCATATTTATAGGCTTTTAGAAGGTCCATTAAGAAGAGCTTCATTGGAACCCTATTTCCTTCAAATTTTGAGGGATCATAGTGAGTGTTTGTAGAGATAGATTGGTCGACAAATTTCTGCATAATAGCACAAAGTTGTAAGTAACCCTCGTTATCCTTGATGTCCCATAAAAGTTCATATTTTTTATGCAATTTTTCATACTCTGGAACCACTTGTTTTAAGATTCCATCCTTAGATTGTTTAACGGAAACAAAGCCTCTTGGTGGTTCAATTCCATTCGTAGAATTAGAGATTTGAGATGAGCTTTCACAAGGCATAAGAGCTGTTAAGGTAGAGTTTCTAAGGCCTGTAGCTTTAATGTCTTTCCGAAGAGAATCCCAATCAAGTTTAAGCTTAGTATTACAAAAAACATCAATATCTTTTTTATAGCTATCCACAGGAAGAATGCCTTGGGCGTATTGCGTTTCTGAGAAAAGAGGGCATGCACCAAATTCGACTGCAAGCTTATTTGACGCTTTAAGGGAATAATATTGCAATGCTTCAAAGGTTTTATGAACTAAATCGTTACCAGATCCATCGGAGTATTTAGCATTATTTTTAGCCAAGTAATAAGCTAAATTTGTCACACCGATACCTAGTGTTCGTCTATTATTGCTAGTTAGTTCAGCAGATTTTAGTGGATAGTCTTGGTAGTCCAATAAAGAATCTAAAGAGCGAACAATGATTTCAGTAATATCTTCTAATTCATCTATTGAGTCTAATGCACCGAGGTTAACTGCAGAAAGTGTACATAGTGCAACTTCTCCATTTTCATCTTGAACAGAATAAAGAGGCTTTGTTGGTAGGGTAATTTCCATACACAGGTTTGATTGTCTAATTGGTGCTAGAGAAGGGTTAAAGGCACCATGAGTATTGCAATGATCAACATTTTGCAAGTAAATTCGACCTGTATTAGCTCTTTCTTTCATAAAATTAGCAAATAAATCCCGAGCATTAATTTTTTCTTTACGAATCGAGTCATCTTTTTCGTATTTAAGATACAATTTTTCAAACTCTTTTTGATCAGAAAAGAATGAATCATACAAACCTGGAACATCATTTGGTGAAAACAGAGTAATGACACCATTTCTTAAGAATCTCTCATACATTAGACCATTAAATTGAACACCATAATCTAAATGACGAATTCGATTTTCATCAGTTCCAGTATTATTTTTTAGCACTAATAAACTTTCAACTTCTAAGTGCCATAAAGGGTAGAAGAGTGTTGCAGCGCCACCTCTAACACCACCTTGAGAGCATGATTTAACAGCAGTATGAAAATGCTTAAAAAAGGGAATACAACCAGTATGAGTGGCTTCACCACCACGTATAGGGCTACCTAATGCACGAATTTTGCCTGCATTAATTCCAATTCCAGCTCGTTGAGATACGTACTTAACAATAGCTCCTGAAGCTGCACTAATTGAATCTAAATCATCATCAGTTTCAATTAAAACGCAAGATGAAAATTGACGAGTAGGGGTTCTAACTCCAGCCATAATTGGCGTAGGTAGGGAAATTTTAAAGTTAGATGTGGCATCATAAAAACGCTTAACAATATCCATTCTTTCAGATCCTTTGTACTCTTGGAACAAGCACATACCAACTAACATGTAGAGCATTTGAGGAGATTCATAAATGTCGCCAGTTACGCGGTTTTGAACAAGATATTTTCCTTCAAGTTGCTTCACAGCTGCATATGAAAAGTTCATATCACGCCAATGATCGATGTAATTATTTAGCTGCTTAAATTCTTTAGAATTATATTTTTTTAAGATATCTTTATCGTAAATACCTAAATCAGTGAGTTTTGTGACGTGTTTTTCAAGGGGGGGAGGTGTGAAAGACTTAAATGCTTTTTTACGTAAATGAAAAATAGATAATCTAGCAGCTAAATATTGATAATCAGGTACATCAGTAGAAATTAAATCAGCAGCAGATTTGATAATAGTTTCATGAATATCCTCAGTTTTAATGCCATCAAAGAAAGCCAATTGAGCGTTAATTTCAACTTGAGAAACTGATATATTTTGTAAATCTTGGGAAGCCCAATGTACTACACGGTGTATTTTTTCAAGATCAATAGATTCTTTTGTGCCATCTCTTTTGACCACCTTAATTTCATTATCAACAGCTTTATCTTTAACTGCTTGAATATCTTGATTCAAAACTCTCTCCTTTTTGGGCACTACATTTAGTGTCTCCGCAAATAAATATACACTAAATACAGAATATATTTATATTAGATTAGGCAAAAATTAAATACATTTGAAGAATAAAGATCTAAGATATTGAAAATTAATAAAAAAGAAACATAAAAAAAACAAATAATTATGATTTAAATCTAGAAATAAAAATACCAGAAATAATTAACAAAAGAGCTAAAATGTTGTACCACAAGATTGGCTCACCTAAAACTACTGCTCCAAGAAAAAATGCAACAACTGGTATTAAATAATTGATATTAGATAGAAAGGTTGCACCCGCATTATTAATAATAGTGAAATAAATTAAGGCAGCAAAGCCAGTAGGAAGGGCGCCAAGTAGCAATATGCTAATGCTACTAATGAAATTAATATTATCAAAGTCAATATAGAAAATATTAGGCCAAATTAGAAAAGACATAAGACTGGCAAGTATTAATACACAAGTACTGGAAACAAGAGGGTCGTATGAAGGAAGTCGAGAAGCAATAATAGTATTAATAGAGTATGCACAGGCAGCTGCCAATACCAATAAAATACCAAAAATAGTATTATTACCATTGCTAACTGAGGGCCATAATATAAAGATAACTCCAGAAAAACCCAAGATAAATCCTAAAACTTTAAAGCGATTTAATCGATCATTAGGAAGAAAAATATGTGCAAGAATTAAGGTTACTAGAGGCATAAATGCCATCAAAAGACCAGCCATGCCTGAAGTAATAGTTAATTGTCCAGTAGCAATAAGCAAATAAGGCAAAATATTTCCAATGACTGCATAAACAACAAAATGTAGCCAGGGAGTGATAGATCTTGGTAGTTGTTTACCGTATAAGAAAGAAACACACAGCATTACAACAGCACCAATGCCTAATCTATAACCAACAATTTGTTCAGGTGAAAAAAATAATAAACTTCTGTCAATTAAAAGGAACGATGATCCCCAGGTGATAATTAGTAATCCTAAAAGTTGATAATTTCTTTTATTTATAGACATAAACAATCATTTGGGACTAAGAATAAAAATGATACATAATATTAATATAGTAGGGGACTAAGTATTATATTCTGCAGATTAACTTTTAACTAACAATAAGATTGATGATTAGGCATTAATTAATATTATTTAACATAATATAAATTATACGAACTTAAAATTGATGAAAATGGATAAAAAAGAGATAAAAACAAGTAAAATCATAGTGTTATATATTGAGCTCGAAATTTAACCATATAGCATATATTTAAAGTTAATGTGAAAATGAGTATAAAAAATATATAAAGATTTAAATTAAAGCAAATTTAGAGGTTTAACTTAAAAATACTAAGAAATACAGTTTTTCAAACAAAAATGAGAGATCAGAAGCTATTATTTGTTTCTTCGTCTAACAAATTTGCTAGTAAGTCTATATTTTTGAATTGGACTTCTTGGACTTTCAGGAATTGTTAGTTCTAAATAACCATAACTAACTAATGGGTTAATAATTGCAATTTTAAATTTTGATTTATTCGATCTTGCTAGGATTGTCATTAACTCAATGGCGCTACTTTCATCTTTACAATTTTTTAATATTTTAAGATGATCCTTGCTTAGTCCCTGCTTAGTCCCATTAGTATCATTAATACCTTTATTATCATTAAAAAAAGTTAGTTGCTCTACCTCCTGACCAATTTTTTTACTTCTCCTAATGTCCTTAGTCCAATCCTCAGTTTGAGTTAGTTTTGGCGTGTATTGAACTTCTTCTTTCTTAAAGATTTTTTTAAACATTGGTGTTTTATTAATAGTTTCTAATAAATTATATAACTGAACAACCTTGCTGATGTCTTTGTTTTTATTTCTATTCTTTCTAAATTAACCCAAATATATAACCTTTTTTACTATTTTTTTAGTGAGTAAGTATTTGGCTTAAAAACATTTTTAACCTGTTTGATTCAGCATTATTAAAGAACTTATCGGGATCATTTTCTTCTACAATTTGACCTTCATCCATAAAGATTATTCTATTTGCAACCTTTTTTGCAAAACCCATTTCATGCGTTACGCAAATCATTGTTATTCCTTCCTTAGCAAGCTCTACCATTACATCCAATACTTCTGAAATCATCTCAGGATCAAGCGCTGAAGTGGGCTCATCAAAGAGCATTATTTTTGGTGAAGTGCATAGTGATCTGGCTATTGCAACACGTTGCTGTTGACCTCCACTAAGTTGATTTGGATACTTTTCAGCCTGATCCCTAATACCTACCCTATCTAAAAGCTTTAAGGCTTTTTCTCTTGCCTCTTGCTTTGTCTCGTTGTGAACCCATATAGGCGCTAATGTAAGATTATCTACAATTGTTAAATGTGGAAATAGGTTGAAATGCTGAAAAACCATGGCTACTTCACTTCTGATTTTTCGTATTTTTTGTGCATCGTCAGTTAGTTCTGTTCCTGATACCACTACAGTTCCTTCTTGAAACTTTTCTAGGAAGTTAACACATCGAATTAATGTTGATTTACCACTACCAGAAGGACCACATACAACAATTATTTCACCCTCTTTAACCTCTAAATCAATATTTTTTAATGCATGGAAGTCACCATACCATTTGTTCAATTTTGATATTTCTATGATGTTTGTTTTATTAGTTTTGCTTTTATCAGTACTCATCTTTATTAGCCTTATTAATTTGTATTTTCAGTATTGAAACGTAACTCTAGTTTTCTTGAATATCTAGACATCGAATATAGCATAACCCACATAACTATAGTAACAAATACATATCCTTCAGTTTCCCTTCCCAACCAATAAGGATCAGCAGTTGTCAATCCGACCATTGCTAACATGTCCAATAACCCAATTATTAAGACTAGTGTAGTGTCTTTAAATAATGATATTGAAGAGCCTACAATATTAGGAATTGAAATTTTTAATGCTTGAGGTAGAACAATTAATGCATTTTTTTGAAAGTAGCTTAGTCCAATTGCATCAGCGGCCTCGTATTGTCCTCTAGGAATTGCCTGGAGCCCTCCTCTAACAACTTCTGCAAAATAGGCTGCCTGAAAGAGCGCTATTCCAATTAAAGCTCTTAGAAGTTTGTCAACGCTATTATTGCCTGGCTCTAGAAATAGTGGGAGTACAAAAGAAGCCATAAATAGAATTGTTATGAGTGGGACTGCGCGAACAAACTCAATAAAAAGTGTCGAGAAAAGTTTAATTACTCTTAATTCTGATTGCCTTCCAAGGGCTAGCACAACTCCTATTGGAAAAGAAACAATAATACCAACTGAGGCAATTACTAAAGTTAGGAGCAATCCACCCCACAGATGGGTTTCAACTACTGGTAATAACCCAAATCCACCAGAAATTAAAACGTATGAAACAATTGGGTAAATAACTATCAATGACAATATCACTCTATTCTTGTATTTATAGTTTTTAACTAATGGAATAATTACAAATAATAATGCCGTTAATCCAAATACTATATTGGGTCTCCAGGTTTCTGTTCTCGGATAAAACCCATAGGTATACATATAGAGTTTTTCATAGATATATGGCCAGCATGCGCCTACACGGCCACAATTTGAATTGGTTGCCATTTCCTCGCTGAATTTAATATCAAATCCAAAAAAGTTGATAGTGCCAAAGCTAAAGCTTGCATTAAAAAACATCCAATCCAGTAATGGAGGAATCATTAAGTAAAGAAAATACAATGAAGTTGCTGTAAGGACAGTATTAATCCAGGATGAGAAGAGATTTGTCCTTAACCACAGTATTGCTCCAATTTGAGATATTGGCGGCTTTCTGGTTGCTTGTTGGTCGTATACTGACATAATTATCGCCCTTGAATAGCCATCTTTTTATTGACATAATTGAGCAATAAAGAAATAAACAGTGAGATTACTAGATAAACCAACATTGCCATTCCAAGAATTTCAACTGCTTGTCCTACCTGGTTTAGGACAGTACCTCCAAATGTACTCATTAGCTCTGGGTAGCCAATTACTGTAGCTAATGAAGAGTTTTTTGTTAAGTTAAGGTATTGATTAATGGTTGGTGGAATTGCTACTCTCAATGCTTGAGGCAAAACAATAAGTTTAAGAGATTGTATTTGAGTTAAGCCAATTGCAGCAGCAGCTTCTTTTTGGCCTTTATCAACTGCCTCTATTCCAGACCTTATAGCTTCAGCAATATAAGTTGCAGTGTAGACGCTCAAAGCAAAAGTTAATGCTAAAAATTCTGGAACAACAGCCATACCCCCTTTCAGATTAAATTTACCTAGAATTGCATAGTCAAATTGAAGTGGTGAGCCAAACAATAAATAAACAATAATTGGTAGTCCAATAATTAATGTAGCAGTATATAGCCATGTGCTTGTATGAATGCCTGTCAGCTCATGTTTCTTTTTATAGAACTTCTTAATAAAATAAGCAGCAATGATTCCAATAATAAATGCTATACCTACAAATAAAAAACCTTCTTCAGGTATAGGCTTTGGAAGATATAGTCCTCTCTGATTAAGGAAAGCAAGATCAAAAAATGAAAAGCTTTGCTTTGGATGCGGGAAAACGTTGATAAATAAGTTGTACCAAAATAGAATTTGTAAAAGAATAGGAATATTCCTAAAGAGTTCAATATATCCACCTGCTAATTTTGAAATCAGGTAATTATTAGAAAGTCTAGCAATACCTATTAAGAGACCTATTAATGTCGACAATATTATGCCAATAAAGGCAACAACTAGAGTGTTAATGAGTCCTACATAAAAAACACTTAAATTTGGGGACTCTGGGGTGTAGTCAACTACATAGTTTCCAAGAAAAGGCAAGATATCAAAGCCAGCCCTATTTTTTAGAAAAGAAAAGCCTGTATGTATTCCTCTTGCTTCAATATTTTCAAATAGGTTGCCAATTGCTGTATAAAAAAGTCCTATTACAATTAATAAAGTAGCGATTTGAAAGAAAAAAGCTCTCGCTTCATTGTTATAGAGTAGATTGCGAAAGTTAAATCCTCTGTGCTGAGACTGGCCTAAGGAATCAAGGATAATTTTTTTCATTTAAGGTCTTTAAATTTGAATATGAATATTTTAATGAATATAGAGTCTAAGAGTCTGAAAAAACAAAAAAAAACCAGCCTGATAAAGTATATCAGGCTGGTTTAGGTTTTAACTAGATAATTGCTTATCTAAATGGAGCTGAGTATAGAATACCACCATCTGACCATAGTGCGTTAACACCACGAGCAATACCAATTGGAGTGTTTAATCCAATATTGCGCTCAAAGCTTTCAGAGTAGTTACCTACCTGCTTAATGATCTGGTAAGTCCAGTCTGAATTCAAACCAACATACTCATGAGTGCTTCCAGAACGACCCATTAAGCGCTCACGCTCAGGGTTATTAGAAACATCATCAACAGTTGCACTAGTAACACCAATCTCTTCAGCAGTAATCATAGCGTTAAGAGACCACCTTACGATGTTAAACCATGCATCGTCACCTTGACGAACAACAGGACCTAGAGGCTCTTTAGAAATGATTTCTGGCAATACAACGTGCTCAGAAGGATCGTTAGAACCTGCACGCATTGAATATAATCCAGATGCATCAGTTGTAAGAACGTCACAACGGCCAGCTTCATAGTTAGATAGAGTTTGAGCATTCGTATCAGAAACAACAGAGTTGTAGTCGATTCCGTTTGATTTACCCCAGTCAGCTAAGTTTAACTCAGTAGTTGTACCAGCCTGAATACAAACAGCCGCACCACCTAACTCCAGAGCGCTAGAAATACCTAGAGAAGACTTAACCATAAAGCCTTGTCCGTCATAGTAGTTAACACCAGCAAAGTTAAGACCTAGTGAAGCGTCACGAGTTATTGTCCAAGTAGTGTTTCTAGACAACATATCGATTTCACCAGATTGAAGTGCAGTGAATCTTTCTTTAGCAGTTAATGGTACAAACTTAACTTTAGTTGCATCGCCAAGTGTTGCAGCAGCAACAGCACGACAAACGTCAACGTCAATACCAGTCCATGTGCCAGAAGAGTCAGCAGAAGAGAATCCAGCTAGACCTTTAGATACACCACAAGATAGGTGACCTTTTGCCTGAACATCGCTCAAAGTAGAAGCCTGTACACCAAGTGCACCGACAACTAATAATGAAGCAGCAGACAATTTTAGTAATTGTTTCATATATATCTCCTTAATAAGTTTCAAAGTATAACAATCCTCTTCAATTAAATGAGGATTACAGAAATTTTATCACTACTTTGGTGACTTAATGCTTATATTTAAATAAAAATAGAAATCAATTCACCCTTCTCACACTTATTAAATACAGTTATTTATATAAAAATAGAGTAGTTTGAACTGTTTTTTTTGGATAAATAAAATTGAATTAAATTCAACTGATGTAGTTCATCCTTGTTTAGATATTTAGATTAATTTACTCCATAAAACAAGATCAGAAGATTAATTTTCCAAAAAAATAAATTTATAAAAAAACAATATAAATCAATAACTTATCATTTTAATAGTTATTAATTACCTCTATTTTTATTAATGGTATAAAATAACTATAGTTATTAATTACCTATAGTGGTATAAAATAACTAATATATACTTAAATTAACAATATATGATGAATAAGAAAACAACTGAATACCTTGTTCTAGTGCGCCAAAAAACGGGTTTTTCTGACTATAAAATTGCTCAAAAATATGATATTAATCAATCAAATCTAAGTAAATATAGCTCCGGTAAGGCCGCTTTAAGTGAAACACATGCTTGGTTATTCGCTAATATCCTTGATATTGACCCAGCTGAAGTAGTCGCTAATACTAAATACGAGCACGCAATTAATACAGGGAATAATACGAAGGCTATATTTTGGCAAGAACAGCTTAATAAGATATTTTCTGATATAGAGCCTATCAAAATTCAAATAGCTCAATTTAATGCTATTGTTGGTGATATTGAATCAAATGCACAAAAAATGTTAAATTTGATTCATGGTGCTGCAGATTTAGGAGCACATTTAATAGTATTTCCTGAATTAGCGCTGACTGGGTATCCTCCTGAGGATCTTTTGTTTCGTGACGGATTTATAAACCAAGTTAATGAACAGATTGATTTTCTTTGTAAATCAGTGCCTTCTTCTATTAGCGTTTTGTTTGGAGCACCAAACAAAACTAATGAGTCTCTTTTTAATAGTGCTTACTGTATTCAAAAAAATCAAATTATTCACATTTACAATAAACAGGAACTTCCTAATTACGGTGTTTTTGATGAAAAACGTTATTTCTCACCTGGTGATGAATCTTTTGTATTTGAGTGTCAGAAAACTAAAATTGGTGTTTTAATTTGTGAAGATCAATGGGTTGAATGGCCTATTTCTAAACTTTGTCAATACAATGTTGATATAGTTATATCGATTAATGCATCACCTTTTCAATCTGAAAAACATAATGAGCGATTAGAGATATGCAAGAATTACGCCTCAACATTCGATATTTCGTTTATTTACGTCAATATGGTTGGCGGACAAGACGAAGTAGTTTTTGACGGAAACTCTTTTGTAGTTAACGAAAATGGGGAGATTACCCTTCAACTGCCTGAGTTTGAAGAACTTAATTGTCTTCATACTAACTCTATTGAAGCACTGGAATCACCTAGTGAAGAGAAATCTATTTACTCTGCACTAGTCTTAGCTACACGTGATTACATTCAAAAAAACTCTTTTAATGGCGCCCTAATTGGTTTATCAGGTGGAATTGATTCTGCTTTAACGCTTGCAGTAGCAGTGGATGCAATTGGCGCTGATAATGTTCATGCAGTGATGATGCCCTATGAATTTACATCTAATATGAGTCTTGAAGATTCTAAATTACAAGCTCAAAGCCAAGGAGTACAATTTTCAAGTATTGATATTCATACTATGGTCGATTCTTTCAATTTATCATTAAAAGACCTTTTTGTGAATACCTCTTTGGATTCAACTGAAGAAAACATTCAAGCCAGAGTTAGAGGAACATTACTTATGGCGTTATCTAATAAATATCATAAAATTGTCTTAGCAACAGGAAATAAGTCTGAAATGGCTGTAGGTTATGCCACACTGTACGGTGATATGTGTGGAGGGTTTGCGCCACTTAAGGATATTTCGAAAACTATGGTATATAAGCTTTCGAACTATAGAAACTCAATATCAAAAGTTATTCCAGAGCGTGTTATTACGCGCCCTCCTTCTGCAGAACTGGCACCTAATCAAGTTGATCAAGATACGCTGCCTTCTTACGATGTTTTGGATGATATTTTGACACGATTTGTTGAAATGAAACAATCTGTTAGCAAAATTACTGAGCAAGGCCATAATTTTGAAGTTGTTAACAAAGTAACTTCAATGATTCTTAAAAATGAATACAAGAGGCGTCAGTCAGCTCCGGGACCAAAAGTAAGTAGCAATGCTTTCGGCAAGGAAAGGAGATACCCTATGACATCAAAGTTTTTGCCTTAAAGATTTAATTACTAAACACTTTAACTAATCCAGCAGCTTTATGCTTAGTTTCAGCTAGTTCTTTGTCTGGTATTGAGTCGTATACAATTCCGGCACCTGCCCGAAAAGTTAATGTATTTTCCTGATGAATAAAGCTACGAATGAGGATGTTAAAGTCCATTTTTCCATTTTGGCTTAAATACCCTACTGATCCTGTATATGCTGACCTTGGCATCTGTTCTAGTTCGCTAATTATTTGCATACAGCGTACCTTGGGACAGCCAGTGATTGTTCCTCCAGGAAAGAGAGCTCTAACAATTTCACTTACACCTACATTTTTTCTTAGTTTACCTTTGATATTTGACACTATATGATGCACATAAGGATAAGTTTCTAGTGTCATAACCTCGTTAACAAAGACACTGCCATATTCACATACCCTGCCCATATCATTTCTTTCCAGATCAAGAAGCATTACATGTTCAGCTATTTCTTTTGGATGACTTATTAGATTCTCCTTTTGAGTGTCATCTTCAGAGCCTTTTCCTCGAGGATGTGTGCCCGCAATAGGTCTTGTTTGTAAGACGCCATCATTGACACTAAAAAGCCTTTCTGGAGAAGATGAAATTATGCTGAAATTTTCATACTGAATTAGCGCGGAAAAAGGAGCTGGATTAGCATTTTTTAAGGCGGAATAGATTATTGTTGAATTTATTTTTTCACTAAGTTTATATTGCCATTGTCTCGATAGGTTGACCTGAAAAACGTCACCCGAAACAATATAATCTAAGCAGGCCTTTACTCCATCGGTAAATTTTTCTTGGTTTTCTTCTGATAACTTTCCTTTTATGGATTTTTCAGGTATCGGTTTGGTAAGTTTAATATCTGATAATATTAAATTAATGCGATCTTCATTGTCATCTTGATCAATAAGATATGTCTTATCTAGCTGATGATCGATAATGATAGCAGAGGGTATTTTTACTGCATAAGCAATTGGAAGATTAGATCTATAAACCTCGTAAGATAAGGAGGGCTCAATTTGTTCTATTAATTCATACGAGAGATAGACAAACCACCCACCAATAAACGGCAGATCAGAATTTAAATTATTTGGTTTAAGTTGATTTTTAAGCTCATTTAAAAAATCAAAGTCAGAAAAGCTATTAAGAATAATACTTTCACCAGGAAAAGCAAACAATATAGAGTATCTATTGAAGTCGTTATGATTTACACTTTCAAGTAAAAAAGGATATCTCTCACTATTTAGATAACAAAAAGAAGCTAAATCAACTTTTTGTATTTCTAGAATTTTCACTTATTTAAAGATCTTCTAGTAATTGAATAGCTTTTTTAATTAGAGTATGTTCTGGATACTCTTCAATCATCTTTGATAATAATAGTTTTGCTTCATTAATTTCTTTAAACTCAATAAGGACTTGTGACAATTCATATAAAGAGTCAGCATATTTTGGGTGATTGGTGTGACTAGATTGAAAGTCTAGATAGGATTTTTTAGAATCTATGTATGCTTCACTTCGAGAGTAAGCCCTGCCGAGCCATAATTTTGAATCTGCTACGTTTTCTAAGTCTGGAAAATTCTCCAAGTAGCTTATGAATAACTCTATAGCTTTTTTATAGTCTCCAAGTACAAATTGACTTTTTCCATCAGAATATAGTTTGAATGCATTTTTTTCTATATCTGTTTTAAGTATTGCTTCTTCTTTTTTGTTTTCAATAGAGTTTAATTCGATTATTTCAAACAATTTAGCTATTTTTTCAGAATTTAGCCTTTGTGCCTCCTTAAGAAGTTCATTCTCTTCTTTTAGAGATAAAATCTCGTTATTGAGGGATTTGACTTCTTTATTAATTTTAAAGAATGCCATTTCAAAGTCGAAACCTTCATCTGCATTTATTTCAAGCACAGTAAACATGCAGAATATTGATAAAATAAATTTAAGCAGAGTCTTTTTCATCAGACGAAACAGCTTATTAATAAAAAAAGAATTTAACGCAATTTATCTCTAGTAATAAGAGAATTCTACTCGACGATTCTTTTCCCAGGCTTCTTCGTTGCTACCAGTTAAGATAGGTTGTTCTTCTCCATAACTTACTACTACAATCCTATCTTCAAGATTGTAAAGCCCTAAAACTTCTTTAACGTTAAGTGCGCGATTTTCACCAAGTGCTAGATTATATTCACGAGTACCCCTTTCATCTGCGTGTCCCTCTAATCGAAGGTTAAAAGATGGGTTGCTTTGCATAAAATTAGCATGTTCAATAATTATTCTGGTTGCTACCTCGTTTATTTCAGAGTCGTCATAAGAAAAATAAAGAGTGGACGTAATTCCAGCATTCTCAAGTAGCAAAGCAGCTAACTTAGTTTCCTCAGCACCCTCTCGTAGGGCTTCTATGACTTCATCTTTATTTTGAATATTACCGTCTTCGTCTAAAATTATTAGATTATCTGTTAGTGCTTCAACCACTTCATTTCTATTTTGAAGGTTACCATCAGCATCTAGAACTAAAGTATCTTCCATACCTTTTTCTTTTGCTATCTCGATTAACTCATCGTTAGATAACGACTTAAGTTCTCCTGAAACTACAACACTATCCATTCCTTTCTCTTCAGCTCTTTCAATTAGAGCATCGTTTGATAATGATTGAAGTTCCTGAGTGGCATTGTCTAATAAAGCTTCAGCTTCAAGGAGCGCCTTTATTATTTCATCTCTGTTCTGAAGATTTCCATCAGCGTCAATCTTTAGCATGTCTTCCAAGCCTTTTTCTTTAGCAATTTCAATAAGCTCATCATTACTCAAAACTTCTAACTCTTCAAATGTAAAGCCATCACTATCATCGTACGCAACAAAAATTTCCTCACTTAGGTCAGTGACCTCTGTTGGGGTATCAGATGGGTTAATTAGATCTAGAAACTTATCACCTAGTTCAGAAATGCTTGTAGCAGCACAAGAACTTAAAAAAATTACACTTGATAGTAATAGAATTTTTTTTGACATTTTAATTTCCTTAATTAGAATAATTTGACCAACTTGGTTCTCTGACTTCGCCTTCTTTTTGCATAAGTTCAACAGTCTGATTGTTATGAAGAGAAATTATAGACAATATTCCCTTGTTGTCTCGGTTAGTTGAATAAATAATCATACCACCATTTGGAGAAAAATATGGTGACTCATCTGATTTATTTTGGGTTAATATTGTTAAATCTCTTGAAGCTATATCAAGCAAAGCTAGCCTATAATCTTTGCCAACACGATGAATTAATGCAAGATCTTTGCCATCAGGAGAGTACGCAGGTTTTGCATTGTAACGACCTTCAAAGGTTGCACGAGAAATTTTTCCTGATTTGAGGTTTTTGATATACACTTGAACCTGCCCTGTTCTATTAGAGGTAAAGGCGATGCTTTTGCCATCTGGTGAAAAATTAGCTTCAGTATCAATTGCAATATTTGTAGTCAATCTTTTGAGTTTTTGAGATTCAAAATTATATAAGTAAATATCTTTATTTCCATTTTTAGAAAGAGTTAACGCAATATTTTTACCATCTGGATGCCATGATGGAGAAGAAGCGATACCATCAAATTTAGGTAATTTTTGTGGTAATGTTTCTTGAAAAACATATTTAACAAAAACATCAGATCGATTGTTCTTAAAAGAAACATAAGCTATTTTTCTTTGATCAGCTGACCATGCTGGAGACAGAATTGGATAAAGAGATTTAATAATTGTTTGTTCATTTTTTCCATCCCAGTCAGAAATTTTAAGACGATATGTTCGTTTACCATTATTTTTTTTATTACTCACAGTAACAAATGATAATCTCGTATTAAAAGAACCTTTTTGACCTAGGAGGGCATAATAAATAACATCACTTAAAGCATGAGCAGTTTTTCGAAGAGCTCCATTTGTAAATGCTAATTTATTCACATAAAGAGGTTTTTGAGTTAATACATCATAAATATAAATTTCTGCATGGTTAACATTAGAACTAATTTGTCGAATCTTTCCAAAAACAATAGCATCTTTTTTATGTTTTAGATAAAAATCAAAGTCAATTGGACCGGTAGTTAGTTGATTTGTGCTTTTAGCATCAAATTGGCCTGATCTATTTAAGTTTTCTCTTATAATTTTTGCTAGATCAACATCCTCTTGAAAGTTGCCAATCATTTCAAAAGGGGCTATAACTATAGGAAACGAATCTTCTTTAGATTTAATAATGTTAACTTCTAAAAGTGCATTAGCAGAGAAAGAGGCTAGGATGCCAAACAATATAAAAAACTTAATGTATTTCATTCATTTTCCTCAATCCATGCCATTTGTATAGCCTCTAAAACTCTTTCACCGCATTGACTATTGCCTTCTTCAAAATCATCAAGGCTCATTACAAGTTGACGTAGATCAACAAAATTTATAGTTTTAGGGTTAATGCTTGGATGACTTTCTTCGAGTGAAATGGCTATTTCTAGAGAATCGGTCCAACAAATCATGATGCGATAGGGACAATAATTAATAAAAATGTAATTTTAATCAATTCGGTTGCTTGCTTTACACATTTTTTAATATTAAATCCTTTCTGCAGAAATAAGGTGAGGTAATTTATTCAGCTGATCTAATACATTGTTAAGTTGAATGATATTAGTTATGACTACAGTAATATGAAATAGTCTTGTAGAGTCTGGCTTTTCTTGTTGCTCGATATTTTCAATATTGACCCCAAGGTTAGCCAGCGTATTTGCAATAGCAGCCAATCTCCCGCTTCGATTTTCTATCAGACAGCTGATACCAACTTCAAAGAGTTCATTTTCATCAGATTTCCAATCAATTTCCATCCATTGGGCATTCTTTTCTTTGATGTGCTCTAAGTTTGAACAATTTGAGCGGTGCATTACCAAGCCTTTTGTGGTTGTTAAAACGCCAGTAACTTGATCGCCAGGAATTGGATAGCAACAATGAGCAAAGTTAATTGCCATTCCTTTTGTTTTATTTATTGTTATTGTGTTTATTGTTTCATTATTTATATCTTTTAAAAGATTATTAACTACAGCTGCAACAAATATTTCTGATAACCCAACTTTAATGTATAGCTCTTGATAGTTTGCACAATGAAGGTCACTTAAACACTTCTCCCATTTATCTTTTGGAACATCGTTAATTTTAATTTTTTGATAATTCAAAGCATCAGAAATTAAATGCTTGCCAAGTTTTGCTAGTTCAGTTTTGGAGTTTTCTTTTAGATGTGCTTTAATTGCACTTTTAGCTTTAGAGGTGACTACAATGTCCAGCCAACTTGGCTGAGGTTTTACAAATCGACTTGTAATTATTTCTACAGTTTGACCGGACTTGAGCTGTGTTGAAAGTTCAGCCTCAATTCCGTTGATTGTTGCCTTTTGGGATCTTTTACCCACACTTGTATGCACTGCATAAGAAAAATCAAGTACAGTCGCTCTTAAAGGGAGAGGAATTATTTTTCCCTCAGGAGTAAATACAAATACCTCCTCTGAGAATAAATCAGCCTTGGTACTCTCTAGGAAGTCAATAGATGAGTCTGAACTTTGTTGAATATCTAATAAAGATCCAAGCCAATTTCGAGCTAACTTTTCAGTTGGTTTATCAGTATTTTTATAATACCAATGTGCAGCGATACCATACTCAGAAATAAAATTCATTTCTTGTGAACGGATTTGGACCTCCATAAACATTTTTCTTGGTCCTATTAACACTGTATGGATAGATTGGTAGCCATTTGATTTAGGTGCTGCAATGTAATCTTTAAACTTTAGAGGTAAAGGCTTATATAGGCTATGAATATGACCCATTGCTTGATAGCAAGCATTGGTATTATCAACAATTATTCTAAAGGCATGCATATCAAGTATTTCAGAGAATTTTCTAGATTTAAGTTTCATCTTGTTATAAACACTACTTGGCTGCTTTTGACGTCCTTCAACAGTAGCATTAATTCCTTCAAATTTCAATCTTTTTTCGATTTCAGTTTGAATGCGAGAGATTGCTTTCTTTTGGTTTCCATACTGCTTACTAATTTTTCTTTTAAGTATTAAGTGTTTTCTAGGATGTAGTGTTTTAAAACACAAATCATCTAGCTCTACTCTTATACTATGTAATCCAAGGCGCCTTGCTATTGGAGCATGAATTTCATAAGTTTCTTTTGCTTTTTGTATTTGTTTTTCATCACTCATAGATTCTATAGTGCGCATATTATGAAGCCTGTCAGCAAGCTTGATAACCATTACCCTCATATCTTTTGACATTGCAAAAACAAGCTTTTGAAAATTTTTTGCCTGTTTTTGAGAACTTGAATTGAATTCTAAGTGTGTTAATTTAGAAACGCCCTCAACAATATGCGCAACTTGACTTCCAAATTCCTTTTCAACATCATCTTTAGTTATGGATGTATCTTCAATACAATCATGAAGTATTGCAGCAACAATACAGTAATAATCTAACTTTAATTCTGCAAGAATTAAAGCGACAGCTAATGGGTGATAAATATAGGATTCACCAGAGCGCCTAAACTGACCAGAATGAGCTTTTTCAGCAAGCTTATATGCTTTTTGAACGAGACTAATTTCATCGTTAGAGAGATATGTCTCTAAAACAACGCATAAGTCTGTAATTTGCAATTTTTTATTAAAGAAAGAACTCGCCATTTGGTTATTAAATTATTTCAAGTCTTATAATTATAAGCATGTTGCTATTAAGACAAAGTTCTTTATACAAAGGTTTCCATTGTTAAAACTCCTAAGTATAATTATCTTCCATAATTATTAACAAGATATCTCTGTATGTATAAGCCACTTATATTAATTTTTTCATTAATAGTATTATTGAGTGGCTGCTCCCCATTTGGCTCAGATAAAGACGTCCGAAAGCCTATTGGAGATGGGCTTTCACCAAAAGCTTTGTATGAGCTAGCAGAAGATAAAATTGATGCAGGCTCTATAGATCAAGCTATCGAACAATTTGAAGTCATAATATCTGCTTACCCATCTTCAAAATACGCCTTGCAAGCAAGATTAGATATTGCATATAACCTCTATAAACGCAAAAAACATAATCGAGCAATACTCCAATTGGATGACTTTATAGAAATGTATCCTGATCTTGAGTCAACTCCATATGCATATTATCTGAGAGGAGTAATTGCAGAAGATAAATCTACATCTATCCTTGATGATATTATTACTGAGAGTGCCCAAAGGGATGTTCAAAGTGTTCGTGATGCTTACGATTACTTCTCCATATTGATAGAGAAATTTCCGAATTCAAAATACTCAGAAGAAGCAAAAGAAAAGCTCTTTATATTTAAAAATACCATTGCTAAACATGAATTCTATATCGCATTATATTACACAAATAATGGTTCTCATATAGCTGCTATTAATCGCTCAAAATATATTATTGAAAACTTTCCTAATAGTTCCTCTATTGCCGATAGCCTTCACTTGATGGCTTACAATTATGATGCTATTAATGCAGAACAATTAGCTGCTGATGTAAAAATTATCCTTATATCTAGTTTTCCTAACTACTCTCCTAATTACACAATAGATTAGTAGATAAAGCATAACTCAGCCATGAACTCATCTGAAAGATTTTTTGCCTTTAAGGTTTCCTTAATAATGGCAGTTAGAATGCTGGGCTTATTTATGCTTTTCCCAGTAATGAGTGTATATGCTAATGAATATGACAACTCTACACCATTTTTGATTGGCTTAGCAATTGGTATATATGGCCTAACTCAAGCGATCTTTCAAATTCCTTTTGGCTACCTTTCAGATAGATATGGACGCAAGCCGTTATTAATTTTAGGATTAATAATTTTCTTTATTGGGAGTTTGATAGCTGCCAATACTTCAAATATTTTATTTGTTGTTATTGGTAGGGCTTTTCAGGGTGGTGGTGCTATTTCTGCTGTATTAATGGCATTTTTAGCTGATTCTATCTCTGAAGATAATAGAGCAAAAGCAAACGCTTTTGTCGGATTTCAAATTGGAGTTGCTTTCATGTTATCTTTAATAATTGGTCCAATAATAACTTCAAGGATTGGACTAGAGGGGCTTTTCTGGATTATCGCTCTTCTTTCAGTTATTGCTATGCTTATAGTCTTTACTCTTCCCAATTCAAAGACAATCAGTTATTACCGCCTATCTTTTGATGCATTCAAGGAAGTTTTAAATGGGCAACTATTGCGATTAGATTTTAGTATTTTTTCTCTTCATTTGATTCTTTCAAGTGGTTTTATAGTAATGCCTTTATTGATAATGGATAATCAAATTATCACTATGATTGATAATTGGCAACTATACCTTCCAGCGGTACTTCTTTCATTCTTAGGTATGTTGCCTTTAATTATTATTTCTGAAAAGTTTAAAAAAATAAAATTAATTTTATTGTTCAGTATAAGTCTTTTAATTAGTAGTCAGGTTTTGTTTTATTCTCTAGAATTAAGTTTTTCAGTTTTTCTATTTATATTAACGGTTTTCTTTATTGCCTTTAACACAATTGAAGCAATACTTCCTTCACTTTTATCTAAAACTGCAAGCACTTCAAAGCGTGGTCTTGCGATGGGTGTTTTCTCTACCTCTCAGTTTTTAGGAACTTTTTTTGGTGGAGTAATTGGAGGCCTTATTTATAACATTTACGACTTAAATAGTGTATTCTTATTCACCATATTTGTAGCAATTATTTGGTGGTTTTTGATACTTACTTTACCACTTAAAACGATAACATTAGAGGAGTAAAAAATGGCGGGCATAAATAAAGTTATACTTGTTGGAAATCTTGGTGCAAAGCCGGAAGTTAAGTATGCCTCAAATGGCAATGCAATTAGTAATTTATCTGTTGCTACTAGTGAATCATGGACCGATAAAAGTACCGGTCAAAAACAAGAAAAAACTGAGTGGCATCGAGTTAGTTTATTTGGCAAGATTGCAGAGATTGCTGGACAATATTTAGATAAAGGTTCAAAAGTTTACGTAGAAGGAAAATTGCAGACACGAAAATGGCAAGATCAGAGTGGCCAAGACCGTTACACTACTGAAGTTATTGTTAGTGGTTTTAATGGTACTTTACAGATGTTGGACCGTCGTGATGGCGTAAATTCTGAAGCGCCAACGCAATCGACACGTCCCCCTGAGAGTAGTCAATCAGCTCCAAAAATAACACCTGTAGCTCAAGATGAATTTGAGGATGATATACCTTTCTAAATTTTAATCTTTACTACTAGTCTCTAAAATAACAAATGCAACTGCATTTTGACTTTCGTCAGATATACTCAAATGCGCTTGTTTGATTCCTTTTTCTAATAAATAGAGTCTTAATTTTTCACTAGGTATAAAGTGTGGCTTACCATTCTCATTGTTCCTAACCGTTAGGTCTTGAAAACTAACAACTTTACCAATACCAGTTCCTAAAGCCTTTGAAAAGGCTTCTTTAGCGGCAAACCGTTTGGCGCAAAAAGCCGCGCTATCAGCCTTATTAGCAAACAACGCTTGCTCATGCTCTGTTAAAACTCTTTTAATGAAGCCTTCTCTATTTTTTAATATGATTTTCTGAATGCGATCAATATTTACAATATCTGTTCCAACGCCATAAATCATAAGCCTCTCGCTTTTAATATCAATGCTTTCATTTCAGAAGTTGCAAGAGCAAGCCCAACAAAAAGAGCTCTAGAAATAATAGAATGACCTATATTTAATTCTACAATTGAGTCAATTTTTGCTATAGCACTAGTATTTTCAAGAGTTAGGCCATGACCTGCATTTACTTGAATACCCAAACTATGTGCATATTCACAAGCTTCTATTATCTTTTTAAGCTCTAACTCAGTATTCTTTTGATTGGTAGCATTAGCGTAATGACCTGTGTGGATTTCAATTATAGGTGCTTGACATTCTGCTACAGCATCAATCTGTCTCCTGTCTGCATCAATAAAAAGAGAAGCTTTAATACTATTAGATTGGAGCTGGTCACATACATCTTTCATTCGTGATAACTGGGATGCAACATCTAAACCCCCTTCGGTTGTAAGTTCCTGGCGCTTTTCTGGCACCAAACAACAATCTTCGGGGGAAATTTCAGAGGCAATCTTGAGCATCTCATCGGTTGCAGCCATCTCCAGATTCATTTTAGTTTTAAGTTTTGATTTTAAATCCTCTAGATCTCTATCTTGAATATGACGTCTATCCTCTCTTAAGTGCAAAGTAATGCTATCAGCTCCAGAATCTTCACAGATTCGAGCCGCCTCTATTAGGCTAGGATATTTCGTGCCTCTTACTTGTCTTAATGTAGCAATATGATCTATATTAACACCCAAAAAAATACTCATAATTTACCCTTAATTTACAAAAAATAATTCTCTACTTTTAAGTGGTTTTTCACCCAAAAGCAATTTTAGCCTCTTTCGGTTCAATATTTTTAAGATAGACAATTGCTCAGTACTAGGACAATTCTCATTTGCATTGGCAATATTTAAAAGAATGTCACCGAATATTTTACCATCAGCATTAGCAAAAAATCCCTGGTGATCACGAAATTCATAATTGATACTAGAGTTAATAGGGTTGCCTTCATAGTCTGCACTAAAATCTAGACCATAGCCGAGCTCTTGTAGAAGTTGATTTTCAAACAATCTAAGAGAATATTCTTTTTCAGAGCCTGATTGCTTATTAATTTGCTTAATATAGCTCCAATATGAGTCAAATAACGCTTTATATTCATCATCCTGAGGTAAGAGTCTAGAAAGGAGTTCATTGGCATAAATAGCAATTATAAGGTCATCGCCCATTAGTCGACGAGGCTCATCATTAGACTCCCATTGAGTAAGGCTTTTTAAATCACCTTTGCCAGTATAAGAAATTTTTAAGCACTGGAACATTTGGAGCGATGTTTTTTTACTTCTTGCACCACGAGCTATTAAGCGAATCTTACCGTAATGCTCAGTAAAAAAGTCTAGCAGAAGAGAGTTGCCTTGGTACATTCTTCGATGGATTAAAAAAGCTGGCGTATTCTCTATTCTAGTCATAGCCTAAGGAAGCTAGAGCTCTTTTATCATCAGACCAGCCCTGCCTAACCTTTACCCATAATTCCAAGAAAACTTTTTTTTCTAAAAAGCCTTCAATACTTATTCGGGACTCCTGTCCAATTTTTTTAAGCATCTTCCCTTTGCTGCCAATTACGATGCTTTTTTGTGAAGGTTTATCAACAAAAATTCTTGCAGCTATTCTATACATTTGACCGTCTAAATCAAACTTTTCGATTTCCACTGTTATATCATAAGGAAGCTCGTTGGAAAGGTTTCGCATTAATTTTTCTCGAATAAATTCTGATACAACAAACTTTTGAGAGCGATCAGTTATGTAATCAGAGTCAAAGAGAGCTTTCTGCTGAGGAAGATACTTAAGGATTAACCTCCTTAATTCTTTTGTATCACTTCGATTGAATGCCGATAAAGGAAAAACCTCATTAGCTTTAAACTTATCACCTATTGTTTCTAGATAAGGAAGTACTTGATCTTTTGAATTTAGTTTGTCGACTTTATTTACACAGAGAATTACTGGGATTTCAATTTTATTTAAATGCTCTAAAACGCGCCCATCTTCTTTTGTCCACTTAAACACTTCAACAAGCCAAATAATCATATCTACATCCGCAAAGCTTGAGCTAGCGGCTTTATTCATATACGAATTAATTGCTTTTTTGTTGCCAATATGTATGCCAGGCGTGTCAATAAAAATCATTTGGTAGTTTGATTGAGTGTCTATTGCATTAATTCGGTGCCTTGTAGTTTGAGGTCTATGAGAAGTAATTGAGAGCTTTTGTCCGATCAGTTCGTTTATGAGCGTTGATTTGCCTACGTTAGGTCGCCCTACTACTGCAATAAATCCTGATTGAAAGCTCATAAAGAGGAAAGACTCCCAAGAATTGATTCGGCACAAGCCTGCTCAGCCCTTTTGATGCTTTTTGCATTTTCCTCTACGGTAAGGTTAAATTCTTTAATATGGCAGCTTACGTAAAAAACTGCATTGTGATCTTGTCCTTTTGTTTTGATTAGCTCATACATAGGAAGAGAGCGCCCTTTTTTTTGTAATAGCTCTTGGAGTTGAGTTTTGAAATCCTTTAATGAGTCATCTGGACTAGCTTCATTTAATAGTCCATCATAAAGTTTTAAAATAACAGCGCTAACAGTTAAATAATCAGAATCAAGAAATATTGCGCCCAAGATTGCCTCAAAGGCATCTGCCTGGATCGATTCACGTCTGAATCCGCCACTTTTAAGCTCTCCCTGTCCCAATACAAGGTTTTCAGATAGATTAAGGGTTTTTGCCAGTTTAGCCAAGGTTTGACCTCTGACTAAAGATGAGCGAAGTCTTGATAGTTGACCTTCATCAACCAAGGGAAATCGAAGATAAAGCTCATGAGAAATAACGCAGCCAAGGATACTGTCACCAAGAAACTCTAGTCTTTCATTGTTATTTTTGTTAACGCTTCGATGGGTTAATGCCTGCTTTAGAAGTGCAGCATCACTGAAATGATAATCAATATTTTTTTGTAGTTTTTCCATAAGAAGCTAAATAGCTACTGGCGCCTTAATTGGGGCGTCATGAATGTAATTATCAAACTCAAAGTCTTCATATTCATAATCAAAAATGGTATTTGGCCTTCTCTTGATAATTAACTTTGGAAGTGTTTTAGGTGTCCTAGAGAGCTGAGTTTCAACCTGTTCAGAATGATTTGAATAAACATGGCAATCACCGCCACTCCAAACAAAATCACCAATCTCTAAGTCGCATTGCTGAGCAACCATATGTGTTAATAAGGCATACGAGGCAATATTAAATGGAACGCCTAAAAAAATATCAGCACTTCGTTGATAAAGCAGACACGATAACTTGCCGTTTGCGACATAAAACTGAAATAGTGCATGACATGGCGCAAGAGCCATCTTATCGAGTTCACCTACATTCCAGCTCGAAACTATAATTCGCCTTGAGTCAGGCGAGGTTTTTATCAATCTTACAGCCTCTGTAATTTGATCAATTACTTTGCCGTCATGATTCTTCCATTTTCGCCATTGAGCTCCATATACAGGGCCCAAGTCGCCATTCTCATCTGCCCACTCATTCCAAATATTTACCTTGTTGTCTTGTAAATACTTAATGTTAGTGTCACCCTTTAAAAACCATAATAATTCATGAATGACTGAAGGAATATGGACTCTCTTAGTTGTCACTAAAGGGAAGCCATCTTTTAGATTAAAGCGCATTTGGTGACCGAAAAGACTTTTCGTTCCAGTTCCAGTTCTATCAGTCTTTTCTGACCCTGTATCTCTTACAAGCTTTAAAAAATCTAGATACTGCTTCATGAGCGCCCTTTTAAATAATATGATTTATAGAACATATATAATCCAACCAAAATCATTGGCAGACTTAATAGCTGTCCCATGGTTATCCAGTCTAAGGCCATATAACCTAAATGAGAATCTGGAACTCTAATAAATTCAATTATAAATCTAAAGGTTCCGTAGAAAATCAAAAATAAAGACGATGTTGCCATAACTGGTCGATCTTTTTTACTAAAAATCCATAATATAATAAACAAAACAAAGCCCTCCAGAAAAGCCTCATAGAGCTGTGTTGGATATCGATGGCTCCATTGACCACTATGGTCAGGTGCATATAGACCCCAAGGGCTAGTGGTAATCTTTCCCCAAAGCTCTCCGTTAATGTAATTACCTATTCGACCAAATGCTAATCCTAATGGCACTAATGGAGCGATAAAATCTGTTGTTTGAAAAAAACTATGATTTGACTTTCTATTAAAAAATAACATAGCAAGCAAGACGCCTATAAAGCCTCCATGAAAAGACATTCCTCCATTTTGGAAATTAAAAAAGGTCAAAGGGTTTGACACAAAAATTGAAAAGTTATAAAAAACTAAATAGCCTAGTCTTCCACCTAAAACAGCACCCAATGCGCCATAAAAAATTAGATCATCAACTTGTCGAATATTCCAGTTTTGATTTTGTTTTACTCGATATTTAGCAAGAAAATAAGCGACTAAAAAAGCCAACAAATACATAACACCATACCAGTAAATCTTCACAAAACCTAAGTCTAAGATTACTGGATCAATTACGACGTATTTCATAGATTAAATGTAGTCATTAATCAGTAGTTTTTTTAATGGAAATGTTCTTTTTTTTATCCATATAGAATTATAGGCAATATTAATGTTTCAGTGTATCAAACTGATTGTAGTTTGTTATAAATAGTAATCAAGAGTACTTAATTAATTTTAGATCTTTTTTTTGATATAAAGGGTGAGCAGGTTGACCAGATTTGTTTATTTTTAAGCACATTAGATTCGGAATTATTTTTTTTACTTCTTTGTCTCTATTTAAAAGGGATCCTTCATTACCCCAGGCAGCAACAGCTAAATCCACCTTTTTTGAAAGTTCTATAATATGTAGATCATTATCATTGCCGATTGGATTTTTTACATTTTTGAGTTCGGTAGGTATTGTTGCCCTATAAGCAAATAGATTGACCATTAGAAGACTTCCATAACCCCAGTTTTGCGCATAGTTAATACATCTACGTATGGTTGGATCGTCTATCTTTTCATCTGCAGTTGACGGGTTTAAGCCAATAAACAAAACAGTTTTCTTTTTACCATCCCAAATACGAGAAAGTGCATACCTATATTTCCGACAATCCGAAAAAGTTGCATTTTTATTAACTAAAAGGCCCATTCATAAGCATGCAATGCAGCGGCACCACCAGTATGAATAAATAAGATTTTGTCTGAGTCTTTAAAATGCTTATTTTGTATTAAATCAATTAAACCAGCAAAGCCTTTTCCAGAGTAAACAGGATCTAGAAGGATAGCTTCTTTTGTTGCCAGTAAATTAACAGCATCAGTCATGCCTTTAGTTGGAACACCATAACCTCCACCCACATAACCATCAAAGACTTCAACGTCTTCTCGTTTTGGTTCGTCACATTGAATATATTTACAACCATCTTGTGCCATTTTGTAAATTTTTTCTTCTTGGTCATGTTTGTTGTCTTTGACACTAATACCAATAATATTTATCTTGCTTTTGTAATATGTTTTTCCTGAAACAATGCCTGAATGAGTCCCTCCACTTCCACTTGCTAGAACAATATGAGTAAATAAGTTTTCTTTGTCATATTCAACAATTTCTCTCATACATTCAACGTATCCAAGTTGTCCAATATGATTACTGCCACCAACAGGAATATAGTAAGGGTTGGCTCCTTTATTTTTTCTTTCATTCATTATTTCTTCAGCATGCTCTTTTACATCCTTGCCTTTAGGGCAGATTATTATTTCAGCGCCGAAAAGCTTTTCCAGAAAAACATTGCCTGATGTCATGTAGGCATCTGGAGCATCTGCTAGTCTTTGTTCTAAAACTATGAGACATTTCAATCCTAGCTTTGCACACGCCGCTGCAGTTTGTCTTGTATGGTTAGATTGAACGGCGCCAACTGTCACAACAAGGTCTGCCTGATTATTAATAGCATCAGGCATTAAAAATTCTAGTTTTCTTGTCTTATTTCCACCTGTTGCTAGACCGGTACAATCATCCCTTTTGATATATATATCGGGACCTTTTAAATAATCGGAAAGATTATTTAGTTGTTCTATTGGGGTAGGGAAATGCCCTAAATTCATTCTATTAAATTTATCATTCATATTTATTCAACCTAATTATATTTTCATAAGATCTTTACTCTCTTTTTTTGCCTTGTATTATTCTGTCTAGTATTAGTGCGCAGAATAAGATAGCGATACCAGCTAATATGCCCTGTCCAACATTTGCATATTGCAATGCCTCCAAAACATCTTGACCTAAACCTTTAGCGCCAATTAAGGAAGCAACAACAACCATAGCTAAACTCAACATAACAGTTTGATTAACACCGGCAAGGATAGTAGGCATTGCAAGAGGTAAATCAACTTTTGTCAAGAGATACCATTTAGAGGCTCCATAGGCTATAGCTGCCTCTCTAATACTTTCTGGAACACCTTTTAAGCCTAATACAGTCAGTCTAACTACAGGAGTTCCACCAAAAATCATTGTAATAATTACCGCAGAAACCTTTCCGGTTCCAAAAAAAGCGATAACAGGAATCATAAATACAAATGCAGGCATAGTTTGCATAAAGTCCATGATTGGTCTAATAAATGAATAGAACTTTGGTCTGGTAGCACAATAAATTCCTAGGGGTATTCCAATAGAGATGCTAAGAATTGCTGCAGTTCCCAATAAAGCCAACGTTGTCATTGCTTTAACCCAGAACCCTAAAAACCCCATATATGCCAAAAATGAGAGAGAGAAGAGCGCTGCTCTTGGTCCTGCGGAGAGTCCAGTCATCAGGACAATAGCACTTATGACCACAATCCATGGTGTTTTAACAAATAGCATCTCTAGTGAATCAAGTACAGTTCTTATTCCAAAGGTAATAGCACTAAAAAGAACATCACCCTTAATAACAGCATAATCAAAGGACCTTTCTACACCATCTATTGAAGCAAGCCTTATATCAGGGTGTGTTGGAAAGTCAGCAAATAAAGCAACAAGGTTTGGAAAGCTATAGTGTATTGCCGAAAAGACAATGATTATTAATGCAAATGCTATGCTTAGAAGATAGTTTTTAAATTCCATTCCTGGGCTAATTTGCTTATTTGAAAGCCATTCAGAAAACTTCTTTTCCAAAATTGAATTTGCTAATACGCCTTGTAATACTCTTATTAAAATAAATAGAAAAATTCCACTAATCGCAATCGCAACACCCGAGGCCTCAATGTTTTGGGCTTCTTGTAAGTATCCCTGTATAGAGTCCTCAAGTGACTTTATAGTTCTTTTAAACATTTCGACTTTATCTGAATTTTTTTCTATAGCTGCTTGTAATTGCTTTTCTCGAAAGTCTATTGTGGATTGAATTTTGTCAATTTTGCTATAAGCCTCTGCGCTAATATTGCCAAAAAAGCCTCTCACAATTTGAACAATTGCAAATGTTTCAATAATTAAAAATGCTAAGGACCAGTTCCATATGTTTCGAATTCCAAACCATACTGAACCAAATAAAAATGCAAATAAGTTAAAGGATAAAACAAATTTTGACGTACTATTAATACGCTCGAATTCATGAATATAGTATTTGGAATTAGTCTTTACAAAATCTTTAATTTGATTTGTATTTGCATATTTATCTTTACTCATTAAATTATCTTCACTCATCTTGACCCTCAACAATAGAAACCAGCAAGTCTTTTTGGGACACTACACCAATATCTTGGCCACTTGGGTTGCTAATAACGATTGGTTTATCGCTAGACACAGAGCTTTCAATTAAGCTACTTAAATCATCGTCCTCCTTCATTCTTATAGCATTTTTTGGTATTACACCATATTTCTTAGTAAATTCATCAATTGGTCTCATAATAGATTTTGCTTTTACAACTTCAAGCCTTGAAATTCCTTTTACAAAGTCAGCAACATAACTATCCTTTGGATTCATAACAATTTCTTCGGGCGTTCCAATTTGAATAACTTTTCCATCTCTCATGATAGCAATTCGATGGCCAACTTTAACTGCCTCATCTAAGTCATGAGTGATAAAGACTGTTGTTTTTTTTAATTTTTTCGATAGCTTAATAAACTCTATTTGAAGCTGTCTTCTGATTAATGGATCGAGCGCACTAAATGGTTCATCCATTAATAATATTTCGGGATCGGCTGCAAGCGCTCTTGCAAGCCCTACTCTTTGTTGCATCCCCCCAGAGAGCTCATGTGCATATTTATTACCCCAACCTGTTAGTTCAACTGTATTTAAAATTTCATTTGCTTTTCCGTACCTATTATTTTTATTGACACCTCTTATCTCTAGAGGCATGGCGATATTATCTATTACAGATCTATGAGGCATAAGGGCAAAATTTTGAAAAACCATGCCTATTTTTTTGTTTCTAAATTCTTGTAATTCTTGTTTTTCTAAAGCCATTACATCCTGGCCATCTATTAGAATTTTTCCAATTGTTGGCTCTAATAACCTATTAATATGCCTTACAAGGGTGGATTTACCACTACCAGATAAGCCCATAACGCAAAATATCTCTCCTGGATTGATATTAAACGAGACATCAGAAACACCAATTACAGAGTTGTACTTCTCTAGAGCTTCTTGCTTTGAAATATTCTTTTTAGTGATAGCTTCTAAAGCTTCTGCAGAATTATTTCCAAATATCTTTGAGATATTTTGAATTTCAATGAAGCTTCCAGTGTTTTCTTGCGACATAGTGTTTGTAATAATTGAAAAAAAACCGGCGCTTATAAAGGCGCCGGCTTTATGACGAACTGACTAGATTATAAACCTAACCAACCATCAACAGTACCTTCGTTCTTAGACATCCAATCTCTTGCAACTTCTGCTGGATCTCTCTTATTAACAGAAATTTCATATGCTAGCCATGAAACATCATCAGATGTTAACTGGAAGTTATTGAAAAATTCAACAATTGCTGGAGATTTACCTTCTAGTGAAGTGCCCCAACCAATTTGAATATTTTTCATTGCATCCTTAGAGGCTACATAAGATTTTTTATACCAATCTGCATCAGTTTTTGGTTGAATCATTTTGTACTTAGCAGGATCATGAGTAGGCTCAGTTAACATAACAACGTCAGCCATTCCCCATATAGCGTGTGGCTTGTAGCAATAAAATGCATAACCTTCACCCTTCTTAATTGAGTCTAGTACTCGAGCATTTTTTACAGCTTCAGCAGCTCTAATTGGCTCTATTCCAGCATCAAGTAGTAGATAATCTCTAACCTTAACCTCATTTACGTTTGCAGATGCCCATCCATCAGCACCAATCCAAAACTCACCTTTACCGTTGCCATCACTATCCATAGCTGCAACAACCTCAGGTCTTCCAAGATCAAAAATTGACGTTATATTCATCTCTTTTGCAAAAGCTTGAGATACACAGTAACCTTGATTTCCTTCGTAACTCAATGAGCTTAACTTAAGTGTTCCTTTAGGAACTAGGTCATTAGTGTAGGCCTGTTGGTTAGGTAACCAGACGTCAGGGTGAACTTCAATTTCACCTTTACTTCTATCAATAGCTCCATATATCGCTGTATTGTTTCCAGGTACAAGCTCAACTTCACCACCCATTTTGTCTGTAATAACAGCAGAAAGTAAGTTAGCAATTGCTGTTGCACCAGTCCAACCTGGATCACCAATATTTACTTTTTCTGCATAACTAGACATTGACATAGATAATGCAATTAATCCAGCTAATATAGTCTTATTAATTATTTTCATTTTTTCTACTCCATATAGTTTTTTTTTGTACAATTGTTTCATTTAAATAAAATAAAGTACAAATGTAGTTTATCATTAATATTAGTTCTTAACTACAAAATATAAAAAAAAATTGAATGCCTAAAATATATATTTAAGTATGTAACTGTTTTCCAAAAAAAATAATTAGAGCGATTTGTATAAAAGAAAAGTTAATGTGAATAATTAAGAGAATGATATCAAGTAATTTGAGCACTAAGCAGATACAAGAGCGTTTAACTTTAGGTTTTAATACTTATCCGAAAGAAGTTCAAAAAGCCGCAAAGTATTTAATTAGTAATACATTTGAGATTCCACTATATTCTCTTCGTAAAATTTCAAAAATGGCGCAAATAAGCCCGTCAACTTTGGTACGCTTAGTTAAACTGCTTGGTTTTCAACGCTATGATGAGTTTAAGAATATCTACATAGAAGATGCTAAAAAATCTACCTCTCACTTCACTCTAAAAGCTCAAAAGATTCAGCAACAAAAAACTGATAAATCATTCGAGTCTTTTGAAAAATTTGCGTTACAAGCTATGGATTGTGTCCTTAATGATGAAGTGTACGACAAAATAGATCCTATAATTGATCATATCTTAAACGCGAAAAATATCTATATTTCGGGAATGAGAGGTAGCTTCACTCTCAGCTTCTACTTACATTTTATGCTTCACATGATGTTGCCCAATGTGAAATTAATACGTGATCAAGAGGGAATGCTATTAAGCGAAATTGCTCAAATGAATAGCCACGATTTAGTTTTCGTTTTTGGACTCTCACCTCTGTCTCAGTCAAGTTTATTTGGAATTAATCAGATTGTTAAAAAAAATCCAAAAATAGTTGTTTTAACGAATGAAATTATCGCAAATATCGTACCAGATGCGACTCAATTGATTTCACTTGGTAACCACTCACAAACATTTATACCAAGCTTTATACCTTTTGTTGCTTTTTCTGAATTGCTAGTTTCTAGGTTGATAGCCAAAGGTGATAAGAGAATCCTAAACTATATCAAAAACACTGAAACTGAACTTTCTGATGTTGGTATGTTTGTCAAACCGGTTTAGTCTGCTGACACAATCCCAACTCTGATAAAAGTTAAGGCTGGATATTTAAACTTACTATTAAAGAAGAAAATCCTTAATTAACTTATTAAATAATAATGTCTCTTCCATGTGCGAATTATGGGCGCAGTTTTTAATTATCTTTATTCGAGAATCTGCTATTCCATTTCTTAAAATTTCTTGCTGAGACCAATCATATGAACGATCTTTATTTGACCAAAGAATTAGTGTTGGTGAATTAATTTGACTTAATTGCCCTCTTCCATCCCAAGAGTCCCATGCATCAAGACTTGCGAGTGCTGCTTGAGTAGTTGCTTTTGCGCCTTCATCTAAGCATAACTTGTAACCATCACCAATTGAGTGGTCAATGAACCAAGTTTTTGCGATATCTTTTCGAGTTTTATTAAGGCCAAATTGTTTGATTTTAGTTCTTGATTCATCAATCGTTTCAAATCTGCTTGGTAAAACTCCTATTGATCCTGTCCCAAAACAAATTAACTTATTAACACGTTCTGGAAATAATGCCGCCATTTCTTGAACGATCATCCCTCCCATAGAGTGACCAAGCAAATTGAAGGTGTCAATTTTTAAATAATCTAAAAGTTCAAATACTTGGGTCGCATTTTCTCTAATTGTCGAAGGAGCGGTCATTTTAGAGCTCTCACCATATCCGGCAAGGGAAGGCATAATTAATTCAAAGTTATTTTTTAAATCCTCCTGAAATTTCCACATATCTTGACCACCCAAATAGCCGTGTACCAATACTAGTGGGTAGCCTTTTCCTATTCTTTTGTAAGATAAATGATTCATAATATGAAATGATAAAGTATTAATAGCATAGCAATTAAATTAGTGACGTAATATTTCCATCACCCTCAACAAAGTCATACTTACCAAAGTCTTTTTTATCAACCCATGACATTGCTTCATGCTCATTAAGCTTGATAGTTCCATCTTTTATTGAACAAAGAAAATAATGTAATACAATATTTATTTCACTGTCTTTATATTTTTCTTCTGCAAGCTTTTCATGGATATTAATATCTATATTTAATTCCTCATGAATTTCTCTTAAAAGAGCCTCTTGAAAGGATTCGTTAGGCTCAACCTTTCCTCCTGGAAATTCCCACTTAAGGCCTAAATATTTGTCTCTATTTCTTTGAACAATTAAATAGGTGTTTTCTTTTTTAATGATCGCAGCAACAACATCAATAGGCTTCATAGTATAAATTCCATAAATCACTTAAATATATATGGTGCGCCCGATGCGATTTGAACGCACGACATTCGGCTTCGGAGGCCGACACTCTATCCAGCTGAGCTACGGGCGCAATATGTAACTGATAATTTTAGTCGAGTGCTTGCGCTCAGAAATAAAACTTATAAGGATTGGTATAAATTTCTTCTTAAAACAATATTATTTCTTCATCTAAAATAAATAAAAAACAAGTACAATCCTTAGTGATTAATCTAATTTCCTTTTTAAAAACCCATCAACCTAAATATGACAAATTCAAAAGCTTTAATAAAATCTATTATTCTTTCTTCTTTTCTTTTTTTTGTTGCTTCTAATAGCTCTATAGCTGAAGATGAAAACTACTCCCCCCTAGATTCACCATCCTTTTTTGAAGGTCTAAATACCTTTACTTCTATCTTTTCTCAAATTAAACAACTCTATGTTGACGAGATTGATGATGAAACATTGTTTAATAACGCCATTAAAGGTTTAATCGAGGGTTTAGACCCTCATTCTAGCTTTCTAGAACCAAAAGATCAGTCTGATTTAAGTGAGAGCACTATGGGCAAATTTGGGGGTCTAGGAATTGTTATAGGAACACAAGGTAATTATATTGAAGTTATCTCACCAATAGACGATACCCCAGCATATCGAGCAGGCCTTCAGGCTGGAGACATTATTTTACAAATTGGTGATCAAAATGTGAGTCAAATCAACCTTGAAGAAGGCGTTAAACTTATGAGGGGGGCTCCAGGTACGAAAGTTAAGTTGACTATTGGGAGACCCGATATCGCACCATTTGTTGTTGAAATAACTCGAGAGATTATTACTATTACTTCTGCAAAAGGGGTCATTCTTGATGAAGGTATTGGATATCTAAGGATTGCTCAATTTCAAAGACCAACTTCAGATTTGGTAAAGAATATTATTTCTGATTTAGTTGCTCAAAATGAGAGTGAGCTTGATTCTTTGATTATTGATCTAAGAAATAATCCTGGAGGCTTACTGGACTCTGCAATTGATGTCTCTAATCTTTTTATTGATGAAACTGGCATCGTGGTCTATACAGAAGGCAGAACGCCAAGTTCTAATATCTCTTTCCCGACAAAACCTGGTGATATCGTTAATGGTGCTCCGATAGTTATTCTAATGAACAAAGGCTCTGCTTCAGCATCTGAGATCGTTGCAGGGGCTCTTCAAGATCACAAGCGAGCCATTATTATGGGTGAAGAGTCTTTCGGTAAAGGTTCAGTTCAATCTATGCTAAGTTTGGAGGATGGATATGGCCTTAAACTCACAACTGCAAGGTACTATACGCCTTCAGGTCGTTCTATACAATCTAAAGGAATTACGCCTGATATTGAACTAGAAAACATCTCTCTTGATAATGATGAAGATGAGGATTCAATAGACTTTAGCTCTCAAGAAAAAGACTTAAAAAATGCCTTATCAGCTGAAGATCCTACTGAGTTATCAGAGGAAGAAATTCTAAAAGTACAGGATGAGATAGCAGAAAAGAGAGACCAAGAGTACATCGAACTTCTTAAGGGGGATTACTTTATTCATGAAGCTATCAATGTATTGAAGGCTTTAAAAGTCTACAGATAGTCAAACAATAAAAAGCCTTTCATAAATATTCTTCATGAAAGGCTTTTGTATTTAATTTGAGTCAGATTAACTAATCAAACCCACCTATTCGGCTAAACTGCATTGTGTTGTAATTCCAGTCCCAGTGCATCCATATACCAATCGCCTTTCCAAGAATGAACTCTTCAGGAACAAATCCCCAGAATCGTGAGTCACTACTATGAGACCTGTTATCACCCATTACAAAATAATGCCCATCAGGAATTGTGATCTCAGGTAAATCTTTTGAGTGCCCTGAAGGGTGCAACAAAATATCATGATTGGCGGATTCGATAAGCTCTCTAACTAAGCGATAACGATTCATAGGTTTGCCTGAATCAACACCAATATAAGGGCCAACTTTATTGTAATCAATGGCTTTACCATTAATTATTAGCTGATCTTTTTCATAAGAAATAACATCACCTGGAAGTGCAATAACTCGTTTAATAAAATCTACACCAGAGTAGCCAGGATTGTGCTCATAGTTTGGGTAGCGAAAAACAATAATATCACCCCTCTCTGGTTTTGAGAAATCAATGATTTTAGTATTGGTTATAGGAAGTCTAAGGCCATAGTCAAACTTATTAACTAGGATAAAATCACCTGTCAAAAGTGTAGGCATCATGGAATTTGATGGTACTCGAAATGGCTCAAATATAAAGCCACGAAAAATTAAAACCAATAATAGAACAGGAAAAAGCTCAATTGACCACTGTACAACTTTAGGTCTGTGAGCGTATTTTTCAGATTTTGAAAATTTTAAAAAGATTAAGAAGTAAAAAAACTTACCAATCTTTGATTTATTATTGTCACTCTCGATGGAATCTTGATTATTAGATTTGGAGTTAAAAAAGAGATCGATCAATACAACAATAATTGCCAGAAGCATTGCTATAAAAAGCCACGAAAGGACATCCCATGCAAAGAAAGATTCTGCGTTATTAATAGTCATAGATTGGTTTATTTTTTAAAAAAAGTATTATAACAAGCTGGTCATTAAGAATTTACTCGAATTAACATCAGTAACATTAATTTATTGAGTTTCAATGAGATTCATTCCGACCTGATTGACTAGTTCTACAAAGTTTGGAAAAGATGTTTTTACATTATCAACGCCTTCAATATCAAGCTCAAAATTCGATCTAGCGGATGCAATTGCAAATGCCATGGATATACGATGGTCATGGTGGGATTTAATAATAGAAGTTTGTTTTTGAAATTCACCGCCTTTAATTCTAATTCCGTCCTCTAAAACTTCATTTTCTATCCCTAGAGATAGCAAGCCATCAGCCATAACTTGGATGCGATCAGACTCTTTCACTCTTAATTCTCTTGCGTCAGTCAAAAGGGTTTCTCCATGAGCACAGCTTGCAGCAATAAAGATAGCTGGAAATTCGTCTATTGCAAGTGGAACAAGCTCCTTAGGAATAGTAATTCCTTTAAGGCTAGAAGAGCAAACTCTGATATCGGATACTAATTCACCGGCCTCCTCTCTTTGATTGTTAAGTTCAATATTTGCGCCCATCAGTTTAAGAATCTCGATTACTCCAGTCCTGGTTGGGTTGATGTTGACTGCTTCTAATGTAATATCTGCATTTTTAGCGATGCTAGCAGCAACAATAAAGAAGGCAGCAGATGAGATATCGCTCGGAACCTCTATATCACAAGCTTGTAATTGTCCTCCACCAGTCAAAGAAACCTTGCCACTAGATGAAGTTACTTGGTATCCAAAGCCTTTGAGCATTCTTTCAGTATGATCTCTTGTTGTTTCATTTTCTGTAATACAAGTCTCACCATCAGCGTAAAGTCCTGCTAATAATAGGCAAGATTTAATTTGCGCTGAGGCTACAGGGAGTGTGTACTTTAAAGCAGAAAGTTTTTGGTTGCCACTAATCGATAAAGGAGGCATTGAGTCAGAACTTTTAATGATTGCACCCATTTCTCTAAGCGGGTCAATAATTCTTGCCATAGGCCGCTTCGAGAGTGATTCATCACCACAAAGCATAGAATCGAAGCTTTGTGCGCTTAAAAGTCCAGTCATTAATCGTATAGAGGTGCCTGAATTGCCTAAGTTTAAGGGTTTTAAAGAGGGTCTTAAACCATTCATACCAACACCATTAATAACAACGTTGGAGACTTCTCTTTCTATCTTAACTCCCATATCTTTAAATGCATTCAAAGTTGCAAGAGTATCCTCTCCCTCTAAAAAGCCTGACACATTTGTGACCCCATTTGCAATTGAGCCAAGCATAATTGAGCGATGTGAGATAGATTTATCCCCCGGAACTTTGATAGAACCCTTTAAAAATTCACTAGGTGAGGCTATAAAATTAGCCATTTAATCGCCCTATCCTACCCATGAGTCACGTGTAGTTTTTGCATCACGAAAGAAAGATTCAAGTTTATCTTTATCTTGATTATCAATTGCATCTACTAAAGAGCTTAAAGTTTCTTGGTAGTTCTTAATGTGAGCGATAATTTGAACTCGGTTGTTCAAGCAAATATCTCTCCACATTACCGCGTCACCAGAGGCTATTCTAGAAAAATCTTTAAATCCTCCTGCTGCATAAATAGACGCACTTGGATTTTGAGTGATAAGATAGTTGACCAAGGAAAAAGCCAACATGTGCGGCAAATGTGATGTCATCCCTAATAATTCATCGTGAGATTCAGCACTCATAAAATCAACGTCAGCACCAACATCTTCCCACATTTTTTTGAGACTATTGATTGTCTTATCAGTGTTTATTTCAAGCGGTGTTATGATAACTTTTTTATTTAAAAATAGTTCTGCATCACTTGATTCAAATCCACTCTTCTCTTTACCGGCAATAGGGTGTGCCGGAACAAAGCAATTCGCCATCTCTACAAATATTTCTCTTGCTGTCTTAGCGATACCCGTTTTAGTGCTACCTACATCAGTAATAATCATGCCTTCTGTGATGTAAGGCTTTAATTCTCTAAATATTGACTCAAAAGTGCCAACTGGAGTTGCTATGACTACAATATTTGCCCCATCTAGGGCTTCACTTATATCAGTTGAATATTGATCAATAATATTATTTTTTTGAGCCTCTTGTAGGCGAGATATGTCTCTTCCAAATCCAAATACAACTTCAGCTAAGTTGTTGTTCTTTAGAGCTTTTGCAAGAGATCCACCTATTAATCCAACACCAATTATTGTTATTTTTTTTATCATAGTATCTTTTTTAAAGCGCTAAGTAGATGTTCATTTTCTTCAGCAGTTCCAATCGAAATTCTTAAATAATTACTCATCTCTACTGGGCGCACAATAATCCCCTCTCTAAGAAGATCATTATATGTTTGTAATGCATCATTAAACTTAACTGCAATAAAGTTTGCAAATGAAGGTATATATTTTAAATCTAAAAGCTTGAACCCATCTACTAATTGCTTAGCACCATCATTGTTTATATTTACTGATTCTTGTAAAAAATCTATATCAGACAGCGCTGCAATTGCAGCAACTTGTGCCGTATTGTTTACATTAAATGGCTCTCTAACACGGTTAATGTAATCGGAGATTTTGCTATTACATATTGAATACCCTACTCTAAGTCCCGCTAGCCCATAAGCTTTCGAAAATGTTCGAGTAATTATTAAATTTTCAAAGACTTCAAGCCAGCCAATAGCTTCATCATTGATATTTAAATATTCAAAATAAGCTTGATCTAAGACAACTGGAATATGTTTAGGGACTTTATCCAAAAAACTATAAACCTCTTCATCGCTTATAAAGGTTCCTGTTGGGTTATTAGGGTTTGCAACAAAAATAAGCTTAGTGTTTTCATTGATCAAGCCTAACATTGCATTTAAATCATGGCCATAGTTCTTTGCAGGTGAAATTTTTGCTGTCGCACCAAGCGCTTGAGTAACTAGAGGGTATACAACAAATGCATACTGAGAAAATATAACTTCATCAGTCTTTTTACAAACAAAAACTCGAGCTATTAATTCTAACAATTCGTTTGAACCATTACCAAGAGAAATCATTTCAGAAGCAACCATCAAACGATCACTTATAGCTTTCTTTAATTCGAAAGCATTGCCATCAGGATAGCGATTTATACCTGATAATGAGCTTTTGATTGCTTCGATAACCTTTGAACTGACTCCTAAAGGGTTTTCATTTGAAGCAAGCTTAGTAATATTTGTAATACCTAGCTCTCGCTCAAGCTCTTCAATTGGCTTTCCTCCTTGATATGGATTCAAGCCAAGAATAGATTCACATGCATTCATAAAATTGCGATCGGATAAGATCCCAGGATGTTTAGTTTTGAAGCGTTCTGTTTAACTTTTAAAATTGCACTTTGAACATTTTCTTCGCTTTGATGTCCCTCGATATCAATAAAGAACAAGTACTCCCATTTAACTCCAGGAATTGGATGCCTAGCGAGTTGCAGTAGGTTTATATTGTTGGATTTAAATGGCTCTAATAAATCAAACAAAGCACCAGACTCATGTTTAGTAACAACCAGTAATGAAGTTTTATCATTATCACCATGAGGAACCTCATCCTTGCCAATAACAATAAAGCGAGTAACGTTTCCAGCTTTATCTTCAATATTTTTTTCAACTCTTTGAAGTCCGTAAATATTAAGCGCAGCTATAGATGCAATGGCTGCTGCATTTGGCTCATCTTTTACCATACGTGCAGCAAGAGCATTAGACGCTACAGGTCTTAATTCAGTTTTAGGGTAGTGGTTAGATAGCCATCGATGGCATTGATCAAGGGCCTGCTGATGAGCATAAATTATTTTAATTTCTTTGGATTGATCCTGCATCATCAAATGATGAGCAACCGCAATTTCAACTTCACCACAAATATTAAGGTCATGACTATACAACATATCAAGCGAAGTACCAATAACACCATTAGATGAGTTTTCAATAGGAACAACGCCGTATTGGGCATTATCGGTCTCTACTTGGTGAAAAATTTCGTCAATAGTTCCACAATCTAGCGTTGAGACTCCGTGACCAAAATGCTTTAATGCGGCTTCTTGTGTAAAAGTTCCTTCAGGGCCCAAAAAAGCTACTTTAAGGGGTTGCTCAAGTGCGAGACAGGCAGACATTATTTCTCTAAAAATTAATGCAATATCTTTATCTTTAAGTAAGCTTTTATTTCTTTTAATAACTTTGCTAAGAACTTGAGCTTCTCTTTCAGGACGATAAAAAGCGCTTTGCTTATTAGATTCCTTTTTTACTAAAGCAACCTCGGCTGCAAGATCAGCACGATTAGCAATGAGCAATTGAATCTTCTGATCCAAAGCATCGATTTCTGATCTTAAATTTTCAAGTGACTTATGTTTCATTCTAGTTGTAAATTTTATTAGATTTAAGTGTACTTTGGTTACTCTTTAGTATTTGCTGTTATCTATGTGCAAGTCTTTTCAAACTCACTCATAAAAGTAACTAAAGCTTCAACACCCTTAAGTTCCATTGAATTATAGATGCTTGCACGTATACCGCCAACAGTTTTATGACCTTTAAGGCCTAATAAATTAGATTCTAGGGCTTTTTTTACAAATAATTGGTCGAGAGTTGGATCAGATAATAAAAAAGGCACATTCATCCGAGAGCGATATTTATTGGATACCTTATTGGAATAAAGATCAGATGAGTCTATGGCTTTATAAAGTAACTCAGATTTTCTCTTGTTATGATATTCGATTGCTTCTAGCCCACCAAAATCATTTATCCATTCAAAAACAAGGGACGCAACATACCAAGCAAAGGTGCAAGGGGTATTAAACATTGAATTATTTTGGGCTTGAATAGAATAATCAAAGAGAATGGGCTGGTTACTTAAAGCTTGGCCCAATAAATCTTCTCTTACAATCACAATTGTCAAACCAGATATTCCCATATTTTTCTGTGCACCAGCATAAATCACTCCAAACTTAGAAACATCTATAGGCTTAGAAAGTATCGAAGATGACATATCTGCTACAACTGTCATATCTACTTCAGGGACATAGTTAAACTCAAGTCCAGCAATAGTTTCATTAGGAGTAAAGTGCAAATACGCACCATCCGGATCTATAGTCCAATCAGAGAAATTTTCAATATCGGTAAACCCATTAGATTTGCTATCACTACAGACATTAACTTTACAGTAGCGCGAACCTTCAAGGATTGCTTTCTCTGACCAAAGCCCCGTATTGACATAGTTAGCACTTTTTTTACTTTTTAATAGATTTATAGGAACCATAGAAAATTGCTGAGAAGCACCACCCTGTAAAAACAAAACTTCGTAGTTACTTGGAATGTTCATTATATTTCTTAAGTTCTTTTTAGATTTTTCAGCTAATTCCATAAAATCAACGCCACGATGGGAGATTTCCATGACTGATGCTTTTGCATCTCTAAACTCAAGAAGCTCGCTTTGAATTTTTTTTAATACAGAACTTGGTAGAGCTGATGGTCCAGCACTAAAGTTATATATTTGACTCATAAGAAAGGTGTTATTTTATTTGATAATTATTATTTTACCTAAGACAAGTAATTACTTCTAAGCATTGTTTTTTGAATTATTAAGTTCAATTAAATATATTTTCTTATAGCTATTGTAGGTTTAACATATACATTCTAAAATTAATATGTTCGCAAGATAGTCTTAATATAATGAGTATTTTCGATTGAGATAAAATATGAAAACAACATACAAAAAAAGAATGCAACGCAAAAAAGAATTTATTGATTCTAGAATCAAAGAAGCAAATATTGATAAAGGAATCATTGTCCTATTAACTGGAAATGGGAAGGGTAAATCTTCTTCTGCCATGGGAATGATTTGTAGAGCCCTTGGATACGACATGAAAGTTGCTCTCGTACGTTTTTTAAAAGGTGAACAGCAGACTGGAGAGGATCTTTTTCTAGACAATAATTCAAATGTTGTTTCTGCTCATATGGAAAGTGGCTTTACCTGGGATACTCAGGATCAAGAACTTGATAAAAAAAGTGCAAGTGAAACGTGGAATGAGGCTGAAAAATTTCTAGCTAATCCTGAGATTGATCTTGTGGTTCTTGATGAGATTACCTACATGATCAATTATAACTATCTTGATGAAAAAGTAATCCTTAAAGTCCTATCTAATAGACCAAAAGATCAACATGTAGTAATTACTGGCAGAGCAGCAAGTAAAGGAATTATTGAGGCTTCAGATACAGTAAGTGAGGTAAAAGATATAAAACACGCTTTTAGAACCAATATCAGAGCTCAAAAAGGTATCGATCTTTAAATATACTAACTATTTTCAAGTAAATATTGGATTGCTTGGTATAAATACCCTACCGTTACAATTTTCATTCCTTTTATAGATTTTTTAGGTGCATTCCCTTTCGGAATTATTGCTACTTCAAATCCTTGCTTTTGTGCTTCTGAGAGTCTCTCCATGGCATTGTAAACTGGGCGCACCTCGCCAGTAAGTCCAACCTCTCCAAAAGCAATCCATTTGCTTGGAATCACCTTGTCTCTAAGGCTAGAAACTATTGTAAGCATTACGACAAGATCTGAAGCAGTCTCGCTAACTTTTATTCCACCAACTACATTAATAAAAACATCCTGATCAAAAGTTGCTATCCCAGAATGTTTATGTAGTATTGCAAGCTGAAGAGACAATCGGTTTTGATCTAGACCAACACTTACTCTTTTTGGACTGCCATTCGCTTGATCAACTAGTGCTTGTATCTCCACCAATAAAGGTCTTGTAGCCTCTCTAGTAACCATAACCATCGATCCAGATGATGGATTTTCTTGGTTTGAAAGAAAAATAGAAGAAGGGTTGCTGATTTGTTGAAGGCCTTTTTCACCCATAGCAAAGACACTAATTTCATTAACAGCACCAAAGCGATTTTTTACTGCTCTAATAATTCTATAACGACCACCCGGATCACCTTCAAAATAAAGAACTGCATCAACCATATGCTCTAAGATTCTAGGACCAGCAAGAGCGCCACCTTTTATGACATGACCAATCAGTAAAAGCACAGTGTTGGTTTGTTTTGCATATTGTGTAAGTTGTGCTGCACAATCACGTACTTGAGTCACTGAACCAGGGGCAGAAGAAGAGATATCAGTAACCATTGTTTGAATAGAATCAATAACAATAACTTTAGGTTGAAAGTCTTTCGAAAGCTTTAAAATTTTCTCTAAATGGGTTTCGCTTATAAACAATATATCTTCTTTGATTTCTAGTCTGATAGCTCTTTCGCTAACCTGTTCTGCTGACTCTTCACCACTGACATATAACGTGGTATTTGCTTTATTAATGACTGCAAGTGCTTGCAAAATTAAAGTTGACTTACCAATACCAGGGTCTCCGCCAATAAGAACCACTGAGCCATCAACCAAGCCACCACCTAAAGTACGATCAAGTTCGCTCAAGCCTGTGGAAAGCCTTTCTTTATTTTGTGTTGTTATTTCAGATAAATTTTGAACTTTTGATGCGGGTAAGTCTTTCAGGATATCAGGCTTAGATGATGTCGTCTGAGAAATAACTATTTCTTCAAGTGTGTTCCATTCTTTACAGTCTAAACACTGCCCTACCCATTGGTGGTGAGATGCTCCACACTCTCTACAAACGAACTCGATTTTAGTTTTAGCCATTTGCTGTATTCACTTCAAAGGTTATTTTTTCATCAATTTATCAATTTCAATCTTGAAGGCTTCGATATCTTGAAATTGTCTATAAACTGAAGCAAACCTTATATAAGCAACCTCATCTAATGCCCTCAATTCATCCATAACCCATTCACCGAGAATAGATGAAGGCACTTCTCTTTCATTTTGAGCCATCAGTTTGCGCTGAATTTTTTGGATAGCTGTTTCAATTTTTGAAATTGAAACAGGCCTTTTTTCAAGTGCTTTTAATAGACCTGAGCGTAACTTATCTTCGCTAAAAGTTTGTCTTGATTCATCACTTTTTATAAGCCTTGGAAGGTTTAGATCTACTGTTTCACGAGTAGAATGCCTTTCCCCACAAGCTACACACTCGCGACGACGACGAACCTGTGACCCATCATCAAGCAATCTTGTATCTAGAACCTTGGTGTCATCTGATTGACAAAAAGGACATCGCATCTTTACTACTTATAAACAGGAAATTTTGAGCAAAGAGACTCAACTTTTGCTCTAACCTCATCTACAACAGAGGTGTTTTCAATATCATCACAAATATCACAAATCCAGTGAGTAATATCTATACACTCTTTCTCACCAAAACCTCGAGTCGTTGCAGCTGGAGTTCCAACACGGATTCCACTAGTTACGAAAGGAGATTGAGGGTCATGAGGTACTGAATTTTTATTAACCGTAATGTGCGCAGAGCCAAGCGCTGCATCAACAGCTTTACCGGTTAAACCTTGATCAATAAAACTTACTAAAAACAAATGATCATCTGTTCCACCCGAAACAACATCATAGCCTCTCTCAATGAAGGTGTTGGCCATAGCTCTAGCGTTTATTACAACTTGTTTCTGGTAGGTTTTAAATTCATCGCTCATCGCTTCCTTAAAAGCAACAGCCTTTGCAGCAATAATATGCATCAATGGGCCGCCCTGAATTCCAGGGAAAATTGCTGAATTGAGTTTCTTCTCGATCTCTTCATTAGCTCTTGCTACAATTAATCCTCCGCGAGGACCTCTCAAAGTCTTATGAGTAGTTGTTGTACAAACATCAGCAATATCTATTGGTGAAGGATAGTCACCCGTTACAATTAAACCGGCCACATGAGCCATGTCAACAAATAAGTATGCACCAACCATATCAGAAATTGATCTAAAGCGATTCCAATCGATGACACGAGAATATGCTGAAAATCCAGCAATAATCATCTTTGGTTTGTGTTCAAGCGCTAAGCGTTCAACTTCATCATAATCAATCTCGCCAGTTGCTTCATTTAAGCCATACTGTATTGCGTTAAAATTTTTACCTGAGAAGGATGGTGCAGCGCCATGAGTCAAGTGACCACCATGCGCTAAACTCATTCCTAGAATTGTATCTCCTGGAACTATTAATGCTTGAAAAACTGCAGCGTTTGCAGTAGATCCAGAATGAGGTTGAACGTTAGCATATGCAGCCCCAAATAATTTTTTAGCGCGATTTATAGCTAACTCTTCAACACGATCAACATGTTCACAACCGCCATAATATCGCTTATAAGGGTAGCCTTCAGCATATTTATTGGTAAGCTGTGACCCCTGAGCACTCATAACAGCTGGAGAAGTATAGTTTTCTGATGCAATTAATTCAATATGTGCTTCTTGCCTTTCGACTTCGCCATTTATTGCATTAGCGATGTCAGGATCAACATCATTTAATGTTAGATTTTTATCAAACATAAAGAGTTTCAAATTAGAGATTAAACTCTGATTTTACCGACTTTTTTTTAATCATTTAACAACTTAATACTACTTTTTTTAAATAATAAAAACGATCCTTAGTTTGACTGCATTGTTCGGGAGTTTTCGATGATTTCTCAGTGGTAAAATTACCTTTTTTACTTAATCTTTAAAAAGAATGAAAGTGCTGGTTTTAGGTGCAGGAGTTATTGGCACAACCTCTGCCTACTTCCTTGCCAAACAAGGTCATGATGTTACTGTTATAGACAGACAGGATAGCGTCGCAATGGAAACTAGTCATTCCAATGCAGGGCAACTATCGTATGCATTTTCATCACCCTGGGCATCTCCTGGCTTGTCTCTTAGTTTGTTTAAATGGACCTTAACTAGGAACTCCCCTCTTGTTATTAACCCAAACATCAGCTTTAAAACTGCTAAGTTTATGTATCGAATGTTCAAAAACTGCAATCCAACCAGTTATGAAGTGAACAAAAGTCGAATGCTAAGAGTAGCAAACTATTCTCAAAAATGCTTATTAGAGCTGGAAAAAGAAATAGACGTTCATTATGAGCAACGAAAACAAGGATCTTTACAACTATTTTGGAGTTCTAAAGAGCTTGAAAAGGTTAAACACGATATTTCAGTTTTAGAGAAGTTTAATATTCAATACGAGCTTCTAGATGTAAATGGTTGCATCCAAGCTGAACCAGGTCTTCAATATGTTAAAAACAAACTTGCAGGTGGCATGCGATTTAAAAATGATTACACAGGTAACTGTTATCTTTTTACAAATGAAATTTATAAAAAATGTCTTGAAATGGGGGTTAAATTTGAGTTTAATACACATATTGAATCTATCCTATTAGAGAAAAATAAAGTATCAGCAATAAAAACAAATAAAGGAGAATTGACATCGGATAGTTACTCAATATCTCTTGGAAGTTATTCATCAAAAATTCTCGCTAATATAGGTATCGATATTCCTATTTATCCAGTCAAGGGTTACTCAATTACCTTGCCTGTTCTTGAAGATAAAGACGCTCCACAATCTACAATAATGGATGACAAAAATAAGATTGGTATAACAAGACTTGGTGACACTATTAGGGTTGCTGGAACAGCACATTTAACAGACTTCAATAAAGATCTTAGAGAGAAATCTCTTCATTCTTTGAAGGATGGACTAAATAAGCTTTTTCCATATGCCTCTAAAGAGTGTAATGACATTCAATTTTGGACTGGTTTCCGCCCAAGTACCCCTGATGGAACTCCTATTATTGGTCCTACACCCTACTCTAATTTATATCTAAACACTGGGCATGGGACTTTTGGATGGACAATGTCTGTCGGCTCAGGCAAACTATTGGCAAGCCTAATTTCAGGTATTGAGTCTGAAATATCTATGGAGGGTATTGATATGAGTCGCTATAACTATGCTAACAAAACATCTTTGAATTATGGCTAGAAGATGCACTGCTTCTATCAATCTTAATGCAATTAAGAAAAACTACTTATATGCAAAATCGCTATCGCCTAATGCTAAAGCGATAGCGATTGTTAAAGCTAATGCTTATGGTCATGGAGCAATTAAAGTTGCAAGTCACCTAGAAGATTGCGCTGATTGCTATGGAGTTGCATGCACTGAAGAGGCTATTGAGCTAAGAAACTCTGGAATTGATAAAACTCCTATATTGTTAATGGAAGGTGTTTTTGAAGCATCTGAACTTAAACTTATTGAAAAATATAATCTAATTGTTACAGTATGTAATTCAAAGCACCTTCAATGGCTTCTTGATAATAAATTTAATAAACCAGTTGATGTTTTTGTTAAATATGATTCTGGTATGGGTCGACTAGGCTTCCAGGGTGAAGAATTTATCAATGCAATAAATCTACTAGAAGAAAGTGAAAAAATTGGCCAAATAACTCTGATGACTCATTTTTCCAGTGCTGATGATTTAAATAGCACGTCAACTAATGAGCAAATCAGCAATTTTGATAAAACTCTATACTCAAAGAAATATTCTACTTCATTGGCAAATTCAGCAGGAATTATGTCGTGGAGTGAATCTCATAGAGAATATACCCGACCAGGCATTATGCTTTATGGGTCTTCACCATTTCCAGAAAAATACTTTCTAAATAAACTAACACCAGCAATGACGCTGTCCTCAGTCCTTATATCAATTAAAAGCTTTAAAGTAGGACAATCAATTGGCTATGGTTGCCGCTATATTTGTAAACAGGACACACTAATTGGCGTTGTTGCTATCGGTTATGCGGATGGATACCCGCGAAGCGCAAAAGATGGCACACCTGTATACATTAATGGAGTTAAAAGTAAAATTGCTGGAAGAGTATCAATGGACATGATAACCATAGACTTAACTGGCGTACCAAATCCTCAAATAGGCGATTGCGTTGAACTCTTTGGTGAAAATATTTCTATAGATGAAGTTGCTGAACATTGCAGCACTATCTCTTATGAGATCTTTACTAAAATCACAAACAGAGTTTACAAATCCTACGTCTAATTTTTGTAATACCAATATAATACATTCAATTAATTCTTGATTTATTTTTCTCTAAACTCATGCTTACATTAAATCAAATAGAATCTTTTAAAAAAAATGGCTATCTAGTTATAGAAAACTACATTGATCAAAGGCAAAGAAATCTTTTAATGCAGCGAGCTGAAGAATTAATAGATGAATTTGAACCACCCTCTTCACATTCAGTATTTACTACTAATGAACAGGAAAGAACGAGCGATGAATATTTTTTAAACTCAGGTGATAAAATTCGATTTTTTTTTGAAGAGAAAGCGATTGATGAAGATGGAAAATTTACGGTTCCCAAGCAACAATCAATCAATAAAATAGGTCATGCACAACATGTATTAGATCCAGTTTATAAGGAAGTAATCAAAGAATTAAACTTTCCAAGATTAGGGATACAGTTAGGTATTAAAGATCCTCGACAATTGCAATCTATGCATATTTTCAAACAGCCAAGTATTGGTGGTGAAGTAGGACTTCATCAAGATTCAAGCTTCTTATATACCACCCCAATGAGCTGCATCGGTTTTTGGGTTGCGCTAGAAGATGCAAACAAAGAAAACGGTTGTCTACAAGCTATAACTGGTGGTCATTCAATACCACTTAAAAAGCGCTTTAAATTATCTTCAAATGGTGGCACAGAATTTGAGATATTAGATGATAGTCCTTGGCCTGACAATGCCCTTGACCTATTAGAAGTCAAGGCAGGTACACTTATTATATTACATGGCCAACTACCTCATTATAGTTCTGCAAACACTTCAGACAGGTCTCGACAAGCATTTTCTCTTCACTTGATAGATCAAAATTGTCACTATGCTGAAGATAACTGGCTACAATCTTTAATCTAATAACATTTAATAACACTATGCATGACCGAAAAATAACAGACATTCATAATGTTGAATTTAAACCCTTTGATCGCTATGGTTCTCCAGTTCCAAAGATGAGCTGGCACATTATCAGCTATGATAAATCTTCAGGTTATGGAAGCTATATATTAAAGATGGATGCTGGAGCGCAAACCGTTCCACATACTCATTTAGGCTTTGAGGAGTTTTTAATTGTAGAAGGTGAATTAATTGATTCAGATGGTATGGTTTTCAAAAAAGGTGATTTTGTATCTTTTGAACCAGGAAGTCAGCATTCTTCTTTCTCAATCAAAGGTGCCTTAATTATGGTTTTTCAAAGAGGCCTTAATAAGCCAACAGTAGAGGTATAGTTTCTATGCATAATAAATAATTAACTATCAGATTCAGCTTGGGACTCTATCGCCTCTTCAGCGATTACCTCCATTGCTACTAAGCTCGGTCTTTGTGCCATAACCTGGAAGTTTGATTGATCAGACTCATCAACGTCCTCATTAATAAACATCATCACAAATACTATTACTGCAATAACTAAATGCACTAGACTTAAATATATTAAAAAGCCAAAGCTATCAAATAGCTTAAGAAAATAACTCATCGTGAATGGCCCTAATGCTGCAAAAATACTAAAAACAAAAACAATTGTCCCACTAGCGCTAACCATTTGGCTTGGCTTTAGGCGATCATTAGTATGAGCAACACCAAGTGAATATAGAGGTAAAGTACTTGCACCAATTAATCCATTTAAGATTAAGAAAATAGTCTTAGAAAAATCAAATAATGCAAGAAGTACACAGATCCCTACAACTATTAAACAGCATAATAAAATTACCTTTCTTCGATCAATCCTATCAGATATCCAGCCAAGTGGCCATTGTGATAAAGCTCCAAAACCAAGGAAAAGAGTCATAAAAAGTGCAGTCTCTGAAATGCTTAAACCAGACTTAATTGCATAAATTGTTCCAACCCCAAAGAAGCCAGCAGATGCAAGCCCCGAAATACCTATAGTTGCAACACCTGAGGGTGAAGCTTTCCAGAGGGCTTTAAAGCCTAAGGATTCTTGCAGTTCTATTTTTTCTTCAGGAGTCTTAATTTCAGTTAAAAGAATAGGAATTAGTGAAATTGAAAGCAAAATAGAGGCAAGTAAGAACAAATTTACGCCTGCCGGACTATCAACAACAAACAAACCCTGGCCCATTGCAAGCCCTCCCCAGACAACCATCATATGAATTGAGAAAAGTTGACCACGATTTTCATTTGACGATATTGAGTTTAACCAGCCCTCAACTATTATCATGATGCCTACAATGCAAAAACCTGATAAAAATCTAGCAACAAACCATACTGGTGGCTCAATAAATAATAATTGAATCAGGATTGCAGTTGAAGCTATTGAGGCATATGCAGCATACGTTCTAATTTGACCAGTTCTCTTTATTTGATTTGGTGATATCAGTGAACTTGCAAAAGCACCCACGAAAAAACCTGACATTACTAGTCCAGTAGTAATTACAGAGAAACCCTCATAGTCGGCACGCCAACTACTTAAAGTACCTTGCAAGCCATTACCAAGACTAATAAAAAAAATGCCCAAAAACAAAGGCCATAAGGAGCGCAAAACAACAGTCAACATAATTAATTCAAACCCATTAAATAATCAAATCATCGATAAATTAAAAACAATTTATTATGACACTTTTTTTTAAAGAACGCGGATTTTAATATAATTTAATACTATATTTAACAAACATGGTAAAAAGATTTTTTATGGTCATTAATCCTGAAAATAATTGGATAATTTATTTACTTGAATGTGGCGATAAAAGCCTTTATTGTGGGATTACTAACAATCTTGAAAGACGCCTTAAACAGCACAGAGGAGAGAGCAAAGGTGGGGCTAAATATACAAGGTCACATCAGCCATGCAGATTGGTTTATAAAGAAGAGTCCTTGTCAAGAAGTAAAGCTCTACAGAGAGAAGCTGTAATCAAAAAAATGACAAAAGAAGCCAAACTAGCGCTAATTAATTTATAGGAAAAAGGAGTATCTAAAAGTTAGTAGTTAGTTTTGTAAATTACCTAGATCGTTTAAAACCATTTCAGAGTGAGTTTTAGGATCTACAGATAGATAAATTTTAGCTACTAATCCTGTAGGATCAATGATAAAAGTATTTCTCTTTGCAGTTTTATAGACAAGAAAATTTCTTAATGAGTCGTATAATTTTGCTACCTCTCCTGTTTCGTCAGACAATAGAGAGAATGGTAGTTTGTTTTTATCCGAAAAAAGCTTGTGCGATTCAACGCTATCAAGACTTACTCCAAAAACAACTGATTTACTTGCAATAATGCGTTTGACTGCATCTCTAAAGTCACATGCCTGAGTTGTGCATCCTGGAGTGCCATCTTTTGGATAAAAATATAAAACAACCCAATTACCCTTGTAATCATTTAGCTCATGGGTAAGGTTATTTTGATCTCTTAGGCTGAAATTTGGCGCCCTATCGCCAACTTTTAATGCAGCTAAAGAAGAGGAAGAGGCAATCAAAAAAAATACAATGAACGATATAACTTTAACTGATTTGTGACACATATTTAAAAAAATAATACCTTATTAAAATCTATATTTTAACTTTAAAATTTGCTATTTATGTTTCTTAATTTGTGTCAGTTTTTTCGACCTTTCTTGAATTTTGAATTGCACTACGGTACCAAGCTATAGCTTTTTGAAATTGATATTCATTGATATTATTTCTTCTGCAATATGCACTTGCTTTGCTTTCTCTTGAATTTTTAACTGTACTTTGATCCAATATATGATTCATATATAATTCCAGTAAAACATGCTTTAGTTGTAAGGTAGGAGTAACCTAACAACTAAAGCAGGAACCTCATTGCCAAGCGGAGAGAGAATGACAAAAATACTCGAGGTTTTTTAAAAAACTTTTTACATACTTTAATTAACAATCTTTAGTAACATTGTTTTTAGCTATCAGAGAATAATTAAATTTTTATAAATAATTACCAAATTCAAGTTACAACGTAAAGGGGTTGTCGTTGCAATTTCTCCAATAAACTAAAAACAATGTCTTCATCATAGGCGCTGAGAGTAAATATCAAATGTTTTATAGGTGAAGTTTTGGTGGAGAATTTATGAAGATTCTCTTTTTAATTTGTTTTTAAACTACAATATTATCTTTTCTCTTTAAATCTGACCTAAATGCAGCACATACTAATCATTGAAGACGATAGAATAATTGCTGAAAGCATTGAGTTTATCCTTGAAAAAGACTCATTCAGTTGTCAGTGGTTTAATAATGGTAGCGAATCTCTTAATTACCTCGATAACAACAAGGTTGATCTTATACTTCTTGATGTAGGCTTGCCAGATATGAATGGCTTTGATGTGCTTCGTAAAGTTCGTATTAAATCAAACATACCAGTAATTATTATCTCAGCTAGAGATGACGAATCAGACCAAGTGCTGGGTCTTGAGGGATTAGGAGCTAATGCATATGTAACAAAACCTCTGAGCCCAAGACTGGTTGTAGCGCATGTTCGCTCACAGCTTAGACATCTTCGCTCAGACAAGAAAACTAGTGAATCGAAATTCAGTATCAATCAAGCACTTCAGAGAGTTATTTTTCATGATCAAGAGCTTACATTAACGCCTGCTGAATTTAAAATCTTATCCCTACTAATTAAAAAACCTAACAGAGTTCATTCTAGGGAATATTTAATGAATATTATCTGGGATAGACCTCATGGATCAGACCTTAAGACCATCAATACACATATTAAATCTATCCGTAAACGCCTTAACGAGATTGATTCAGAAAACGACTATATAGAGACTCACAGAGGTATTGGTTATAGTCTTATTGAATGAAACACTTCAAGCTAAATATTGGAACTAAACTTTTTATTCTTTACTTTGTTATAAGTAGTGCCTTGGTTTTTGTTTTTGTTAATCGAACAAGTACAGATTCTGCAAAAGAAGTAATGATTGAAGTATCTGAACTCATGAGTAGAATTGCTTCAGGGAATAATATTAATGGCGAAATTGACATAGTAACCTTTGAAAACCTTATTGGAAGTTACTTTAGATCTCAAGAAAATACCATTCATCATCCTAGTAGCCAGCGCTTAGAAAATTTAGCAATCTATTTAACAGACAAGGATGGTCTCCTCATTCTAGATTCGCGAGACCTTAAGCTTGGAAAAAATATGAAACATCTCAGCGAAGTTGAATCAGCACTTCAAGGAGATAGAGGCATCACTAGAGTTGTTGCTGAACCTGTATTGGGCCCTAGAAAAGCCAGAGGCGTTGCAATTGATTATTTTTATAAACCTGAATTTTTGCATGCATCAAACCCAATTTATGGCAGAAATGGTGAAATTTTAGGAGCTATAGTTGTTGTAGCTCCAATGTTTGATTTAATGAATAAAGATTATTTACTTGAATTTATTTTTTATGTTTTTCTTATCTCACTGATTTTTGGTGCATTAGGTAGCTATAGAATTTCTAGAAATATTAAACGTTTAGATAAATATATCTCAAGCCTATTTAGTGGAGAAGATGTCACCCCTCCCGATTTAAATATCCAATTTAAAAAGCTTGCTTTGACCATACAAAACGCTAGGGGTAATGTTGAGCTTAAGGATGCTGTTGAGCAGTATATTGACACACTTGCTCATGAATTAAGAACTCCGATAACTGGCATACAGCTAACAGCAGAAACATTATTGACTCCTATGAGTGATGAGGAAAGAAAGCGATTCATTAAAAACATTCTCGTCTCTAATAAACAAATGGACAAGCTAGTAACTAGATTGCTAGACCTTTCAAGAATTGAAAGACGTGAATCCTTAATAAAACCTGAAAAATTAAAAATATTACCAATTATTGAAAGCGCCATAAAAGCACCGTCTCGAACTCGCACAATTGCAAGTAAAAACATTAATATAGCTCTAGAAATTGATAATAAAATCACAATATTTGCTGAAAAAATATTACTTGAACAAGCAATTAGTAATATTTTGAACAATGCTCTAGAGTTCAGTCCTAAAGAAGGAATCATAACAATCAAGGCCTCTGAAACCAATACAGCTGTCTCAATTATAGTGCTTGATGATGGGCCAGGAATGCCGCCTCATGTTCTAAGAAATTTATTTACTCGATTCTTCTCAGTGTCAAGGCCTGACTCGGGAGACAGAGGTAACGGTTTAGGATTAAGGTTTGTTAGAAAGATAATGCAACTCCATGAAGGTGAAATCACTTTGAAAAATCGCTTATTACAGCAAGGCGCTGAAGCAAAGTTAAGATTTCCAATTAAGTGACATTTAATTGCCTTTTCAGATGGAAGTGTAAATCATCATAAGATGTTGTAAAATTTTATTTTCAATCTTTAAACAAAGTTAATTTTTATGGTATTATTCGCCAGTTTTATTCCGAAAACCTAACAGAAAATATGAAAATAATCATCCCTATCAAACGTGTCCTTGACCCTTACACCCAAGCACGAATCAACAAGCAAACACAACTAGTTGATTTAACCAATGCAAAAATGGCAATGAATCCTTTTTGCGAGATTGCTGTTGAAGAGGCATTAACCCTTAAAGAAAGTGGCAGCGCTAACGAAACAATTGTAGTTAGTATCGGCACTGACAAAACAGTAGACACCCTTAGAACTGCACTGGCGATGGGCGTTGATCGAGCTATTTTCATTAAGACTGAAACAGATTTAGATTTACAGCCATTACACGTTGCTAAGATTTTAGCCAATATTATCAATCGCGAACAAGCTGATCTAATCATCATGGGTAAGCAAGCTGTTGATAATGATAATAACCAAACTGGTCAAATTCTCTCAGGCCTTCTAGATTACTCACTTGGAACATTCATTTCTAAATTTGATTTAAGTAGTGACGCTAAGAGTGTAGAGGTTTGCCGTGAAATTGACTCCGGAATAGAAACTAGGAAACTTAATCTACCTTCAATAGTTACAGTCGATTTAAGGCTAAATGAACCTAGATATGCTTCATTACCAAACATTATGAAGGCAAGGTCTAAGCCTTTAGAGACAATTGAAATAGAAAGCCTTGGTATTGACATCACACCGAGAATTAAAGTTATTAGTGTTGAAGAGTCTGGAACTAAAGATAGAGCCTCTAAACAGATTAGCTCTGCTGAAGAATTTTTCTCCGAGTTAAATCAATTAGGAGTCCTATAATGTCTGCACTTATTCTAATTGAACTCAACGGCTCTGAAGTTAGTGCTAATAGCAGAGCTGCAATAACAGCAGCTTCTGAACTTTCTGATAGCATAGACGCCTTAGTGCTTACAAATGATTCGGCACACTCTACTCCAGTTGCATCTCTGAGTGGCATCAACACAGTAAAAATGATCGTTAGTCCTGAATTGGAGCATCCCAGTGTTGAAGTTGCTAGTAAGCTAGTAGCAGAGGCAATGAGTGGTTATAAATATTTAATCTCTGGATCGTCAACCTTTAGTAAAAATATTTTACCAAGAGTTGGCGCCTATCTAGATGTTCAACCTATATCTGATGTTTGTGAAATTAAATCAAATAACACATTTGTTCGCCCATTATATGCCGGTAACATTATGGCAACAGTTGAGTCAAATGATGAGACTATGTTGTTAACTGTTAGAGCTACTGCTTTTGAGCATAGCCCTGATGGTGGCTCAGCAGCAGTTGAGAATTTGTCACCATCTATCCCCGAGTCAAACTCTATCTTTGTTTCTCTTCAGGAATCTCAATCAGAGCGGCCTGAGCTAACAACAGCCGAGAGAATTGTTTCTGGTGGACGTGGACTTGGATCAAAAGAAAACTTTGCCCTAATTGAGCAATTAGCTGACAAGTTAGACGCAGCAGTTGGTGCTTCTAGAGCTGCGGTTGATGCAGGCTTTATTTCGAATGACTACCAAGTTGGACAAACAGGTAAAGTTGTTGCACCTAAATTGTATTTAGCTGTTGGCATTTCTGGTGCCATTCAACATCTTGCTGGCATGAAAGACTCTCAGGTCATTGTAGTGATAAATAGTGATCCAGATGCGCCTATGTCTAGAATGGCTGATTTAGTATGGCAGACTGATTTGTTTGACGCTTTAAAAGATCTCAATGATTACACCCAATAGGGATACAAATAATGGAAAGAGAGTCAATTGAGTATGATGTTGTAGTTGTTGGAGGAGGCCCTTCGGGCTTAGCTTCGGCATGCAAACTAAAACAGCTTAATCCCGAACTCTCTGTTTGTTTACTAGAAAAAGGCTCTGAAATAGGCTCTCACATCATTTCTGGCGCTGTCTTTGAACCTCAAACCTTGTTTGACCTTTTCCCAGAAGAGGCAAAAAATTGTCCTACACTTAAAACCTCTGTAGTTAAGGATGATCTTTATTGGTTCACCAATAATAATAAGAGCATAAAAGTCCCCACTTGGTTAATGCCAAAAAGCCTTCATAACAAAGGTAATTACATCATCTCACTAGGAGAGCTTTGTCAATGGATTGCCGAACGAGCAATAAACCTTGGTGTCGATATTTTCCCTGGATTTCCTGCCCAAAGCTACTTGACTGATTTAAATGGTAGGGTTTGTGGTATCTCTACTGGTGATATGGGTATAGACAAGGAGGGAAATCAAAAAGGTACCTTCACACCAGGAATGGATATACTTGCAAAGCAAACAATTTTTGCAGAAGGCGCAAGGGGTCACTTAGGAAAAAAATTAATAAAAGAATTTAGCTTAGATGAGGGGAAAACACCCCAACATTTTGCTATTGGCTTTAAAGAAATCTGGGAAGTTGACAATAATAAACATAGTCCCGGAGATGTTGTACATACTATGGGATGGCCACTTAATGGTGGAACATCAGGTGGAGGCTTCCTTTATCATTTCGAAAACAATCGAATTGCAGTCGGTCTAATCGTTGACCTAAACTATTCTAATACTCATCACAGCCCTTTTCAAGAATTTCAGCAATACAAGCAACATCCATCAATCAAACAATTTCTTGATTCTGGTAAACGTGTCTCGTATGGCGCAAGAGCAATTACAAAAGGCGGCATTAACTCTCTTGTAAAAATGGAGTTTGATGGTGGAATGATTATTGGATGTGACGCTGGAACACTTAACCCTAGCAAGATAAAAGGCAGTCATTGCGCTCTTCAGTCAGGCATTCTTGCTGCAGAGTATATTAATAAGCTGCTTTTAGAAGAGATCTGTGATTTTGATGATTTATTTAAAAATAGTGCTCTATATAAAGAACTCTATAAATCAAGAAACTTTAGTGGCGCTATGCATAAATTTGGCTTTTATGCTGGTGCAGCCTATAACTTTATTGAGTCGAACATTTTTCGTAACAAATTGCCGATTACTATTAAAGATGAAAAGAGAGATTGTGATTCCTTAAAGACAACTAAAGCCTCAAAAATAAAGACATACCCTGCCCCTGACAATTTATTAAGTTTTGATATTACCTCTTCTTTATTCCTATCTGGAACTAACCATGAAGAAGACCAACCCGTTCATCTAAAGCTTACTGACCCTAACATTCCACTTGATTACAATAACAAAATTTTTAACGAACCAGCTCAAAGGTATTGCCCAGCAGGTGTTTATGAAATTATTGAAAAAGATGGGGCTGATTATTTTCAGATAAATGCTCAGAATTGCCTTCATTGCAAGACATGTGACATTAAAGACCCGTCACAGAACATCAATTGGACTCCTCCCGAAGGTGGTGGTGGACCAAACTATATTGGGATGTAGCTATTTACATTGATTAGCTGTAATTACCACTGTATTAACGATCTCATCGACGCTACATCCTCGTGATAAATCATTAACTGGCTTTGCAAGCCCCTGAAGGATTGGTCCAATTGCTTTTGCACCAGAAAATCGCTGAACAAGTTTGTAGCCAATATTAGCTGCATCTAGGTTAGGAAAAATCAATACATTTGCAGGTGGAACAAAAGCAGTTTCTGGATATTTAATCTTTAATACGTCTTTATCCAAAGCAGCATCAAGCTGTATATTACCAACAATATCAATGTTTGGCAGTCTAGATTTAAGGATATCAGTTGCAAGCCTTACTTTGTCAACTTGTAGGTGTTTAGCGCTTTGATTTGTAGAAAATGAAAGCATAGCTATTTTTGGCTCACTTTCAAGTAAAGATTGGGCTGTTTTAAATGCGCTATGTGCAATTTCAGCTAACTCTTCAGAACTAGGGTCTATATTCATAGCGCAGTCTGAAAAGATCATATTCTCACCATATATTTGATGATTTTGATCAAATACCATTAGGAATAAACTTGATACAAGCTTACTGTCATTAGAGACACCTATAATTCGTAGAGCATTACTTAATACTTCCTGGCTTGGTGTAATGGCACCTGTAACAACGCCATCCACATCGCCTCTATATAGAGCAACCATTGCAAATACACTTGGGTTTGAAACTAGCTCTAAAGCTTCATTAAGATCAATACCCTTATGCTTTCTTCTTTCATAAAAAGTTTTGGCATACTCCAGCTTCAAATCTTCATCTTCAGGATTAATGAATTCAATGCCATGAGTTGTGTCAGTTTTTGCGTCAAGTAAAACGATTTTGGCAATTTTTTGGTTTGCAAGAAGCTTAGCCGCCTCTAGAACGCGAGCATCATTAGATTCGGGCAATAAAATACGTGGATATCTGACTTTTGCTCTATTCGTTAAATCTTCTACTAACGCCATTATTATGCCTCAAATAAACAAGATGATAGTTTACCCGAAAATATCAGTAATTCTATATACCCTTCTGCTGCTATAACTAAAGTTTAGGTTTATTACCAAAAATATTTTAAAGGCTTTAAATAAACTCATATATATGAGTATACTGAGACAATTGTCCTTATAAAATAGCTTTCATACACGTGAATAAGAAGCTTTATCAAACTGTTATAGACTATATCAATAATAAAATCACTAGTGGAGAGCTATCAATTGGTGATGTTATTCCTTCTGAATCTCAACTTTCAAAGCGATTAAATGTGAGTATTGGAACTGTCAGAAAAGCCATCGATAAGCTTGAAAATAGTAATATACTTTTTCGTCATCATGGTAAAGGAACATATGTAAACTTAAACTTAAAAACTATGAAAACTGACTATAAAAAAGAGCGCTCTGACCTTGCCGCTGCTTTTAGGTGGGCCGCAAGACTTAATATGCATGAAGCTGTTGCAAATCACTTCAGCTTGGCAGTTTCAGATGATGGCTCACAATTCCTATTAAATCCTATCGGGATGAATTTTTCTCAGATTTGTGCAAGTGACCTTATTCTTCTAGATTCTAATGACCCAACAACAATGTCACAACCCAATGCCCCTGATCCTTCAGCTTGGGCTATACACGGGGCAATGCATAGAAATAATCCTCAAGCCAGATGTATTCTTCATGTCCATCCTAAATATGCAACCATTCTCGCCAGTCTTGAAGATAAGACCATGAAGCCTATCGATCAAAACACAATGCGCTTTTATGAAAAGGTATCAATTGATCATGACTATAGCGGTATGGGTCTTGGCAAAGAGGCTGAGAGATTAAGCACTATCTTGGGTGATAATTCTGTTCTGTTGATGGGTAATCATGGAGTTCTGACCGCTGCTAAGACGGTAGCCAAAGCGTTTGACGACCTTTATTACTTTGAACGCTCCTGTGAAAATTTAATTGGGGCTTATCAAACTGGTAAAAACTTACACTTAGTAAGTCATGAGATTGCTACAAAAACGGCTCAGCAATGGCAAGACTATGACGCCTCAGACCTTCACTTTGATGCATTAAAAAGAATCTTGGACAAGGAAGAGCCTGACTACAAAATTTAGCTCTTAAAATTATATAAATTTATCGACAAGGAGTAGTAATGTCAAACAACAATGTCTCATTAGACGTGAACTATGTAAAAGCGCAATTTCCAGCCTTTAATGACCCCTTAAGTGCCAAATGGTCTTTTTTTGAAAATGCCGGTGGAAGTTACGTTCCTAATAACGTCATCGAGCGTTTAAATTATTTTATGACCTCAACAAAGGTTCAGCCTTATGCCGAGTTTGATACCTCTGCAATTGCTGGAGATAATATGGATCAAGCAACTAATTTGTTTGCTGAAATGATTAATGTACAGAATGATGAAATCATTATTGGAGGCTCTACAACGATAAATATGTACGTATTGTCTAATGCAATGAGAAGTCTTTTAAAGCCAGGTGATGAAGTAATTGTTACCAATCAAGACCATGAAGCTAATGTTGGAGCATGGCGAAGGCTCGCCGAGCACGGTATGGTTATCAAGGAATGGAAAATCAATACAAAAACTGCTGAACTTGAGATTGAAGATTTAAAATCTTTATTGTCAGAAAAAACTAAAATTGTCGCGGTCACTCATTGCTCTAACATTGTGGGTTCAATAAATGACCTTAAATCCATTGCAAAACTGGTTCATGAGTATGACGCTTATATTATTGGTGATGGTGTCTCTTATGCACCCCATGGATTTCCTGATGTAAAAGACCTTGATGTTGATTTTTACGCATTTAGCCTCTATAAGACTTACGGCCCCCACTTAGGTCTTCTTTATGGGAAAAAAGCGATTCTAGACAAACTACCGAATCAAAATCATGAATTTCTAGAGGGAGATGTCCCCTACACTCTTAATCCAGGCGGCCCAAATCATGAAGAGTTGTCCTGTTTAATTGGCGTATATGAGTATTTTAATAACTTATTTGAGCATCACTTTCCAGGAGAGGATGGCTCTGTTAGAGACAAAATTGAAAAAATTAATGAATTGATTGCAAAGCATGAACAAGAAATAGCAAACCCCCTTCTCGAATATATAAGCTCTCGAGATGACATTAAACTTATCGGAAAAAACAAAATAGAGAATAAAAATAGAGCGCCAACGATTGCCTTTACTATGGACAATAAGTCATCAAAGGAGCTCAGTAGTGATCTTGTTAAACATGGCATTGCAACAAGGAATGACAACTTCTATGCATGGCGATGCTTAAAGGCTTTAGGAATAGATGTTGATGATGGTGTTGTAAGAACAAGTATGGTTCACTACAATACTCATGAAGATGTAAATAATCTAATCGAAGCCCTAAAGAAGATTTAAAGAGGTTAATCCGAGGTTTTTCATTGTCAAAGTTTTTTATACAAGGTAGGAAACATTTTTCCAGATAAATCGTCACCATTTTGGTAACCATTTGCCTCCATTATTGCCCTTTCATCTTGGGCCCAATCACCTCGATACTCAACCCTAGAACCTTCTTTTGCCATTCTCAGAGTATATCGATGAATATCTTTTTTTGGAGTAACTTCATTCAAGCTTCCGTGCAAAGTTCGCATATCAAAAAAGACACAATCACCCAATTCAAGGTCCCACTGTAGAAATTCATAGTTGTCCTTATTTTCAAGTATATCTGGCGTTATATCGTATGTCTTTCCATTCACCTCGCCGGCTTCTCCATCAATTGGATGTCCTTCTTGAAATCGTGTTCTTATATAAAGCTTATTCCAGAGATGGGAGCCCTTAATCCAAGCTATTCCCTCTTCTTTTGAGACAGGCTCGAGAGGGAGCCAGAGAACACACATAGTTCCTTCAAAATCAAAGTATGAGATGTCGTGATGAAAAGGAGCGCCTGATTTAGACCCTGACTCTCTATAAAACCAATTATCCATGACTAAATTAATTTTTTTAGCCTCTAAAAGCTCTGAGGCAATTTGAGCAGTAGGTGAATTAAAAACAAAGTCTTTAAAGTCTTTATATAGATCCCATATCCAAAAATCTTCGAAGTAACCAGGTGCATCTTTATCCTTTGTATGTCTTACAAACCGTGGACTAGGATTATTTATATCCTCATTAATGCCATTTCTAAGCTTTTCAATCCATTGCTTTTCAAACTTACCTTTTATTAAAACAGCACCATCCTTATTAAATTGATTAATTTCAGCTTGAGATAGCATTTCAAGTTATTTGGAATAATAAGATAAATAACGATTGACTGAGTCAATCGTTAAAACCTAATGGTTAGATTAAAAATTAATTAGATAGCGCAGCTCATATCTTGGCCACAACAACTAGGTGATTTAATTTTTCCGTGACCATTTGGACATTTTGAAATTTGAACTTCTGTTCCATCATCAAGCGTAAGCATGCCGTCTACTAGAGGTTCATCACATTTAGCGCAAGTTGCGTTAACAGCCATTCCACAATTATCACATTCATATGTTGCCATAATTTTCTCCGATTAAATTAAGCAATATATTAACAGAATTAAATTACCTAATGCCTTAAAAGTGAGTACAATTTTTGGATATATTACAATAATTGTATGATATAAATACATATATGAAAAAACTAATACTAATCTCACTTTTAACTCTTGGATTTATAAACTTCTCCTTTGCTGGAGGTGACGATAGAGATCAAGAATTGCCATTAAATTCGCTCAATACAGTGGCTGATGAAGACGCTTCATTATTGGCAGAATCCAATCAAAATATACAAGCTTCTGAGACTAATACTTCTGATTTAGAACAACTTCTTAAAGAAATTGAAAAAGATCTCAATGAGTCAGATGAGCTTGATCAGAAAATACAGGATAAGGGCTATATTGAAATCTTCAAAGAAAACTATATAGATTCATATTCAGGGCGCTTTATATTGCTTGGAGTTTTCGTCCTTTTACTGTTTTTTATGCTTATCTTCAGTATGTTTTTTTCAAGAAAGTGATCTAGTAATTAATAATAGAGCGCTATTAATATGAATGACATAGGATAATTTATTTATCATTGTCAGGAGAAGTAAAATTGAGTCGATTTAAACAATACTAATTCAGTGGTTGTGTGAAATCAAAAAAAGGTATACAATCGATTTACTCAAGGTGAAAAATTGATCAATTTTTAGCTCTTAAACTATTGTTTTTTGTTGTGCTAATTTCGTGACCCGTTTTTTAGTTGGAACAATCAGTTGTCTTCATCACGAGAGCGGTTTTTTATTTTGATATATTTATTTAAGGAGATTACTTATGATTAGAAATAAATTGATACTTATGATGGTAGCAACACTACTCGTTTTTAGTGGTTCGAGTTCAATTGCTGCAGATGAAAAAGTCATCAAGTGGAAACTGGCGATGACATGGCCTGCTGGCTTACCACCTTTCGCATGGACTGTTACACGTTTTGCTGACAATGTAGAGGCGATGAGTGGTGGTCGAATGACAATTCGTGTTGATGATAAAAATAAACACAAAGCTGCCTTGGGCATACTTGATATGGTCAAAGCTGGTCAGTATGAGATGGGTCATTCAGCCTCTTACTATTGGAAAGGCAAGGACATTAATACTATGCCATTTACAACTATGCCTTTCGGTATGACAACATCTGAGCAAGACGCTTGGTACTTCTATGGTGGTGGTGAAGCACTCGCAAAAGAAGTGTTTGACAAACATGGAGTTAACCAGTATCAAGGTGGTAGTACAGGTAATCAGATGGGTGGATGGTTCCGTAAAGAAATCAATTCTGTTGACGACCTTAAAGGTCTGAAGATGCGAATTCCTGGTTTTGCCGGAGAAGTTTTGGCTGAACTTGGTGTTGCGGTAACTAACCTGCCTGCGGGTGAGTTATATACAGCACTAGAGCGTGGAACGATTGATGCGCTTGAGTGGGTTGGTCCAGGTATGGATATTAATATGGGCTTTCATAAGGTTGCACCATATTACTATACTGGTTGGCATGAGCCTGCAACAGACTTGCAGTTCTTAATCAACCAAGATGCTTGGAATGAGTTACCGGCTGATTTACAGGCTATTATCGAGGTAGCTATGGTTGATTCCAAGGCGCGTATGTATTGGGAAAACTTTGCCATGAGTGCCGAAGCTTGGTCTAAGATGGGAGTGGATTACCCTAACATTAAAGTTAGGACATTCCCTCCAGAAGTAATTGCTGAGATGAAGGCTGTTAATGCTCGACTTATCGCTGAAACTTCTGCAAGAGATCCTATGTTCAAAAAGATTATGGAATCTCAAGCGGAATTTATGGCGAAGGCTCGAGAATGGACAAAGATGTCAGATTATTTGTACTTGAAAGACAATATCGAATAATTTAAATCTTATGTGTTTTATAATGCCCGCTATAAACGCGGGCATTTTTTTTATTTTTACAGGCTAATGTAATGCAATGGATTGAATCATTTTGCGATAAATTTTCTAAATACTTAGGTATCGTTATTGCGTTTTTGCTCATCATAATGATGATCAATGTTGCTTTCGATGCCTTGAATCGTTACCTAATGAACTCTAATTCAGTTGCTTTGCAAGAGATGGAGTGGCACCTATTCTCGGTAATTATATTGTTGGGATTATCTTATACACTGAATCAAGAGGGTCACGTACGTGTTGATGTTTTGTATACAAATTTTAGTGCAAAAAAGAAAGCCATCATCAATATGATTGGTGTCATTACATTTGTTCTACCACTTAGCCTATTAGTAGCATTCGGCTCACTTGGCTTTGTTGCAGAGGCCTACAATTTTATGGAGCAGAGTGGAGATCCAGGCGGACTGCACTATCGTTTTATTATCAAGGGTTTAATTCCAACAGCGTTTTTTATTTTAATATTCATGTCAATTGGTTATTTTGCGCGTAACTATAACCTCTTAAAACGACTCAACTCAAGTTCAGACTCATGATAGGTTTAATAATGTTTTTTACTGGTCTAGGAATGCTATTTATTGGCTTTCCTGTTGCGTTTACTTTTGGAGCAGTATCGGTATTCTTTGGTATGGCTGCTGGCATCATTGAAGCTTTTAGTGATGGCGAGCTATTGGTTGACGGTATAGATAATGGTTTGATGATGTTTGCGATGATGCCTCATCGTATTTGGAGCATTATGAATAACACCATTTTAATGGCAATTCCTTTGTTTATATTAATGGGCTTGATCCTGCAAAAAACTAAATTAGCAGAACGCCTACTTGAATCTATGGGTTATCTATTTGGTGAAATTAGAGGCGGCTTAGCAATCAGTACCGTTTTAGTCGGCTCTTTATTAGCAGCATCTACAGGGGTAGTTGGTGCCAGTGTTGTAGCTATGGGCGTTATTTCTTTGCCCGTTATGTTGAAGTATAACTATTCAAAAGGATTAGCTACTGGAACCATATGTGCAGCAGGAACCTTGGGTCAAATCATACCACCTTCTATTGTTCTTATTATATTGGGAGACGTCTTTAATGTGCCTGTTGGAGACCTCTTTAAAGCTGCACTTTTTCCTGGTCTAGTTCTGGTTGCAGCCTATACAGTCTATATTTTGATAGCAGCCTATTTGAATCCCCAGATCGGACCAGCAGTTAGAATTGAAAGGCAAGAAGGCGAAAGTAAAAAAAGCCAAGTCATTTCAGCATTATTTTCAATTATTCCGCCTTTGTCATTAATTGTTGTTGTTCTAGGTTCTATTTTTGCAGGCATTGCAACCCCTACAGAATCATCCGCTATTGGCTGTGTTGGTGCCGTAATACTAGCACTCTTATATAGAAAATTTTCCTTTTCAATGTTGATGGAATCTTCCATGGAAACGGTGAAAATAACGGCAATGGTTTTTGGCATTTTGATTGGTGCAACTGCATTTTCTATGGTCTTCACCTATACCGGGGGTGACTTATTAATTGAGAACTTTATGCTCAGCTTGCCGGGTGATAAATGGGGCTTTATTATAATTGCAATGCTCGTTATTATGATCTTAGGATTTTTTATAGACTTTGTTGAAATTTCTTATATTATTGTTCCAATTTTGGTACCAATTTCAGATGCTATAGGCATTAACCCTATCTGGTTTGCCATTCTAATCGCTATGAATCTGCAAACTTCATTTTTAACGCCACCGTTTGGGTTCAGCTTGTTTTATTTGAAAGGGGTTGCTCCTAGCAACATAAAAACGACAGATATTTATAAAGGCGTTATACCTTTTATATTAATACAGGTACTTGTATTAGCTTCTATTGTCTTTTATCCAGAATGGTATGGCACTTTTCAATATTAAATATATATCGCAAACGGATTAGTACTAAAAGAAGACCTTATTGATTAAAAACTTGGAGAATTCACTATGGACGTTAAAACCAAAACAACTTGGCAACAAGATAAAGATCATTTTATTCATCCATGGACCGACTTTTCAACCTTTAAAGATGAAGGTTCGCTGGTTCTGACTGACGGTTCTGGAATAACCCTGACTGATAGCGAAGGACGACAGTTTATGGATGGCATAGGAGGTCTTTGGTGTGTAAATATCGGCTATGGTCGAGAAGAGATGGCAGATGCTATTGCCGAGCAAGCGCGGCGTATTCCTTATTTTTCTACCTTTGGACATCACACCACACCTCCAGCTGCAGCTTTAGCTGCAAAACTTGCAGAATTAGCACCAGGAAATTTAAATCATGTGTTTTATGGTTGTGGGGGTTCTGTAGCTAACGATACGGCTGTTCGCATTATTCACTTTTATTTTAATCAATTGGGGCAAAAAACTAAGAAGAAAATTATCAGTCGAATTGATGGTTACCACGGTAGCACCTATATGGCAATGTCAATTACTGGTGTTGAGTTTGATCATGTTGGTTTTGATGTTGACAATCAAATGGTTCATCACATAAGTTGTCCGAACCCCTATCGACGTCCTGATGATATGAGTTTAGAGAATTTTTGTGACTCTAAAGTGCAAGAGTTGGAGGACAAAATATTAGAGCTTGGTGCCGATAATATTGCCGCTTTTTTTGCTGAACCAATACTGGGTGCCGGCGGTGTTATTGTACCGCCACCTGGCTATCACCGCAAAACCCAAGAGGTTTGTAATAAATATAATGTTCTTTATGTTTCTGATGAAGTGGTTACAGGCTTTGGTCGATTGGGCCATATGTTTGCCTCTAAAGACGAGTTTGATTTACAACCAGATATCATTACTTGCGCTAAAGGCTTAACCTCCGGGTATCTACCACTAAGCGCAACAATACTATCAGACGATATTTATGATGTTATTAGTATCCCCCAGGCCAAAGGTGCTTTATTTACTCACGGCTTCACTTATTCTGGTCATCCTGTTTGCTGTGCGGCGGGGTTAAAGAATATTGAAATTATTGAAAGAGAGAATCTGTGTGAACATGTAAACGATGTGGGTGATTACTTTGAGAGGCAACTAAAAACTCTAGAAGACCTCGATATTGTCGGCGAGGTACGTGGTAGAAAATTTATGATGTGCATTGAAAATGTTGCTGATAAACAAACAAAAGAGCTTCTTCATGAAGATGGTGAAGTTGGCACACGTATCGCCAACCACTGTCAAAATCGTGGTCTCATAGTTAGGCCTTTAGCGCATATGAATGTATTATCTCCTCCACTCGTGATGACACGAAAAGAGGTTGATAAAATGGTAAACATTTTGCGAGAAAGTATCATTGAAACAATTAGCGATTTATCGAATGACGGCTATTTATAAGTGATTATTTAGAGTTTCTAAGTGCTAAAAATTTGTTGAAAGATAAAAAAGAACATGAAATGTTGACTAAAAAAATAGACACACTCGTAGTCGGTGCAGGGCAAGCAGGAATAGCCATGAGTGAACACCTAAGCAACTCAAACATACCTCACCTCGTTCTTGAGAGAAGCAGAATTGCAGAGCGCTGGCGTTCAGAGAGATGGGACACTCTGGTTGCTAATGGCCCTGCCTGGCATGATCGATTTCCGAATATGGAGTTCCCTGATTTTGACCCCAATGGATTCCCTAATAAGGAGCAAGTTGCTGACTATTTTGTTGCGTACGCTGACATGATTAAAGCTCCAATTATTTGTGGTGTCGAGGTTTTGGAAGTTAAAAGGAATGATGGACGCCCAGGATTTCGTGTTGAAACCTCAGACGGTGTAATCGAAGCCAACAATGTGGTTGCCGCTACAGGACCTTTTCAGTGCCCTTTGATTCCAGACCTTGTACCAGAAAATGAAGCAATAACACAAATCCATTCAAAAGACTACCACAATCCTGAGCAGTTGCCTGAAGGCGCAGTTCTGGTTGTAGGGGCAGGATCATCAGGGGCACAGATCGCTGATGAGCTTTTACTTGCAGGAAAATCTATTTATCTCTCTGTAGGCCCACACGACCTTCCTCCGCGAAGCTATCGTGGACGTGATTTCGTCTGGTGGCTTGGTGTTCTCGGTAAATGGGAGGCGACCACTAGGGATCCAGAGATGGAACATGTCACCATAGCGGTGAGTGGTGCTCATGGAGGACATACGGTTGATTTTCGTCGTCTCGCTGGGCAAGGAATTACCCTACTAGGAAGAACACAGTCGTTTAAAAATAATGTGATGGGTTTTGCCTCTGATCTTACAAAAAATATTGCCAGCGGAAATGCATATACCCTATCACTACTTGACCAAGCTGACGCTTATGTGATTCGTAATGGTCTCGACTTTCCAGAAGAGCCTGAAGCCCGCAAAGTGCTGCCAGACCCAAAATGTGTGACTAATCCTATTCTTGAGCTGAATCTTAAAGAAGCTGGAATAAACTCAATTGTCTGGGCAACAGGTTTTGATGTTGATTACAGCTGGTTAAAGGTTGACGCGTTAGATGAAAAAGGCAAGCCGAAACATGAGCGCGGTATTTCAGGCGAGTCGGGGGTTTATTTTCTTGGTCTTCCGTGGCAGTCACGTCGAGGTTCATCGTTCATCTGGGGCGTCTGGGAGGACGCTAAGTTTCTCACTGACCAGATAGCCTTGCGACGCAATTATCTCGACTTTGACGCTTCAGAAAGTGCCTCAAAGCTATAAAACACATAGAACTAAATAGATTTATAATGGAGACACAATGACACACCAAAGAATTAGAAAATTTAACACCGCACAAATGTACCCAGGTAAGGGCATGGACAACGACCTTTGTATGGCTGTTAGGGCTGGAAACCGAGTATTTTTAAGAGGACAAACCTGCTTTGACTTGGATGGCAATATTACCGGCGTTGGAGATGCTAGAGCGCAAACAGAAAACGCAATGAGTTGTGTCAAGGTTCTACTTGAAGAGTCAGGCTCTAAGTTGGAGCATATCTGCAAAGTGACCATCTATATCACTGAGCGTGAATATCGCGAAGAGGTATACGAGGTTGTTGGAAGGTGGCTTAAGGGTATTCATATCTGCTCAACTGGGTTAATTGTTAAAGGATTAGCGGTACCAGAGATGTTGATGGAAATTGATGTTGAGGCAATGATTCCAGAGGCTGAATAAACACTAAATAAAGACAACTAAAAGGAGATATTGTTATGACTTTTTCTGTTGCAGGTTTTTGCGAAAGAACGGGTATGGTTGGGGTAGCTATAACCTCCTCGAGTATATCTGTAGCGAGTCGCTGTCCCTGGGTTCGAGCAGGGGTTGGTGCTGCAAGTACTCAAAATATTACTGACCCAAGTTTGGGCGATGCAATGCTCGATTTAATTGCTAAGGGTTCAAGCTCCGAACAAGCAATTGAAATAGTTACTAAGGACCGCAAATTCATCGATTATCGGCAATTAACTGTTATTGACAACAAAGGGCAAAGCTCAAGCTTTTCTGGTACAAAAACGCTCGGTACGCACTCAGTAGCTCAAGGTCATGATTGTATTGCTGCAGGAAATTTATTAATCAGTACTGAAATACCTCAGGCTATAGTTGATAATTTTTCTAAACACTCACACCTTCACCTTGCTGAGCGTTTACTACTGGCCTTAAAAGCTGGTCTTGATGCAGGCGGCGAAGAAGGCCCTATTCACTCGGCTGGAATCAAGGTTGCACATGAACACTCTTGGCCATTAGTTGACTTAAGAGTGGATTGGGCTGATGAGGAGCCAATTAATAAACTCATTGATCTGTGGCGAAACTACGAAGAACAAATGATGGATTACAATACTCGCGCTATAGACCCTAGAAGTGCTCCAAGCTATGGTGTCTCTGGAGACCTCTAGTATGCCATTCAGTGCAGCATCAGAGAAAGACAGTAAAGCGATTGGACTCTTAAAAACATTAGTAGGGTTTGACACCACCAGCTATAACTCTAACCTTGGATTAATTGAATTCATTCAGTCCTATTTATCAAGTTATGACATTGATTCAACGTTGATACATGATGAGAGCGGAAAAAAAGCCAACCTCTATGCAACCATTGGCAGAACAGATATTGGCGGAGTGATGCTCTCAGGGCACACCGATGTTGTACCTGTTGCTTCTCAAGACTGGGGCACTGATCCATTTTCATTGATAGAGTCTGATGGCAAGTTTTATGGACGTGGTAGCGCTGATATGAAGGGTTTTATTGCTTTAGTATTGAGTCGCGTTCCAGAGATGGTATCTTCAGAACTCACAAAACCAATCCATTTAGCGTTCTCTTATGATGAGGAGATAGGCTGCGTTGGTGTTCAGAGAATGCTGGATTTACTAGAGCATCAACACATCAAGCCAAGCTGCTGCATTATCGGTGAGCCAACCGGCATGGAGGTTGTTATTGGCCACAAAGGTAAGCACGCAACTCGCGTAAAAGTTAGAGGTCATGCCTGTCACTCTGGGCAATCACCTTTAGGAGTTAATGCGATAGATTTTGCATCAGAATTAATCGTATATATTCGTAAATTAGCTCACGAAAAAGCACAAAATGGGCCCTTTGATAAGGACTATGAGGTGCCCTATACTACCCTTCATACTGGCGTTATAGGAGGTGGAACGGCTCTCAATATTGTGCCTAATTCGTGTCAGTTTGACTTTGAAATTCGACACCTTTACGAAGAAGATCCACAGCATTTATTAGATCAAATTGAGAACTTTGCTAGAGACCATCTAGAAAACGAGATGCACTTAATTGATTCTGATACAGGTTTTAATTTTGAAACGCTAGCAACTTATCCAGGCTTACTAACCGATCCAGGTATAGAGTTTGTTGCTTATGTAAAGGGGCTACTTGATAATAATGCTCACAGTAAAGTGATATTTGGTAGCGAGGGAGGATTATTTCAAAAAAGGCTCGGCATCCCTACCCTAGTCTGTGGACCTGGTAATATTGATCAAGCACACAAAGCAAATGAATATATAAGTCTTGAGCAATTGAAAAAAGGTGGTAACTTTTTGGATCACTTATTGGAATCTTTAGTATTGTCTTGATTAACTTTTCAATTTATTTTATATAATGCATCGCAATTTTTGCTGCTAAGGCTGCATTATTTTGTATCAACTTGATATTTGCATCTAGACTTTTACCCTCAGTTAATTCATTGACTTTTGACAATAAATATGGTGTTATCTCTTTGCCTATAATTTTTTCTTTATCGGCCTCCATAATCGCCTCATTTATTGCTTTATTCATCATCACCAACTCCAGTTCAAATGCTATTGGTATAGGGTTTGTTACCAATACACCTCCTTTAATTGAAAGGTCCCACTTTGTCTTTAATATTTCTGCAATATCTAGTGCTGCGTCAACTCTATAGTCAACATTAAATCCTGACTTTGATGAGTAAAAGGCTGGCAATTCTGAAGTTTTATAGCCGATCACTGGCACACCTTTGGTTTCGAGGTACTCGAGAGTTAATCCAATATCAAGTATTGCCTTTGGTCCAGCACAAACAACGCACACGTTCGTTTTTGAAAGTTCTTCAAGGTCTGCAGAGATATCAAATGTTTTTTCTGCACCTCTATGTACACCACCTATTCCACCGGTTGCAAATACAGCTATTTTTGCTAAGTTAGCAATGATCATAGTGGATGCTACTGTTGTAGAGCCAGATAGTTTTTTAGAGACAGCAATAGCAAGGTCCCTCCTTGAAATTTTTCTGACTTTATTATTTGTTGCTAAAAAATCGATTTCTTTGTTGGTAAGGCCTACCTTTAAGCGCCCATTAATTATTGCAATAGTTGCTGGAATTGCATTATTGGAGCGCACCGTATCTTCAACCATTATTGCTGTTTCTATATTATTTGGGTAAGGCATACCGTGAGAGATAATAGTAGATTCAAGTGCTACAATCGGCAACTTGTTTTTTATAGCATCTTCTACATCTGGATGGATATCTAAGTAATCATTTAGCTTCAATTTTATTTTCCTTTAATATAAGTTCAATATTTTTTGGTGACATATCATCACTAATCGTGTTTCTACTTTTTAATGCTATTGCTGCAGAGGCTGAGGCATATTTTGCAGTTTTTTTAATACTATCTAATTTTAAATACCCATAGACTATTCCAGCTGTAAAAGCATCTCCCGCTCCGTTTGCGCTATTAACTTCAGTATTTCGTTGGCAATATTCTCCATACTCAATTCCGTCGTAATAAAACACACCATCTTTGCCTAATGTTATAAATATTTGCTTACACCCTCTTTCAAATAAGTTTTGTGCAGCCTTAAGCATGCTTTGCTTATCTGTAATTTTGATTCCAGTAATAAGCTCGGCCTCCAGTCTATTAGGCTTAACTGTATGAAATTTACCAATAATATCAATTATTTTTGAAGCTTTAGCGATCGATACTGGATCCAAAAATAATGGTATATGGCTGTATTCATCTGTAATGTATTGAATTACCTTGGCAGGAATATTTGTGTCAACTACTATAACAGAGCTTTGATTGAGAGTGTTATTCCAACTTTTTATATCTTCGATACTCATTTCATTGATAATTCTCATATCAGATATCGATACCAACATATCATTATTGTCATCTAGTACTGACAAATATTGACTTGTTGGCAATGTGTTGTGTTTTTTAATATAAGAAGTATCGACATTAGCGTTTTGAGTTTTTTCAATTAAAAACTCCCCTAAAGCATCTGAGCCAACATAAGAAA